>CAZBQH010000347.1:0-6263 GCA_964493915.1 uncultured Nitrospiraceae bacterium
CGGAACGGCGCCTTGCAGGAGCGGCACGTTTCCTGTCGAGAACGGCGAAAGCAGGGCTCGCGCGAACCCTCGAGGACATTTGGCGTGCAAGTCTGAGCCCGGCAGCACGCCGCCGGGAGTTCGAGCGTCTTTTCCCGGGTCCTGTGGGGTACTGGTCCATCCATTGTTCCTGGACGGACAATCCCATGAGGAAGCCGACAGCGCCTTTGGGCAGGGGACGGGTGCTTTCGATTATCGGCAACGTCGTCGTGCCGGCGGCTCTCGCCCTCGCGCGCCAGCAGAAGGACCACCTTCGCGAGGAATCCGTCCGGGTCCTTTTTGCGTCGCTTCCGAAAGAAGCGCCAAACCATGTCTTAAGAGCGATGATTCCGCGGATATATGGGGTAGGAGCGCGGCCTAGACTGAAGTTTCAGGCGCAGCAAGGGTTACTGCAGCTTTACCAGGACTGGTGCGGCGCGAACCGTTCATGCCGGAACTGCCCGCTGTTGGCTTTTCTGCGGGCCTTTGATCACTGCGAGGAATAAGTGCAATTTCCCGTGCTCGTTTTCCATCAACGAATGGAAACAGGCGGAAAGTTGCGCCATGGCTTGCCCCGCCCTTTCGAGCGTTGGGCCGCCTTGTTCCAGGATGTCATCCAAGCTTCCGGGCGCCAGGAGGTCGACGTAACCGAACAAGGGGATACGCTCCGTGCCGAAGGCATCGGCAAACGCGATGCGGCAGTCCTTCATACCGCCGAGCATTGCGAACACGAGCGGCCTCGGTTGGGCGGTCTGTTCGTCGACGCCAGATGCGCTATGGCTAAGCTGATCGGTAGGCCGGAGACGAGGCAAAGGGCCGCTGAATGACAAAGAATTGACTTCCGCTTCGCGAGATGGTTGAATTGCGCTCTGTATGTTGTGGAAATCCAAACACAAAAACCTGGGAGAGAGTCATGGGGCTCAAAGTAGCAATTGTTGGTATGGGCGGAATCGGCAACACGCATGCTCGTTGTTATATGGCGAATCCGTTGTCGGAGATCGTGGCGGTCTGCGACATTATTAAGGAACGGGCCGATAGGGCGGCGCAAGCCTACGGCTGTCAGGCGTTCTACAGCGTTAACGACATGCTGAACAGCGGAATCAAAATCGACTGCGCCAGCATGTGCACCGCCGGCAAAGAGAACGGCGGCGACCACTACGAGCCGACGATGCAACTGCTGAGGGCGGGGATCCCTACGCTGGGCGAGAAACCTATATCCAATGAACTCTCCAAGGCGAAAAAGATGGTGGCGCTTGCCAAGCGCAAAGGTCTGCGTTACGGAATCGATCTGAACCATCGGTTCACGCCGGCGGCCCGTCTTGCCAAACAATGGGTGGAGGAAGACCGCTTGGGTCATCTGCACGCCATCAACATGAAGATGTGGATCCCTAATCCCAACGAGACAGCGCCGCATTTCCACATGCGCGCCCTTCACCCTCACTCGATCGATGTCATGCGCTACTTTTGCGGTGACGTAAAGAATGTCCACGCCTTTTTCAACCATGGGTGGACCCTGGACGGTAAGAAGCGCAAGTGCTGGTCGAATGTGCAAGTCAACATGCTGTTCAAAAACGGCGTTGTCGGCCATCTTTGCGGAAGCTACGACGCGGGCGGTGGTTTCGGGCTCGAGAGCTGCGAGGTTACGGGAAGCAAAGGCCGGTTCCTGCTCGAAGAGGCCTGTCAAGACCTGTACCTCACCAATCGCGTGAATACCGAGGTTGAACACCACCACCACTTGGGCGGCATGACGCATTTCAATGAAACGTTCGCAAGCCGCATTAACCGTTGGATCGAACAGAACGAGGCCCGGGTCGCACCGGGGAAAATAGACGGCTCTGGCGAAGACGCCCTCAAAGCTCAGACGGTTATTGAGGCTGCGATCGCATCCTGGGATAGCAAAGCTATTATTAACATCCGTTGACCGGCCAGGATATCTATGGCACGTCTACTGGACAAGTGCAGCAAAGGAGCGAGAAGGAGGTTCCCATGATCTCGTTGGGAGTCAACACGGTGCTGTTCGGCGCAGAAAGCCTTCGCACCGCCATGCAACACATCAAATGGGCCGGGTATGACGCGGCCGAGTTATCTGCCTTGAACGGCCTCGGGGCCTTTGGCGATCCGCTAGGCGAGCACCTGCACCTGGACCGGTGGCGCGAGGAGGCGGCCGAGGTGAAGGAGCTGGTCGAGGAATTCGAGCTTCCGTTAACGGCCATGGAAGTGGGACCGCTTGACGAGACGCGGATCCTGCAAGCTTTCGAAGCGGCCGCCGAAATCGGTATCCCGATCATCAACATAGGGCCGAGTGGCAAAAATGTCGATCCGCGAGACCTGACCGAGTGCATCGATCGGATGGCTAAGCTGGTTGCGCGGGCCGAGGAGTTTGGGGTCATCCTTTGTACGAAAGCACACGTCGGGACCTCCATTAGCAGCACTGCCACAACGCTCGAGGCCATGAAGGCCATCGAGAGTCCCGCCTTTGGCATTGACATGGACCCGAGCCATGTTCACCGGAGCGGCGAAGTCCCCAAAGAAGCGCTCAAGCAGGTGATTTCACGGGTCCGTCACGTTCATATCCGCGACTGCCCAGGCCCGGGCCCGGCGCCTGGCGCGCCCGAGGAACAGTCCTGCGGCAGAGGCGACATTGATCTTTTGGGTTACTGCCAAGTGCTTGTTGACAGCGGGTATGACGGCCCGGTCAATGTCGAGATCATCGGCGGTTCTCGTTATGATCTAAGCCGGTGCGCGCTCATTGCGGGGGAGAATTATGGATTTCTGAACGCATCCATGAAGGCTTGCGGCGGAAGAAAGTAAGGAAGGATTCAGTCCATGGCAAAGAAACTGCCCAACATTATTCTGTTTGCGATTGACAGCATCCGGCGCGACCATATGAGTTGCTACGGATATCCCCGTTTGACAACGCCGAATATCGACCGTATTGCAGCGCAGGGCACGCTTTTCGAGAACGCCTTCAGCGCGTATATTCCGACGACGCCTGCGTATGTGACAATGCTCTCGGGCCGCGACGTGATTGCGACCCAGATGCCCTCGCTGAGTCCGAAAGGGCCTATGGACCCCAATCAACCAACGCTGCCCGAAGTGCTGAGAGCGGCAGGGTATAAGTCTGTCTGCGTAGGCCATGGGGATTTTTACCGCGGTTTCGACGAATACGTGCAGTTCGAGGGTTGGGGCGGCGGTTGGGACGAGCGTCCTGCTCGGAAGGCTGAAAGCCTGAACAACGTCGCGATCCCGGCGATGGAACGGCTTGATGCCAATGGCGAGCCATGGCTGCTGTTCCTGCGCCACATGGATCCCCATACCCCTTATCTGCCGCCGCCGCCTTTTGACGCGATGTTTTATTCGAAAGACCCGTGCAGCGAGGATGTGCCGGACACCATGAAGGCGGTGTTCGACTTCAAGCCGTTCGCCGACTATTTCGCATCCTGGTTGCCGCCTGGAGTGCGTGATCGCCATTTTGTTGATGCGCTCTACGACGGTGCCTTGGCGTATATGGACGCCTGCATTCAGCGGATCATTACGCGCACGCACGAAATGGGGATTGCCGACAACACGTTGGTGATCGTTACCGGCGACCATGGGGAGACGCTCTACGAGCATGAGTGTTGGTATGACCACCACGGGCTTTACGAGCCGACTCTGGTTGTGCCGCTTATCTTCTTCTGGCCGGGCAAAGTACAGGCGGGCGTCCGCACGCGGGCCTACACGCTCCATGAGGACTTCATCCCGACTTTGCTCGATCTGCTCAATATTAAGCGCGCCGCAAAAGGCGTCAAATTCGACGGCGCATCCAACGTGCCCTTTTTTACGGACACCACAGGCAGTCGCCGTTCCGAGTTCTATATCAGCGAGTGCACCTGGATGCGCAAACAAGGCTGGCGGACGCCGATCTGGAAGTTCTGGGAGGCCCTCGAGCCGGATTTCCACAACAAACCGCCGGTTGAACTCTACAACATCGTCGAAGACCCGAAGGAACTCGTCAACCTGGCGGATAAAGAGCCTTTGATCGTTGAGAACCTGCGTGCGCGGATGAACAACTGGATAAAGAAGAGCTGCAAAAGCTCGGGCAAGCCAAACCCGATTCACGATTACCACCTCGGACTTGATAAGCGCATCGGTTCGGTAGGGGCGGCCAAAGCCTTGCAGAAACGATAGCAATCGCCGGAAGCATTCAGCGGAAAGAGAGGAACGATGATCAAACTCGGTGTTAACACGGTCTTGTTCGGCAAGCATGATTTCCGCACGGCTATGGAGAACATCAAGCGGGCAGGTTACGACGCGGCGGAGATTTCCGCGCTGAAAGGGATGGGCGAGCATCTTTGCCTCGAGAACTGGAAAAACCAGGCCGCGGAGATCAAGGCAATCGTGGAAGATCTTGACCTTCCGCTGACCGCCATGGAAGAAGGCGCCCTGGTTGAAGACCGCCTCATGATGGCCTTCGAGGCTGCTGCGGAAATAGGCATCCCGGTTGTGAATGTGGGCCCGGGCGGCAGCGCCGATGTTCCTGATGATTTTAAGAGATGTGTCGACATGCTGGCCAAGATGGCGGAAAAGGCGGAACCCTTCGGCGTGTCTTTGTGCGTAAAGGCTCATGTGCGGGCCGCCATCTGGAGCACCCCCACCACCCTCGCGGCTATGAACCAGATCAAGTCTCCCGCCTTCGGGATTGACATGGATCCCAGTCATATCCACCGGGGCGGTGAGACGCCCAAAGAGGCGCTCAGACAGGTCATCTCGGGGGTCAAGCACATTCATATCCGCGACTGTAAAGGTCCTGGGCCGACCCCCGGGGCGCCTGAAGATCAGGCTTGCGGGCGCGGCGACATCGACCTGATGGGGTACTGCAAGGTCATGGTTGACGCTGGTTACGACGGCCCCGTGAACCTTGAAGTCATCGGCGCCAGCGATTACGAGTTGAACCGGTGTGCGATCATTGCGGCCGAATCGCGGGGGTATCTGAACGCTTGTCTCAAGAGTTTGGGCGCTCGGTAGAAGCGGCGTCAGCAAGGTCACAACTGTTTGCCGGTGCGGAGGCGCCATAGGCTGGTATTCCGTCCAGACGCTCCTATGGCCTTTAATCCCTGGTATGGAGAAAGACACATGGCTAAGAAACCGCCCAACGTCGTCCTATTCGCGATCGACAGCATTCGACGCGATCATATGAGTTGCTACGGCTATCCGAAAATGACTACACCCAATCTCGATCGTATTGCCGCTCGCGGCGCCCTTTTCGAGAACGCGTTCAGCGCCCATATTCCTACGACGCCCGCGTACTCGAACATCCTTACGGGCTGCGACGTAATCAACACGCAGATGCCGTCGCTGCGTCCGTTAGGGCCTCTGCCGGAAGATATAAGGACCATGCCCGAGATCTTCCGCGAGGCGGGTTACAACACCACCTGCGTTGGGTTCCACGGCGATTTCTATCGAGGATTCCAAACCTATCTGAATTTCGAAGGGTGGGTTTCGTGGGAAGACCGGCCTGCCCGCAAGGCAGAGAATCTGAACGCCATTGCGCTGCCCGAATTGGAGAAGCTTGCAGCCGACGACAAGCCCTTCCTGCTTTTTTTGCGGCACCTTGATCCCCATGCTCCCTACTTGCCCCCACCGCCCTTTGACAGCATGTTCTACGGCAAGGATCCGTGCGATAAGAGCAACAAAAGCATGGAACCGGTTTTCGCTTTCAAGCCTTTCGCGGATTTTCTCGCGTCCTGGTTGCCGCCGGGTTGCACGGACAAAGACTTCATCATCGCGCAGTACGACGGTGGACTTGCTTACATGGACGCATGCATTCAGGTGATCCTTAACCGTGTCCAAGAGCTGGGCCTCAGCGATAATACGCTTATCGTCGTGACGGGCGACCATGGCGAGACGCTTTACGACCATGGGATCTATTTCGACCACCACGGCCTATACGAGCCTACGCTGGTGGTTCCTTTGTTCTTCTACTGGCCGGGCCGAATTCCTGCCGGACTGCGCCATCAAGCCTATACGCTTCACCAGGACCTGCTTCCAACGGTGCTCGACATCTGCGGCCTGCAGAAGTATGCCAAGGATGCGAAGATGGACGGTGTCTCGCTTACGGCTGCGTTGAGCGACAAAGACTTCACGCCCCGGTCCGAGTTCTATATCACCGAGTGCACTTGGATGCGCAAGCACGGTTGGCGCACACCTGTCTGGAAATACTGGGACGCTCTTGAACCCGATTTCCATGGCAAACCGCCCGTCGA
>CAZBQH010000348.1:0-14759 GCA_964493915.1 uncultured Nitrospiraceae bacterium
TGCGCCGGATGGTGTACGAGTGCCTGGGCTTTGGCGTGTGGCACATTGGGCCGATTCATTGGCGCGCATCCTTGGGCGACGGCGAGTGGTTCATCAAAGATACGCCGGCGGAGGCGGAATGCGGCAAGGTCTTCAGCGAGATTCGTCAAGCCTGGCCGGTGCTCGATGGGATGAGCCGTCTTCAGCCCCGGGTGGGACTTTATATTGCAGATGATACGTGGCTCGACGCATGGAACCCGCGCTGGACCGGGTTTCTCCAGGACGCGTGGGTCCGACACTGGCAAGTCTCATTGGTCAGCGACGCCATGCTGTCTGCTGAGCTGGCCGCGCGAACGCCTGTTCTCATCAGCATTGACAACCGGTTCGTTTCGAAGGAGGCGCGACGGGGTCTGTTCGAGTACATCGAGGCCGGAGGCCGTCTGTTTGTCTGGGGCGGTTTCGCCGAGCAAGACGAGCTGACGCGTCCTCTGAGTCCAGGGACGCTCGCGCCGGGCGCCCATCCGCGCGTCGTCGCGCTCGAGTTCCCCGCCGAGGGCCAACAGCGTACGCTGGTCAACCAGTTTCAGACGGGAGACGGCGCTTGGCAGTGGCCCCATACGTACACGCCTGTGCCGGTCGACAAGGTCGAGAAGGGCGTCCTTGCGCATTTGCCGGCAACGGACCTCCGGCCGGTACACGTTGATCAGGCGGGCGGGGACGGTCCTATCCACGCCTTCACCTTGACCGACGGCATCTCGCTGCTCACTGTTCTCGTCAACATGTCGGACAGTACCGAGCAGGTGAAGCTCGTCCCTACCCTTACGCAGGATGCGGAAACCGAGGAATGGGTCGGGGAGAACGCTGTTGACGGGAAGCGGCTAGAGGGTGGCGGGTATAGCGTCGAAACCGACCTTGCACCCTATGGGACCCGGCTTGTCTGGTTCCATCCCGCAGCGACGCGGCAGCGGGCGGAGCAAACGGTAGCGCGCGCTGCTGCTGCGGTTGATCGGTGGCGGGAACTGGGTGCAGACGTTTCGCCGTTTGAGAAGCTATGCGCCACCGCGCGCGCACAAGCCGGGGATGCGCGGCTCGCGTCCAAAGCTTACTGTTTGGCGCGTCGAGTCCTCGGATCCTTAGCCATTGCCCTCGAACCAAGCACCGGAGAAGAACGGCAGCGTTTCGTCATGAAGGCCCGGGTGTACAACAGCAACGGCGACCCCGTGCGAGGCGCCCAGGTCTATGCACGAATCGCTCCCGGAAACCTTCGCCAGCATAGATTCACGGAAGAGAGCGACGGGTATATGCTGTCGCTGACGCAGCCCGACTTCCCACCATTCTACGACCCTTTTGCCAAGGCTTACTTCCGCGGCATGGGTCCTGTTCGCTTTGTACTGACTGCGCAGTCCGGCACGGCGTCTGGAGGTGCTATGCTCGTCATGGCCCTTCCTTGGCGGCCGGCGTTGGCGCATGGAGAGCATTAGAGACCAGTGCACCGCCCCGGTTTGACGAGGTTCTCGCGCGAACGATAAGCCGCACAGGACCCTCGAGAGGGACGTAGCGGGTGTTGTAAACGTCGTAGCGCAACGGGCGGCCTTCGTGCGTTACGTCAAGCGTGTACCGTCCTTTGCCGGCTGCCTTGAGGGGAAGCCATTGGTAGAAGGCGGGTACGACGCGCGCTTGCACAGTTGCTCCGTCGACTGGTTCGCCTTCCACGTCAAACACTTGCGCGATAATCTTGAGGGCGCTGTCGTCGCCTTCTTCGAGCTTCGCGCTTATCCCCAAGGCTGAGGTGATGCGGCGGGCCAACGCGCTCGCCTTTTTGAGCTGGCCTTCACCGAGGAGGGCCTGGGCCTGCTCGAGCAGCACCCGCTGCGTCTCGATGTCTGCTCCGAGGGCCCTCCAGGTTCTGACCGCCTCCATAGCGCGATCCACCTCCTCAGAGGTTTGCCCCGTTGGACTATCGGGATAGGCCCAGACTACTGCCGTTCCATGGCCCTCGATCGTCAGAGCAGCGCCTCGGGTTGTATCAAGGGCGCGCCCTGTCAAGGCTTCCCGGAACTTCCAGCGTACAGGCGCACGGCCCGCCTGCGGCGGCCCCAGCCTCACGGTTGCGCTGCGCGGGTCATGGTTGACAAGCACAATCAGCATGGTGACGCCGTCCGTTAACGGGAAGGTCTCGACATGTTTGCCCCCGGCATCCACCTCGAAGGGACGCAGGACAGACCTTGGGTAGGTCCGGCGCACCGCTGACTCGACCGCACTCAAGGGAAGTGGGCTGTATTCCCTTTCCAAAACGAAGGCCCCTTCGATGGTTGAAGCCCGGTTGACGAGGGTCCGGGGTTCCGTTTCCGGCTCGATTTGGAGCTCGACAACCGAGCGTTCGAGGTCTCTGAGCTGCACTTCGAGAGGGCCGCCGTGGGCGTTCTGTTCCGCAAAGGCGCCCCACGTGTAAAGGCGCCCTCCACCAGCGAGATAGCGTTTCAGACCACTTATCGCGCCTTCGTAAACCACTGGGTTTTCGATGCTGATAAGAACGGGCATGCGTGTCGCCAGATCCTCGTTAAGGACGGCGTCGCCCACGATGCCGAGATGCCAATGGTCGCGGAGCGCGTCATAGAAAAACCCTGACCAGCGGGCATCCCAGCCCTCGAGCAGCCATGTGGCGTCGGATATGTAAAGGCCCACCTGTGGCTGAAGCCGTCCCATGCCCGCGAGAAGCGAGCGCATCCGATCGATTTCCTTGAAGACGTGCTCTGCCTCTTTTTCGGCAGGCGTATCCTTGATATGCCACTGGCCGTCGGGCAGGTCTTCGTCCCAAGTGACAAGGCCAATGTGCCATAGGCCCAAACCGAGGCATTCGTAGACAAGCCGGCGTAGCATGATGGGCGTAAAACTGCGGCCGTCCCCTATCGCCTCGGCGTCAAGCGTTTTGTTGGCGAGGCGCGGGGTCACGATGGGGACATGATAGGCCGACATGGGAATCAGGGTCAGCAGGTTGAGCCGTTCCTCGTCGTTGTCAATCGTGATTTGCCCCGTCTCGAAGCCGTCAGAGTTGCCGGCAAACTGAGCGGGGGAAAAACCTAGAAGCCGCCTCCCCCATTCATAGAACATGTTGCCGTGAGTGGGATGAAATACAGGCCTCTTCGCGTCGCTGCTGAGAAAGAGCTGCATATAGGTTGCAGCGCGGTCGCCGAAAGCTTGTTCGCGGAACGTATACCAGGCCCCCGGTGTTTCGAGAGGCTGTTTGTCTCTCATACTGGACAAGTCGTAGGCCTCGAGAAAAGAATGGTAATGTGCAAGCGAGGCAGACCTGTAGTCGCCCGCTTGCAATCCGAAGATCTCCGGATAGGCCTCCTCGCCGCCAATCACCCAGTAAGCCAGCAGACCGTTGCCACGATTGGCCTGGACGCCAGACCAGATCAACGCAGATGATAAGTGCGTTAACGTCGGATCGTCCACTGCGGGCATGGGATTCATCGCCTTGGGAGCTGCCGGGAACGGCGCCTCGATGGGGCGTCCCTGTGCGTCTCGCATGAACGCTTGAGGGTACTCGCGGCAGAACCACTCCGGATAGCGCACGAAGTAGGGGTTATTGTGCTCGCCCAAGCCCAAGCCAAAGCGGCTCTTGGTTGGGGCGGCCATCGCGTTGAGATCCAGGGCGCCAATGGCCAGGTTGCCTGCGGGTGCGGCCTCTCCGCCCCAACGCACCCACGCGCCGTCGGTGTACTGAACCCATCCAATGAGCGCGCGGCCCGGCTGAAGTCGGTCGCTCGAGGCCGGGTCCAGGAGGGCTACGTCCGTCCTGCCCAGGTCAACTGGCCAGACGTCGACTACGAGGCTTTCCGCCCGTATCTCGAGGGCATATCGTCCCGGCGGGGCAGGCGCGGTCATTACCAGCAAAAGCCATGGCATCCGGCGTGCATCGATTTGCACATTCTCGGCGATAGGCCGTTGGCTGCCGTCCCCTTCGACCCGATACAGCCGGCCCGCGCCCGCCGCGCCTGAAAAGGCCGTCGACACCAACACGCTCAATGCATAGACAGGCTGCGGCGTGTCAATGTACAACACCACGCGGTCGCGCGTAGCCTTGAACGGGTTAACAGCCTCTGGCGTTCCAGGCGACCCCGGCCTACGCGCGATCTGCAGGCCTTGATGGACTGAAAAGGCCTGTGCACCGGTTGCAGTGTGCGCCTCAGTCGGAGGAACAGCGTCCCAAAATCCATACAGATCGCCTGGCGCAGTTACCCACCGGAAATAGGGCTCGTCGAGTTCCGTTTGCAGGAGCGGAGGTTCGGCGCTTTTCCGCTGTTGCGGCCATGATGGCAGCGCCAGTCCTCCGAGCAGGCTCAGCATGGCCACAAAAGCGACGGCTCTATTCATAGTGCTTCGTCCCTCCGCGTTCGGAAACCACGGTATGTTGCGGCGTCACAGGTTTATTGTAACATGCATAAGGAGATGCCGACCGTCTGCCCTTTTCCTTTGTAGATCCGCTCACCGGTAGGATGGGGCATGCCATGATCGAGAAGGAGGGGCTGTTCCACGGGCAAACCCGTTGCCTGGTGCAGCCAATCCGCGAGACGAGCCTCCCCGGCGGCCCGCCGTACACACGGCGATCCTCATATTTGCGATAGCCGTAGCCGCCGCACACTGGCTCTGCCGCCATTGCCGACATCGGCGCACGAAGCGAGACAATCGGTTACCATAACGTGCGCAGTAATGCACATGTCATAACCATCGCATCAAGGTCCAAGAAGATAGTCTCTCGCGAACGCGGCTCTCAGCGGATATGTGAAAGCCGGCAAATCAGATCCGATGGCAGGTCCGTATCGCTTCGATCAGGTTCTGAGAAGGTCCGCCCTTCGTTACATAGGCGACCGCGCCTGCGTCGCGCATGGCGTTGGCGACGCTTTTGTCGATGTGCATGGACAGTCCGATCACTTTGATATCAGGGTCCCTCGCCAGAATCCGGCGCGTGGCAGCGACGCCGTCCATTTCGCCTAGGTTGACGTCCATGAGGACAACGTCCGGCTCGAGCTTCTCGGCCAGCGCGATGGCTTCGGGCCCGTCGGCGGCCTGGCCGACGACCTCGATGTCCGACTCGAACTCGAACAGGCGGGCCAGCCCTTCGCGCACGATCTGATGATCGTCCACAATGACAACACGGCATGCCTCAGGTCTGCGCTGCACCCGCACCGTCGTCTCAGGGCCCACTCCCGCAGCCTCGCCCGACGTCGCTGCCGGACGCTCCTCTTCCGCCACGGGCGCAACCAGGGTTACCTGCGTGCCTCTGCCGGGGGCGGTCTCGATATCCATCCGCCCGCCGAGGTGCGCCAGGCGCTCCTGAATGCTGAACAGGCCGAAGCTGATCTGTTCGGGCCGCCGCTTCACGACCACGTCGAGATTGAAACCCTTCCCCTGGTCGCGGACGATCACCTTAATCTCGCCGTCTCCAGGACGCATGAGCACAACGTCCGCCTCGCGAACGCCGGCGTGCTTGACGGCGTTAAGGAGCAGTTCGCGCACACACTCGAAGAGCAGAAGGCGCATTTCTTCGGCGAGGGGCTCGGCCTTGCTGTCGGCTCGCAACCGGACGGCAAAATGGTGCTGTTCCAGCATGCGCGAAACGAGCCAGTTGAGGCCGCCGATCAGGCCGGTTTCGTGCAACACGGGCGGGCTGAGCTCGACCGTCAGCGAACGCGACGCATCCAACGCCTCCTGCAGTATGCTCTCCACTCCCTGGGCGGTTGCCATCAGCCGTTCGGGATTGGTGTCGTGCTTCAACCACTCGACCTGCATGTGCGCCGCGACAATGAGCTGCTGGATGTGGTCGTGCAGAATCTTTGCCAGCCGCTTGCGCTCGCGTTGCTCGGCCTGACTGAGCTGGCTGGCCAAGGCGCGCAACTGACAGGCCTGCCGCTCTACTTCCGCTGTGCGCTCGGTCAGAGCGGCCTCATTCCGTCTCCACTCCGTGATGTCTATATCCATCACCAGGATCAAGGGCGTGCCGTCCGTGTCCGTAAACGGGAAGTCATAGACGTCAATCACCCTGCCGTCCGGACCAGCCACTTCCCAATGGTGCGGCTGGCCCGTTTCCAGGACCTTAAAAGTCTCGCAGAATCCGCATGGTTTCGAAAGGCCGAAACACTGTTCGTAACAATGCTGGCCATCAAGCTCACCGAACATGGCGCGAAAGGCTCGGTTGGCGAAGGCTATCTGATGTTCCGGGGTTAGCAGGCAAACCATGGCGGGCAGAGTCTCCAGTACGTCGAAAAGGCGTTGGCGCTCCAGCTTGATCGCTTCCCCCGCCTTGACAAGCTCGGCAGTGCGCTCGGCAACGCGCTGTTCGAGGGTTGCGGCAAGGTCCCGCAACGCGGCCTTGGCCTTGCGCAAGTGCTCAATCTGGTGCGCAGAGCCTTCAAGTTCGGTCAAGTCGGCCGCCACCAGACAGAGGCTGACTTGGTCGCCCTGGGTTACTGCGTGTCCGCTCAGATGCGTTGGTGTGAGCGTCCCGTCAACGGCGCGGAAGACGACCCGCTCCTTGACCGGTTGCCGAACGCACTGTGCGAGCAACGTCCGGAAACTGTCGCGGTTCGCGATCGGAATGAATTCAGCAAGGTTGCGTCCGAGGATCTTTTCGAGCGGAGTCGCAACGAATTCGGCAAATCGAGCATTGCTGAACAAGATGACGCCGTCGGGCGTGACGTTCATTGTGGCTTCGGCCATGGTCTCAACGGCCAGGCGGTACACCGTCTCCGTTCCGTTCAGTGAGAAGATCTGCGCGCCCTCCGTGCCGTCCACAACGATGGCGTCCACATGGCCGGAGCTGATGGCGGCAAGGGCGTCTTCCGCTTCCTGAAGGCGACGACGGAGGTCTTCGTTTTCTCGCCTCAGTTGGTCATTGGCCGACTTTGTTCGCTTCATTGGGTCGCTTCGCTCTTCTTATTGACCGGACTTCGTTCGCGTCACCAAATCCATCCCAAAAAGGAGCTTCTCCTCATTATGCATATCGCCGATGAACCGGCGCAATGGCGCGGGCAGTCGCTTGACCAGCGTCGGCACGGCGATGATCTGCTCGTCTTTCATCAGGGTCGGTTTTTGGTAAATGTCGACGATCTCTAGCTCGTACCGGTCCGAGAGATATTTCTCGCAAAACTCGGTCACACGGCGAATGGCCTCGGCGGAGCGCTGCGTCATCCCGGCGACATAGAGGCGCAAAAGATACGGCGCGTCCTTCATTTTCTCGGCGGCCGCGATAATATCTTTCGTTTGCCTGTCGGTGCGTGTGGGCATCTTGTTTCTCCCTACCGTTCCTTAATATCCAACCCCACCAATACGCGTTCTGTGCTCGACAGGTCTCCGATGACCTTCTTAAGCGGTGGCGGCAACTTGCGCACCAGCGTCGGCACCGCCACGATCTAGTCGCCGCGGGCCAGGGTCGGGTTCTCGATCAAATCGATAATCTTGATGTGGTAGCGTCCGGCGAGGTGTTCTTCGGAGATCCGCTGGAGATTCTCGAACGCCTTCACTGCCCGCGACGTCTTGCCGGCGGTGTATAAACGCAGTTCCCATTCTTTTGCGGTCTCGAGCGCGCTCATTCTGTGTTCTCCAGTTCAATGCCGTTGTCAGTCAGCCTGAACTCCCGCACGGCGCTGGAGTGCGGCATGCCGCGACTCTTCAGGATGAACAGCGAACGCCGGTAGTCGCCGCCGGTCATATCCTGCCGCAGTAGCAGCCATGTGTCCATGAGGGAAGAAACATCTATGTTGCTGGTTGATATAGGGCTGTCGCCATCGGTTAAGCTGGTGAACAGTGCCATGATGCCGGCCTGCTTCAGATAGTCAATCACGCGCATCAACATGGCCGTGACGTCGGTTTTCACCCCAACAGCCGTCAAGTTTGTCACTGGGTCCATGAGCACGCAATCCGGCCGGAGATCCTCGACCAGCTTGTGAACGGCGACGAGGTGCTGTTCCAGCCCGTAGATCGTCGAGCGCACGGCGTGAAAATGCAGGCGGCCCTCCTTGACCCACGCGGCCAGGTCATACCCGATGGAACTCATATTGCGCATGATCTCGGCCGGCGACTCCTCGTACGCCAAATACAGACAGCGTTCATCGCGTCGGCAGGCCGCGTCGGCAAAGGCCGTCGCAAAACTGGTCTTGCCCGTGCCCGCCGCGCCGGTGATTAGGACGCTGCTGTTGCGGTAATAGCCCTTGCCGCCGAGCATACCGTCGAGCGCCGTAATGCCGCTCGAGACACGCTGCTTTGACACGCCGTAATCCAAGCTGAGCGAGCTGATGGGCAGCACGCTCAGGCCGGTCTCATCGATCATCGTGGGGTATTCGTTCGTACCGTGGCTTGCACCGCGGTACTTTACGACCCGCAGCCGGCGAGTGGCGATCTGGTTGATGACCCGATGGTCCAGTAGGATCACGCAGTCGCTGACGTATTCCTCGATGCCATACCGGGTCAGGCTGTCGTCGTGTCCGCGCTCGGCCGTGATGACCGCGGTAAGGCCGCGATCCTTGAGCCAGGCGAACAGTCGACGCAGTTCGGCGCGCACTATGGCCTCGTTACTCAAACCTGCAAAAAGGGCTTCGAAGGAGTCGATGGCCACGCGTTTCGCGCCAACGCTGTCCGCTGCGCCGGCCAGCCGCAGGAAGAGGCCTTCCAAATTGTATTCACCGGTCTCCTCGATCTCGCTGCGTTCGACGTGTACGTAATCAAGCGCTATTCTCTTCTCTCTGATCAGCGCCGGCAGGTCAAAGCCGAGCGAAGCGAAGTTGGCCGCGAGATCGTCCTCAGTCTCCTCGAACGCGATGAATATGCCTGGCTCGTCGTAGTCGCACGCGCCGCGCACAATGAACTCCATAGCCAACAACGTCTTGCCCGATCCCGCGCTGCCGCAGACCAGCGTCGGGCGGCCCTGCGGCAATCCGCCGTCGGTGATTTCGTCGAGACCGTGAATGCCGGTGGGGCATTTGGCGATCCCGGCGGATTTGGATGTGCGCTTTTTCATGTGATTCTTTTCTCCCAGGATTCATCCTCAAATGCCGGGCGATACCGCGCTGGCTGGCCGGCGCGCCCGGAAAGGCCGTCCACGCCAACACGCTCAGGACATAGACAGGCTGCGGCGCGTCAAGGGACACCGCCACGCGGGCGCGCACAGCCTTAAACTGGTTAAGGGCCATGATGGCAGCGCCAGTCCTCCCAGGAGGCTTAGAAGGGCCACAAAAGTGACGGCTCTATTCATAGTGTTTCGTCCCTCCGCGCACGGAAACCAGAGCATGGTGCAGCGTGACTGGACCATTGTAACATGCATAGGCGCATCTGAACCGCTTGCTTTTTCCTTTGCACAGGCGTCTTCTCTGTGTTAGTCATAGACGAAAAAGCTGGCTGTACAGAGAGAAACTTCTATCGTATGGTGGCACATGCTCGAGAAAGAAGCGGCAGCATACTTACGTGCCATACACGCTATGGCTTCTGCCGGTTGCGCATCTGGAGCATTCTCTCGTAGTGTGCCCGGACATCCGGCGGCATTTCCTCGATGGAATGATAGGTTTCCTCGCGGCCTTGCGCATCCCGGATTGTGATAGTTTGGGAAACGGATCCGCCAGCGGATAACTGGCCCGATTCACGAGCCTCTTCGAGCATGCGTTTCACCTTCTCCCGATACGCGGGCGGGATCTCCTCGATCGATTCGAAGCGCTGTCTCTGCCCTGGGCGCGCCCTTACCTCTTCGTAAGTCATCCGCTCGCCGGTAGGATGAGGCATGCCATGCTCGAGAAGGAGGGGCTGTTCCACGGGCAAACCCGTTACTTGATGCAGCCAACCTACGAGATGGG
The DNA here is from genome assembly GCA_964493915.1 of uncultured Nitrospiraceae bacterium. Taxonomy (GTDB): domain Bacteria; phylum Hydrogenedentota; class Hydrogenedentia; order Hydrogenedentales; family SLHB01; genus CAZBQH01. Next base: position 9,825 of record CAZBQH010000348.1, read on the forward strand.
CCACCCGCTCAGGGATCCGCTCCAACTTCGTAGGACGTCTCCAATGATGGTCTATCCAGAACTCAACGCCCCACGGAACCGGCGCAACCGGCCGCTCCATTGAACCTCGAGATGCTGTGTCTGCGCGCCCGGAAAGGCGGCCCCGCCAGCGCCACCCGCCTGCTCGGCGCAGTCCGCGTGAATGCAGAATCACCTCTTGTACCATGACAGCGATGCTGCCGAAAGCCTGAACGGGCCATACCCGCGTGCGCGGGATAAGAATCCAGCTTTTCACAATCAGGTTGTTGCGGACATCTTGCTCTACGGAGACACGATTCCAGAGGCAGGCCAGGAGCGGCGCCGCGGCGAGGATGAGGAAAGGCGTTACGAAGAACCAGTGAATTTGACGGGCTTTGCGAGCTAACCTGATGGCGTCAGCCTTGGCCTCGACCTCATTGATGCGCTGCTCGATGGGGCCGACGGTTCTGGTTTCGCTTTGCGGCGCTTCGGGTGCTTGCCATCTACCTTCCTCGATTAAGCCCCGGACGGACTCCGGGACCTCCGACGCGGTCTCCTTGGTTTCCTCGATTCCTTTTCTCAGGACATGAACTGTTTCGGGGTCCCGCAAGACCCGCGGCTCGACAACGTCCCTGTAGCCGTAGTGAAATGCCCAAGCGATGAGCAGCATCAGAGCGGAGAAAACCAGCCGCCGCAAAAACGTTTTCAGACCGGGTCTGTAAACCAGACGGTCCCGAGCGTTAACAGCAAGCCGCCAATCTGTGACCGAGTAGGTGGGTAGAAGCCGCACCCGACGCTTGGTGGCGGGGCCCATCGCCCCCACCGTGAATTGGATCGGCATAGGCGGTTGTCCTCAAGTAGATCCTGAATAGAAGCGTGTCATACGCGTCCCGATTCGTCAAGTTTCTTTTACTTATATCTGAATTCATACTCTCGATGGAATATTCGGGAAGACGATAGGCCATCCTTTTCGTTCAACGCCTTCCGTCACACAGCCGTGCCGCGTTCACCCTTCGAAGCGGTAACCAACGCCGTGGACAGTTTGAATGATAAGGGGGTTTTGGGGGTCGCGCTCGATGCGTTTGCGGAGCTGAGAGATCTGCTGGTCGAGGGTCCGGCTGTTCGGCATGTAGTCGAAACCCCAACACTTGTCGAAAAAGGTGTTGCGATCGACTACGGCGCCGCGGCGCTCGTAGAGCAGCGAAAGGATGCACACGTCGCGCAGACTCAGGTCGATAACCTCGTGTTCCCTTCGAGCCCGCAGCTCCGCCGGAAAGACCTCGATATTCCGCATAGTGAAGGGCCCCGCAGCACTCTGCGGCGTTCGGGCCGCAATACAGCGCCGGGTCACCGCGCGGATGCGGGCCACGACCTCCCGCACGCCGAAAGGTTTGATGATGAAGTCGTCGGCGCCGAGTTCGAGCCCGACGATCCGGTCGATCTCTTCCGACTTCGCGCTGATGAAGATGATCGGCACCCGATCGTCCCGGCGGCGGATCTCGCGGCAGACCTCGTAGCCGTCCGCAAGGGGCATCATGATATCGAGGCAGATGAAGTCGGGTTTCTCAGCCGCGAACTTGTCCAGCGTCTCGTTTCCATCGCGCGCAACAACGATCTCGTAGCCTTCCCGTGCGAGCACATCCGCGAGTCCCTCGCGGATATGGGGGTCATCTTCGGCAATCAGCACTTTCATATCGTGTTTCCTTGCTGTTCCACGGGCGCTCGCAGGGTCAAGACGAAACGTGCGCCCCTTGCCGCAGACTCGAGTACGAGATCGCCTCCATGGCGGTGCGCAAGGTCCCGTGCGATGGCAAGGCCGATGCCCGCACCCGCTACCCCGTCGGTCAGGCGGTTGCTCACGCGATAGAACGGGTCAAAGATCCGCGACCGCTCGCGGGGCGGCACCCCCGGCCCGTCGTCCTCAACCACGATGCGGACCATGTCGCCTTCTCTACGGCAACTGATCGTCACGTGAGACCCTCCGACGGCGTACTTCTCGACGTTGCTGAGGAGATTGCCCACGATCTGGTCCAGCGCGTCGTTGTCGAACGCAGCATGGCCGCCCGCAGCAAGGTTAAGCCGAACCTCGAGCCCCTTCGCCTTTAGAGCGGCCTCATAGTTTCCGGCTGTATGGCGCAGAGCCGCATTCAGGTCGGACGTTGCAGGGCGAAGCTTCACCGCGTTGCGTCCGGCCCGGCTAAAGGTCAGCACGTTTCCGATAAGACGGCTCAGCCGCTGACTCTCTGATACGATCACGCCGAGACGCCGCCGCGTCTGGTCATCCTCATTGTCGAGATCGTCCTCGAGCATTTCGGCGTACATGCGGATGTTGGTCAGGGGCGTTTTGAGCTCGTGGGAGACCTGATTGACGAAGGTGACGCGCTGCGCCGCCTCGCGCATCTCCCGGGCGTTTTCCCGGTAGAAGTACAAGGCGAGTCCGCCCAGAGCCAAAGCGACAACGACCGCGCTGGAGAACATGTTGAAGAGCAGGCCGGTCCGCGGCACTTCGACGAGCTCGCGCGGTACGTAATAGACGAGACGCCACGCGCTCAAGGGCGGCTCGAGCGGCAAGCTCGCTTGCGGCGCCTCTCCCGTGCCCGGTTCGTATGTGCCCCATTGGTAGATGGCGCCTCCCTCGGCGTCGACCAAGGCGATGCGTCCACGGCCAGGCGCGGTCGCCGCAGGATCGGTCTCGGGGAACGCCCCGATAAGGTCGGCTAAGAGGCGAGCGGTGTTGTACTCGCACCCGACGATGCCTTCGCCAGGGAGTCGCCACCAATAGATCAGATTCGCGCCCCCGCCCTGATACAAGACATGCCAACCCTCTGCGGGATTTGCCTCGCGCATCGGGGCTGGGCCTTTCGTCATTTGTTGGGACTGCACTGCAGGCGCGCTGGCCCGCGCCTGAATGGCGCCGCTGGTCCAAAAGGTTTCGGTCCGGCGTAGAAAGTCTATCTCTGAGGCGGTCAACAGTTCTGAAGGCGATGGATAGACCAAGTTGCCGTTGGAGTCGAGCATAAAGTACTGGCGGACGAGACCTGACTGGCGTGAGAGATCGCGCAAGCCGGCTGGAGTTGCAGGAGAAGGCGCAGCACCCCGGACTGCATCGCGCCAGCGGGGCGGCAGTTCTGCCGCCCCATGCGCGTACTGGCTCAGTTCTCCTTCAAGCAACGTCTGCAGATTGTACTTCACGACTACCGTCTCGCGCCGCGCCGCCATCCAGCCAAACCAGAGGAGCAACGCCAGCGGCGCCAGCACAATCACGAGGAATATGACGGCCAGTCGTTTTCTCAATAGGCTGCACCCGTTTTTCGCCCGACGCCCATGTCGCTACTCGATGGCGAAGGTCACATCGACCGTCTCGCGGACCTCGACGGCGCCTGGAGCCAGCGTCCCCGTCGAGGCGTCTGCTCGAGTGCTTGCTTCGGGGTAGGTGAAGGCGACGTTGCTCATCATGCCGCCTCCCATCCCATAGGGCATGGCCTGGGGCTTGAACTCCTCGATGTTGATTACCTGGCCCAAGGCCGTTCCGAGGGTCTCGCATAGCGCTTTCGCTTTTTCTCTGGCGATTATGGCCGCTTTGAGACGGGTATCGAAACGGATTTCCTCGAGCTTCGAGGTCTCGAAGTTGTAGCTCGCTTCAAACTCAGTCGCGCCAACAAGGCGAGCGAGGAATTCGTCGAAACGGCTCAAGTCGCGCTGGCGAAACGAGATGCTCCGTCGCACATCAAAATGCTTGAATACATCCGTCTCGTTACCGCGCTCATCGCGTTCATAGACCTTGCGGATACTTAGATGGCCCGTTTGAACATCCTCGGGCTTCACGGCTAGTTCGTCGATTAACCCGAGGATCTTCTGCATCGTTGCATCGCTCTCTTGCTTGGCTTGAGCGAGTTCACGGTTCCGCACGGCTACCGATAGATTCCACGCGATGACGTCCGGCGCCACGCGCGTCACGGCCGTCCCGCTCACGGCAATGGTCCGCGACTGGTCCCCGGCGGCCTCTGCGCCTTCGGTCAAAAGAGCCATTGCCAACGCCATAAGCACCGCAATCGAAAAATGTCGCATGACTGTTCCTTTCCGCGTGTTTGTCAGTTTGCTTGCTGCTGCATAATCTGGAACTGCTCTTCTCGCATGACCTTGCGCTGGCGTGTCCAGTTCTTCTCGTCTAGGTTTTCGATAGCGGCCTGGTTGCTGTAACCGTAGTCGAGCAGTTCTTCGTTGTTCAACCTGGCTGCGTTGTCGCGCAGATAGCTCCAGTTCTGCTCGAGCAGTGCCCGGGCCTTTCCGACGTCGCCGTCATCCCGCAGGCGCAAGGCAAGCCGGTTGCGTTCAACAGCGATCTGGTGCACCGCCGAGGCCATAACGTCTTTGTTGACGGCCTCCTGAACCAGGGCAGGCGAATCCGTATAGGACGCACTGAGATGCCCGGCCCACTGGTTCGTCGATCCGCTCGCCATGTTGGCATAAGAGACACGGACCGTTGCAGCATGAATTTCGGCGCCTGCTTCGCGCGCAGGCAGCTCCATCTCGAGCAAGGCATACTTCGTCTGGTCGCTGTAGAGCTGATTCAGAGAGATAACGGCCTGTTGACCCGCTACATCGCCTTCCCGGCCCAAAAGACGCACCGGACGGACGCCTTCGCTGCAGTCGATGCGCACTGTCACTTCTCTGGCCACCACCGAAAGGACCTCGCCGAACTCGCGCTCGAACGCCAGCCGGAGGTCCGACGCCTCCTCCGCAAACATGTGGTTGCCGTCGCTTCTCTGCGCGAGACGGGTCATCAGATCCTCGTTGTATCCCAAGCCCAGGCCGATCGTCGTGACAGCAATTCCTTCGCACCCGAGCGAGGCGCCTAGTTCAGCGAGTTCTCCGGGGGAGCTCGGCCCCACGTTGGCCAGGCCGTCCGACAGCAGCACGATGCGGTTTACACGATCT
>CAZBQH010000349.1:0-1590 GCA_964493915.1 uncultured Nitrospiraceae bacterium
ATGAATGCGCTTTCAAACGGTAAGACTCCCGTGATGCAGGCGGTGACCTGGGGAGCGCAGTATGACACCGCAATCATGATGCTCGATGCGGGTGCGAACTTCCGGACGTATGACGAAAGCGAGATCCAGTGACTCATTCACATCGTTGCCAGCCAGGAGCGTCGCCTTGGCCAGTACACCCCCGAGCAGCGGGCTGGGTTTCACGAGCTGGTGAAGTGGCTCGAAGACCATGGCGAGTCGTACGCAGAGGCGAAGGCGGACATCGCTCGTTGGGATTCGTGGTCCGGCGCCACGTTTCGCCAAAAGATGAACGCCGAGATCGCGGAGCGGAAGGCCCACGAGAACGCCGAGGCGGGGAGGAAGCCGGAGTAACGCCATGCGTTTATCGGGTCGGCTTATTGCAGTCGCACTGTGCTATGTTGTCACGGGCTGCGGCGTGATGAACCTGCTGCCTGAACGGACGACCCACCAGCGATTCGGCTGGAAAGCCGAGGATTACTTTACCGACCCGCAGGTGATTGCGCTGTGCCGCGCCATCGAGGCCAGCGATCTTGCCGAGATGGAGCGACTGGTGCAGGCGGGAGCCGACGTCAGCGCCCAGGGCAAGGACAAGATGACCCCGCTCTTGTGGGCGTTTCCGGACAACCAGTTACCGCGGTTCAAATGGCTGCTGGAACACGGCGCGAATCCGAACGTGGTGGTCGAAGGCGAGTTCAACACGAGGCAATCGATCAGCATCGGAGACTCGGTGACCTTTATGAGCTGCAAGTCGTCTTTTCCGGGCTGTTTTGAGGCGGTGTTCGACCACGGCGGAGACCCCAACATCCGTCATACCGGCCCTCTGGGTTTCGGGCATACCGCGTTATTTGCGGTGATCACTCGCGGGTGGGGCGACAAGGCGGCAAAGATACGCAGACTGATCGACTTGGGCGCGGATATCAACGCTCCTGCCATGGGAACCACTCCCGTGATGCAAGCAGTGTCGTGGGGCGGTCAGTTTGACCTTGCTCTTGGCATGCTCAAGGCAGGCGCGAACTTTCGAGCTTACGAAGAGAACGAAGTCCAGCGGCTCATTCACGTTGTTGTGCTGCAAGAGGCTCGTCTGGAGAAGGGCAGCCCGGAACAGAGAGCCAATTTTCAAAAGCTTGTGTCGTGGCTTGAACAGCAAGGGGAATCATACGCTCAAGAGGAGGGCAACCTCGACCGTTGGGATTCATGGTCCCGGTCAACCGGTGAGTTTCGAAGAAAAATGGACGCCGAGATCGCGGAGCGCAAGGACTGCGAGAAGGCCGCGGCCGAGCGGAACGCGGAGTGAGTCCAGGGGGCCTCTACGCGTACAGCTTGACGGCAACCAACCCATGGCAGGAACTCAATCCGGCCGACGGGGCGACGCTCGCTGCCGGCACCCTCACCGGGAGCCAGACGGGCCCGTACGTTGCCTTTGGCGGCTACATGACGGGCGTTGCCGCCGGCGTCTGTATTTCGCGAATGAGATCCCGGCGGGCGAACTGGTGAGGATCACGGCGTATTCCTTGGCTACCAGACCGAAACCTCGTTCTACCGCGCACCCGTGCGACCTCCTGCGACGCC
>CAZBQH010000350.1:0-5905 GCA_964493915.1 uncultured Nitrospiraceae bacterium
CTGCTCATGAAAATGCCACGTACACCGTGCAGCAGCTCGCCCACGCATTACTGCTCGGCAAAGTCGGCGTAAAAGGCGCGTTCCTGCGGGTGGGCTGACTTAACTGCCAACCCGAGAACGAAGTCAGCTCCTGTTCCTCGAACCGAACTGCCGGGACTTTGTGGAAATTCGCGCGCGTTTGTGCTTTACTGGACTTCACTTGCGGTGGCCTTTCCTATGTTGGGTAGAGACTTAGGAACTACATCTCTTTTACCCAATAGAGACAGGCCGCCGCAAGCTTTTTAGAGCGCTTGCAGCCAGATTGTTATGCAATCATGGGGTACACCTGCGCGGATGGGAAAACATCCTCAAACGGGTTCTGGTTCATGTGGGTGGTTTCGACTTGTCCTTGGTGATGCGCAAGTACATAGCGAAACAAGCCCCAAGAGGTCTACGAGACCTCATTCTCAACTTCTGCATTTGATCACTTTCACAATCCTGCGCGCCATTAGCCACGTTCAAGCGGTAGCGCACGGGCACTACACGGCACCGCAACTCTGTCGGCTCGCGCCGGGTGTCTATGGTAGAAACTCAAATTCCAGTGCGCGTGCCGGCGCTGCCGCGATGCCAAGCACGCGCGGCTTGCCTGGGATAGGCTGAAGCTCCAAGTGTCTTCCGTCTCTCAAGGTCGCCGTGCCCTGAACGGTCGGCGCCGCTATCCATAGTTCCGCAGGCAAGGTCCCTCGCATCTGCAGTGTGACCGTTACCGCCCCGGATTCGTGGCGTGCGACCTGCACGTCGAGCCGCCGATTGGTGTCGCACAGCTGTAAATCCCTCAATGAAACCTCCGTGTTTCCCAGGGAAACCGGCAGGTTCGGAGCTACGACAAGCCGGTCCTTCATTGCATCGTAGTCGACACCGAAGACATGCTCCACAATGCTCTGGATGTACTGCGAGGCAGACCATCCGTATCGCTGGACACCTTCGCCAGACCCTGTTGACGGAACAACGTACTCACAGTAGTTGTCGTTGAAAGATGCAATGGTTGACCACGCCAGATCCGCGGCGAGGTCGTACCGCCCCACGTCCTCGAGACCGGCGATAACGGGCATGTTTCGCATCGTCCAGATATCGCCATACCATGCCCGTCCATCGTATGGCCCTGTAGCCTCAACGTAATCCGGTTCGGTTTTGGCGATACTTGTGATCGCGCGACCGCCCCAGTTGAAAAGAGCCGGGTCAGTCAGTTTCTCAAGGAGCCGGACAGCCCGTTCCCGCGTTGCAATGTTCAGGCGAAGCGTGTCGAAAGTGCTGCAAAGCAGCCGCGGTATACGCCGGCCCTCGAAAAGATTATAGTTGCAGTAGAAACCCTTCTCCTCGTCCCAGAGATACGTGTTAATCGACTGCTTCAGATCCTCGAACGTATTGCGATAGTACTCGGCCTCGTCGAGCTTGCCCAGACGGGCAGCAAGATCGGAGACGTTCCAACAGCCCACGGCGACTGCCACATTCGTATCGACCGCAGCCAGGACGCCTGGGGGATCAAGGATACTTGCCCCGAAGGTTTCCTCAGCTGTGGCGCTTATGAGACCGGTAGGCTCTTTTCGCTTGACTGGGGAAAGCCACCAATCAAGATAATCCGTCATCGAGGCATATACTGCGTCACGGAAGCCCGGGTCGCTTGAACGGCGTGCTACGTCATAAGCAATCTCAAAGTAACGTGGGATGCTGCTGACGTCCCCGGGCTGACCTCGCCCCGGCGCACCTCCCCACAAGTCGATACGCCCATCCGGATTCTGATGCTGAACGCCGATGAACCCACGGATCGTGTTTTCCGAGAAGGTCTGGTTTACCCACTTCGTGCCTGCCTGGTTCAGGCTGGTATCCAGTTGCCACCAGTTTTCGCCGTACGCCCCGCCTGGCCCCATCACGGGGTATTCGAACCCCATGACGGGCACATCTACGAAAATGCACTCGTCCAGCACTCTGAAGGCGTCCTGGAACTCTTCCTGTGTGACGCCCGGCAGATTGACCGAAGGGACGACTGCCTCACTGCAAACATCGGGTTTCGGTGCGGCCTCAAATTGCTCTCCGTCAGTAACCGCGATTCTGTCTATGAAGACATCTCCCTTGAGACCATGAACATAGGGCTGGATCCTGATTTGAGTGAGTCGGCCCTGTGCACCGGCAAGGTCACAAACGACCTCCTGCCATCTGCCTGAGTAAGGTTTCATAGAAAACCGTCTCACACCCGCGTCCGCGTCCGGATTCGCGGATAGCCGCCACCAAACCAGCCCATCCGTCTCTGCCGATCTGTTCAGAATCCTCATGCGCACCTTCACGTTCCCTTCGACCGACACCGCCATACCTGGTGGCGAGACGATGGGGCCAAACAGCGGCCCGGCACCCATCTGGCGGCTATATCCCTCAGGCACAGCCCCGTTTTTCAGGCCTTCCAACGTGAGCCAGAGAGACCCGCCCCACACCCTTCCGCCAAGCTCAGGAGGGACGGCCCAGCCTTGACAATCGTTCCACTGGTTGAAAGCCCATACAGAAAAAGTTCGCATTGTTTCCTCCTGAGCGCCGGCCAAACTGCCGCCTAGTAGCGCAAAAGCCAACACAAAGCGCAAGTCAACAAGCATAATTCGGCTCTCCTACCCATCAGATGGTGATCCCTTTCCGACACGTCTCTAGCAACGGGAATTGGCTTATAACATAAGTGGATTTTTTTGTCAACAAAACACCTTTACGTGCGCGCCTACTGCGTTCTTCTACATCCGAGGCGCTCGCAGACCGCATTGAATCGAATAACTCAGCGCAAGGACCCTTTTCCAGAGACAAAAGGGGCAGCAGTAATTCATAGTGCAGGTAACGGAAAGGGCGAAGATTACCAAATTGCGCTGACAGGGTTTGGATTTTTGTTGACAAGAATATGTCAGGCTGTTAGCATAGGTTTGTTTTGTACGCGGACGCATTGTCGTTCTTGGAACTCGTATAAACGATTAACCAATTTAGGAGGTTTGATGCGTGTGCAGTCAGCACCTGTTCTGGCTAATTACGTGAATGGAGAATGGGGGGCAGCCTCGAACGGTGCCACTTTTCTTCAGCACGATCCAGCTCATGCTACGTCAGTAACAAATGTGTATCCCGACAGCCCCGCGGAAGATGCGCAGGCCGCCGTCGCCGCTGCTCACCGAGCATTCCCTGGCTGGCGTCAGCTAACAGCGGCTAAGGGAGCCGGTCTGTTGCGCGAGGCCTTATCTATTATTGGTGCGAGACGCGAGGCGATGGCAGCGGTCATCACCCGGGAGAACGGCAAGACGCTGGCTGAATCTAAGGCTGAGATTGGCTCCGCCATCAGTGAGATGGATTACCAGATTGCCGAAGGTTTACGTGCCCAGGGCGAGGTGGGGCGCAGCAGAACGGATGGTGTTTTCGCATATAGCATGCGGGTCCCCTTGGGCGTAATTGCAGTCATTACACCATGGAATTTCCCTTTCAATGTAATTCTTCGGAAGTGTACGCCGGCCCTTATGGCGGGGAACACGTGCGTTATCAAACCGGCAAGCCTTACACCGGGTCCCGCAGTCGCCATTGTGGAGTCGCTAGCCCAGGCCGGGCTTCCGCCAGGAGTAGTCAACCTTATTGTGGGGTCTGGCGGAGCAGTGGGAGGGGCCCTTGTAGATGACCCGCGAGTGAAGGCCGTGAGTTTCACAGGCAGTACGGACGTCGGCCGGCAAATCCATGAACGCGCCTCCGGGAACTTCACACGGACCCAGCTTGAAATGGGGGGAAAGAATGCTCTTGTGGTCTTGGATGATGCTGACCTAAAGGCGGCCGCTGATGCAGCAGTCTTTGGTGCCTATGCTTGCGCGGGGCAATGGTGCACGTCGACCAGCCGTGCCATTGTTGATAAAGCCGTCGCGGAGCTTTTTCTCAAACTCGTGCTCGAAGGCGTCGCACGTATACGCCTGGGCAATGGTCTCGACCCGGAAACGACGATGGGTCCTGTGTGCGGCAAGCGGCAGTGCGCACAGATTCTTGAGCACATCGAGACTGCTGTTACAGAGGGTGCCGAACTTGTTTGCGGAGGCCACCGGGTTACTACGGGGTCCCTCGAGAGCGGGTATTTCATCGAGCCGACTGTATTTGCAGGGGTAAAGTCCGGCATGGCACTGGCGCAGGAGGAGGTCTTCGGACCCGTCCTCGCAGTTATGGTCGTCGCCGGTTTCGATGAGGCGGTCGCGGTTGCCAACGAAACCCGTTTCGGGTTGTCTTCGTCAGTTTACACAAGAAGCTTAGAACGCGCGCTGCGATTCGTTGAGGAAACAGACGTGGGCCTCACCCACGTCAACATAGCCACTGCCATGAAGGAGCCGATGCTTCCGTTTAGCGGTGTGAAGGCGTCGGGTTTTGGCATACCGGAAGCCGGTTACAGCGGCATCGAATTCTGCACCAAGCACAAGGCAGTCTATGTTCGCTATCGCTGACAGACTCAATCCACTACACGGCAGAGGAGGGTCCATCCATGAAGCTTGAAAGTAGAACAGCGATCGTAACGGGAGCAGCATCCGGCATTGGAAAGGCCATTGCCTTTGCCCTGGCGACGGAGGGCGCACAAGTGGCTATCGTGGACCTCAATGCCGACAACGCGGAAAAGGTGGCCGATCAACTTGGCAAGGAGAAAGGGCTGGCAATAGTTGGCGATGTGAGTCGCGAGTCCGATGTCTTGCTCGCGGTGAAAACTACTGTGGACACCTTTGGGCATTTGGACATCATGGTAAACAACGCGGGAATGATTCTCCAGGCCAAGGTCGTCGATACCTCTGTCGAGGACTGGGACCGTATTCTCACGAACAATCTCAGAAGTTGCTTTCTGGGCTCTCGCGAGGCCGTCAGACAGATGATTGCACAGGGTAACGGGGGACGGGTCATAAACATCTCATCTATACATGCGACCCTGTCCGAACCTTCGGCAGGCGCGTATACCGCGGCCAAGGGGGGGATGGAGGCTTTCAGCCGAACGCTCGCCACCGAGGTGGCGTCCCACAAAATCACAGTTAACTGTATCCAGCCGGGCGCGACATACACTGAACTCACAGTGCCCATGTATACCGATTCGGTGAAAAAGGCACTTTACAAGCGAATCCCGTTGAAAGAAATCGCCCAGCCGGAGTGGATCGCATCTGGGGCTGTATTTCTGGCTTCTGATGATGCGCGTTACATCACGGGGCAAACCCTCACGATCGATGGAGGCTACACTATGGACGGCAGTCTGCCAGACGCCGCATATTGGGAGTAACTCGCCGTGGAACAGGAGATTCGTGCCAGCCGCGTTGAGGCTGACGTCGAAAGGCTTAGCAGGGTACGATCCGCACTGGCCGAGGCCCGCTTGGATGCCCTCGTGTGTCGGCTTCCGGAGAACGTGCTGCTCCTCTCAGGCCACTGGCCCCTGATCGGACTTTCTTTTCTGCTCTTTCCGAGAGAGGGATGTCCGGTTTTGGTAGTGCCTCACTGCGATGAGGAAGACGCTGTAGCCGAGGCCTGGGAAGCCAAGATTGAGCCGTTCCTTTACGGTGTGCTCGACGCGTCGCCCCCCTTCGAATCAATCGCGTCCGGTCTGCACAAAGCCGTGGGAGCGGACCTGTTTGCACGAGTTGGATTTGAGGGCGGATTCGAGGCCACAGCCCCCGCTTGGAACGCGGCCGAAAATGCAGTGCCGGCTGCGACCAGCTATGGTGTCCTGCGGGAAGTGTTTGGCGCTAACGCGCTCTTTGATGCTACGGAATTACTGGAGAGACAACGCGCCTGCAAAACGGCACGCGAGGCAGCTGGTATCCGCCGGGCGAATGTCGTTGCGGCCCTGGGGCTCAAGACATTCCTGGAATCTGTAGCGGTGGGAACAGAAGGGCTTGCGCTAGCGGCG
>CAZBQH010000351.1:0-5436 GCA_964493915.1 uncultured Nitrospiraceae bacterium
GGTCGAAGTAGCGCGCGAAACGTTTCATGCTTTGCATGTCTTCGAAAGGGATCAGGTTGGTTTCGAGCACGTCGTAAGGCGGCTCGGGCGAAAACACAAGGGTATGCGGGCCGGCATACTGCGCCAGGGCGGTCCCCCGGAGCCGTTTCAGGATGCCTACCTGGATCTCATGAGGCGCTAGCGCCAAGAGCCGGTCGAACCCTCGGGCAAAACTCGAAAGCGACTCCCCCGGCAAGCCTGCGATAAGGTCCGCATGCAGGAGCGCGCCGGTTTCCTGTCGCAAGCGCCCGAGGATCTCGATGGTCTTCTGGATATCTTGTTTGCGTGAGACAGCAGCCAGGGTTTCCGGGTTAAAAGTCTGGACGCCGACCTCGAGGTGCAGCCCGCCGGCCGGAAACCGGGCAATCCAAGCGAGCATGGAAGGGGTAAGCCGGTCCGGCATGATCTCGAAGTGAAGCTGCATTCCCTCGACCCATCGGTCGTGAAAGAACGCGAAGATGGCCTCGACGCGTCCGCGGTCCAGATTGAAGGTGCGGTCCACAAAGCGAAAGTGTCGCGCCCCCCGCATGAGGAGACTGTCCATTGCTGACAGAAAGGGGTCGAGGGGGAACGTGCGCACCCCCTTGTCGAGGGACGACAGACAGAATGTACATTTATAGGGACAGCCCCGGGAACTCTCGACGTAGATGGTCCGTTTTTCGATGTCCTCATTGCTGTAACCGTCATAGGGCAACTGGAGTTCTGACAAATCCAGGGGAAGCTTCGGTTCGACAACCTTCTCGAGCGGTCGTTGCCCGTCGAGAATGGCCTGTGCAAGCTGCCGGAAGCTCTCCTCGCCTTCGCCGCGGACGAGGAAATCGCAGGTTCGGAAGAGTTCAGTATCCTCATATTCGTAGCTTGCCTCGGGGCCGCCGACAACCAGGGCAATTTCGGGTCGAATTGCTTTTATAATGCGTGCTGTATGTGTAAGAAGGTTCACATTCCAGATATATATGCTGAGGCCGATGAGGCGCGGGCTGTGCGTGAGCAGCGCTTCGGCGATCTCGGCGGGAGGCTGTCGCAGCGTGAACTCGCGTAGGGAAGTACGTTTTTGCAGCGCGCCAAGGTTCGCCCAGAGCCACCGGAGCCCGAAGGCCGTGTGGCTGTAACGGGCGTTAGCCGTCGCGAGTATGATGTCGGAAGCACTCAAGAGGCTCTGATTAGCGGTAGAAAGGGCTGTTTCTGTCTCTTTGACCGGATCGTACCATGAATCTGGGGATGGATCGAAGTCGATCCCAGCCGATCGTGGGAGATGGTGCGTCGATGGCTGCACATTCGGCGGAACCAGAACGGCGAAAGGTTTCCGAGGTAAAGGGGAACGTGGATTGTGCGTTATCGAATCGTATGTTATCATTACGGTAGGCGTGTGTATGCCTGAAAGCCCACAAAAAAATGAGGTAATCAAAAGCTCATGAATGGTTTTTTGAAGCAGGTGTCTTTCTGGTTAATCGTACTTATCATGGTGGTCTTGGCCATCCACCATTTCAGCAGCAGCCAACAACCAACCAAAGAGCTCCTGGCAAAAGATTTCACGACCCAGCTCGAAGCAGGCAATGTCGAGTCGCTTAGTGTAACTGTTGTCGGCGACAAGTTATATCGCTTCAAGGCGAAGCTCACCAAGCCTGTGGAGGGCCAGGACCAGATTGAATTCAAGTATGACGACTTTCCCGAGTCGTGGAAGGAGAAGCTCTGGAACGAGAATGTGAACTTCACAATCGAGCCGGAAGATACGTTCCTCTCGTCCTTCCTGATCCAATTTGTGCCTATTCTTCTCGTCATTGGTCTCTTTTGGTTTTTCATGTTCCGGCAGATGCAGAGCGGGAACAGCAAAGCCATGTCTTTCGGCAAGAGTCGTGCCCGTCTCGTGAACCATAGTGACAAGGTGGTGACGTTCAACGACGTTGCAGGCGTAGACGAGGCTAAGGAGGAGCTCCAAGAGATCATCGAGTTTTTGAAAGACCCCAGGAAATTCTCGCGTTTGGGCGGCAAACTTCCCAAGGGGGTCCTTCTGGTCGGTCCGCCCGGTTCGGGCAAGACGCTGCTGGCTCGTGCGGTGGCGGGCGAGGCCCATGTTCCTTTCTTCAGCATCAGCGGCTCCGATTTCGTCGAGATGTTTGTCGGGGTAGGCGCCAGCCGGGTGCGCGACCTTTTTCAGCAAGGCCAAAAGCACGCGCCGTGTATTATTTTCATTGACGAGATCGACGCGGTAGGGCGTCAGCGGGGCGCAGGGCTTGGCGGCGGTCATGACGAGCGCGAGCAGACACTTAACCAGTTGCTCGTTGAGATGGACGGCTTCAATACCAGCGACGGCGTGATTCTCATGGCCGCGACCAACCGTCCGGATGTGCTGGACAAAGCCCTGTTGCGGCCGGGCCGTTTCGACAGGCAGATCGTGGTCGCCAATCCGGACATTCGGGGCCGCGAGGCCATCTTGCAGCTGCATATTCGCAACAACCATTTGCCTGTAGCAGAGGGGGTGGAGGTGTCGAAGCTTGCGCGAGGGACCCCGGGGTTTTCCGGCGCCGACCTGGCCAATCTTGTGAATGAAGCTGCCCTGCTCGCGGCCCGGCGGGATCAGGAGAAGGTGGAAATGCTGGACTTTGAGGATGCGAAGGACCGGGTTTTGATGGGGCCTGAGCGGCGCAGCTTGGCGCTGAACCCGAAGGAAAAGCAGTTGACGGCTTACCACGAGGCGGGTCATGTGCTTGTTGGCAGGCTGTTGCCTGATGCCGATCCGGTCCATAAGGCGACGATCATCCCGCGGGGCCCTGCGCTCGGCATCACAAGTTGGCTGCCTACGGAGGACCGGCACAATGTGACGAGGAAATACTGCTTGGCCACAGTTCGGATGGCGATGGGCGGGCGAGCCGCCGAAGAAGTGGTTTTTGGCGAGTTTTCGAGCGGGGCTGCAGGCGACCTGAAAGCCGCTACGGAGCGTGCACACGCCATGGTATGCCAATGGGGGATGAGCGACCTCGGACCCATCTCGTTCGGGACGAATACGGAGATCTTCTTGGGCCGGGATTTTGCGAAGGAACGGGATTTCAGCGAGGAAACGGCGTCGGCCGTTGACAAGGCGATCCATGGCATCCTGGAAGAGGCCTATGCCGATGCAAAGCACATGATCGTCGAGAACAAGCACATTCTGACGGCATTGGCTGAGGCCCTTTTCGAGCGTGAGACCCTCGACGCCAACGAGATCGACGCGATCATCCGTGAAAACGGCGGCGGCCATCTCCTTCCAAAGGTCGAGGAGGAGAAAAAGCCGAAAGAAGCGGTGAAGAGTGCGGCGCCGCCGTCGGGCAAGACAGAAAACGATGAACCTTGCATCGAACCCTTGCCGCCAGGCAAGATCGTGCCTGACACCGCGTGAGCCGGCCGAGGCCCTCGAGCGATGGGGCTCATAGCAATACGGACAGGCGTCAAGACGCTCGTTATGGGCATTCTCAATGTGACGCCCGACTCTTTCTTTGACGGGGGCGGTCTGCCTAGCTCTGCGGCTGCTTTTAATCGCGGGCGACAGATGGTCGAGGAAGGGGCGGATATCCTGGACGTGGGAGGGGAATCGTCGCGGCCGGGCGCGGCGCCGATCACTCTCGACGAGGAACTGAGCCGGGTCCTGCCCAGCGTCGAGCGATTGACCGAGCTCGGAGTCCCGGTTTCCATAGATACCTACCGCGCAGAGACAGCGCGGCGCGGCTTGGCGATCGGAGCAGCTATGGTGAACGATATCACCGCATTGCGCGGCGACCCGGCCATGGCAGGCGTGATTGCCGAGGCGGGCTGCGACTGCGTTCTCATGCACATGCAAGGAACGCCTCAGACAATGCAGCGCGACCCTGTCTACCGGGATGTGGTGGACGACATCTGCGGCTTTTTCGAGGAACGCATGCAGTTCGCCGCCAGGGAGGGGATTAACGAGGAGGCCATCTGGTTGGACCCGGGTTTTGGATTTGGCAAGACGGTGGCGCACAACCTCGAGATTTTGCGAAGATTAGGCGAATTTCGGCGCTTTGGCCGCCCTGTTTTGATTGGCACATCGAATAAGTCTACAATCGGAAAGGTGCTTGGTCTGCCGCTTGACGACAGAATGGAAGGCACGGCTGCTACGGTGGCCATTGCTATTGCGCACGGCGCCGATTGCGTTCGGGTTCATAATGTGCGGGCTATGGCCCGCGTCGCGGCGATGAGCGATGCCGTGATGGGACGGGGTGAATATGGGTGAGAGGTTTTTTGGGACGGACGGCATCCGGGGAATCGCCAATATCTACCCGATGACGGCGGAGATGTCTTTGCGGATTGGGCGCGCCGCAGGCTACCTGTTTCAGCAGGAAAACCGGCAGCAAACCATTCTTATCGGGAAGGATACGCGGCGTTCGGGCTACATGTTCGAGAATGCATTGACAGCGGGCCTCTGCTCGATGGGGATGCATGTCTTGCTTACCGGCCCTCTTCCTACGCCCGGCGTTTCCTACATTATGCGAAGTCTGCGTTGCGACGCAGCCATCATGATTTCCGCTTCTCACAACATGTATCAATACAACGGCATCAAGTTCTTCGGCCGCGACGGTTTCAAGATCCCCGACGAAGTTAAGAACGAGCTGGAGCGCCTCCTGCAGAGCGACGAGGTGGATCGGGTAAGCCCTTCCGCCGACCGCGTCGGCACCGCCACGCGCATCGATGACGCCGTGGGCCGCTACATCGAGTTCGCCAAGGCGTCCTTTCCGAAAGGAATGCGCCTGGACGGTCTGAAGATCGTCTGCGATTGCGCCAATGGCTCGACTTACAAGGTTGGGCCGTATGCGCTTGACGAACTTGGAGCCGACGTTATTCCGATTGGCGACCGTCCCAACGGCTACAACATCAATGAGAAATGCGGTTCCGTGCATCCGGAGGAAATGCGGGCCACCGTTATCCGCGAGCGCGCGGACTGCGGCATCGCCTTTGACGGCGATGGAGACCGGATCGTTATGGCCGACGAGGACGGCCGCCTTCTAGACGGCAATGCGCTGTTGGCTGTTCTTGGTTTGGATCTCCTCGAACGGGACGCTCTTCCTCACAACACCCTGGCCACTACGATCATGGCGAACGGCGGTTTGGAAAGGGTGCTTAAAGAACGGGGCGGACGGGTGCGTTGGACCAGCGTGGGCGACAGCCATGTTGTGGAGGCCATGCGCGAAGACGGACTCATTCTGGGCGGCGAGCCTTCCGGTCATCTGGTCATGCTCGAATATACCACGACCGGCGACGCCCTTATCAGCGCCCTGCAAGTCCTTGCGACCATGATACGGCGGGATCAGCGGCTCTCTGTTCTGGCAGGGATGTATCAGCCAATGCCCGAGGCCCATACGACCGTGGCCCTTGACGGCCATGTTCCCCTTGACGAGGAGACGCTCG
>CAZBQH010000352.1:0-2921 GCA_964493915.1 uncultured Nitrospiraceae bacterium
CCCCGACGGCCTCGACGTCGCCGCCGACGCCGGCGCCGCCGCCGTCATCCAGCCCGGCGGCGCCAAGAAGGACGCCGACGTCATCGCCCGCGCCGACGACCTCGGCCTGACGATGATCTTCACCGGCACGCGGCATTTCAATCACTGACCGCGCAGGCGCCTGCCACAGCCTTGTTTCCTTTCACTAAGAACCAAGGAACTCCCCTATGCGACGTTTGGTCATGTCGATCTTGCTGGAACGCAACTGACACTCCCAGATCGTCAACACTCTCCACCCCAGTTTGCCAAGCTCCCGGCGCTGGCGCCGATCCCGTTCCTTGTTCGCCTTGAGCTTGGTCTCCCAAAAGTCGAGCCTTGACTTGGGCATCCGATTACCCATCCTGCAATTATGCTGGTGCCAGAAGCAACCGTGGACTAGAATCACCTTCTTCCGGCTTGGGAACACGATGTCCGGAGACCCCGGCAAGCGTCGGACGTGAAGACGATACCGGTAGCCCATGCGGTGGATGAGCGATCGCACAAGGCGCTCAGGTCGAGTATCCTTGGATCTCACCAAGGACATGCGGTGGCTTCGTTCTTTCGACGTTAGTGTGTCCAAGACCCCATTATACGGTGCTCAATCTTGAGTTTGCAAAACCGACAACCAACTCCTCCAGCCGTGGGACGTTTTGAGTTCGACTTGGCCACCCCTTTCTTCAAACAATTGCGAGCGTTTTTCGATTCGTTGGGCGTCGCCCCGCTTACGGAACGCATGCTTCGCGGCCTTGAACCTCTTCGGGGCGTCTACGGCCTCATCGTCGACGATCGTCTCGTCTATGTTGGCAAATCAGATGGCCCACTTCGGGACCGCTTGACGGATCACCGAATCAAGCTCTCGGGCCGCCGCAACATTACCCCCGAAGAAGTCCATTTTCGAGCGGCCTATCTGGCGGAAACGTGGGTGCCGCTGGCCCCCGAGGCGAATCTGATCCGCCATTACCAGAAACATGGCCTCTGCGACTGGAACGGCAATGGCTTTGGCCCGCACGATCCCGGACGCAACCGGGAGGAAACGAATAAGCCCCCCGAAGGTTTTGATTCCCAGTATCCCATTCGCACTGATTTCGCGACAGGAATCAATGCTGGTGGTTACGAGGCCAATGACTTGCTTCAACGGATGAAGAGGGCGCTCCCCTACACCTTTCGTTATGAAACGGATAGGCCAAGAGGCGCCTGGCGGTCTGGGTCGGGGAAATACAAGGGTAGAACTGTCATGGTTCCGAGGGATAACATGCCGGCGGATGAACTGCTCGCCTGCGTTGCCAAGCAATTCGGACCCGGCTGGCAGGCCACCGCCTTCCCCAGTCACCTCATCCTCTACGAGGAAAACCGGAGCTACACCTACGGCGAGATCCTCTGGCCCCCACGGTCGGAGGGATGATCTATCCCCTGGGGGTGGGTCCGGCCGCCCGGTTCAGCGCGCCGGGTATCCCGCAGCATCTGACACCTCCGTAGTCGGCGCGAGCACGTCCACAAGACGGTCCCCGACGGCCTGAGCCAGTTCAACGGGTACGGCGTTTCCAAGTTGCCTCATGCTCTCGGTCCATGAGCCTTCAAATACCCATTCGTCAGGAAAGGTCTGCAGGCGGGCGCATTCTCGAACGGAGAAATACCGCACCGACCCATCCTCAAGGCGGAGCGTGTTTTCCCCGCCTGGAACGCCGTGGTCCCCCGCCTTCAACGTCTTGGCGGGCTCGTCCCAGTCGCTACCGGTGTGCCCAGGGTAGCTGCGGGCCCCGGGATGCAGGTAGTGGTTGGCGATGTCTGGCGAACTCTGGCCAACATCCGTATGCGGCAGGTCGCTGATTGCATCCCGAACCGTGCGCCTCGGCTTCGGCAACATGACCGGCATCAACGGCTTAAGCAAATCGACGCGCCGCACCAGTTCTTGGGGCAGTGATGGCCGCCTGGACTTCGGTATACGGTGGCGTTCCCAATACTCCCCCGTCACCCACTTCTGGTAAAGCAAGGCATCCTCGCAATGGGTTGGCGCTGGGAAGGAAAACTCGGCGTCCAGATCAGTACGAAGCCCGACGATCAAGACGCGCTCCCTGCGCTGGGCCACACCGTAGTCGGCGGCGTTGAGCAGTTGATAAACGACATTGTACGATAAGCCCGCGCATCTGCCACCGGTGTGGAGACGCTCGAGCCTTGCCAAGTGGTCGCACCACTCCTCATCGCCACGGGGAAGGACCTCGGGGTAACGAAGCTGATGGATGATATAGCTGTAATAGTTGCAAAAGCTTTGCCGTAGCAATCCCTTCACGTTCTCAAGAATGAACGCTTTAGGCCGTGTTTCCCTAATCGCGCGGACTGCTTCGGGAAACATGTCCCGGCGGTCCTCGTAGCCGCGATGCTTACCGCCGATAGAGAACGGCTGACACGGCGGTCCACCACAGACCAAATCGATCTCTTCAGCATGTGGCCGGAAGTCATAGCGCCGGACGTCCCCCTCAACCACATCCCAGTCACGGGCCTCCCGGGGGCCGATCGCGCTGTTGCGGCGCAAGGTTTCACACGAGTTGCGATCCCACTCCAACACGGCAACGTGCTGGAAGCCCGCTTTGGCGGTGCCAAGAGCCAACCCGCCCGCCCCGGCGAAGAGCTCAATCGATTTCATCCTCTACCTCCGGATCGCTGCCTACCCCGAACAAATACCTATATAAGTACGCGTCAAGACCACGGCAATACTTTTCTTGGCGAGTTCGAAGGTAATGCTGCCTTCGCCCAGGACCGTGATGGTCGACCGGTCTCGGATGCATAACCAACTCGAGTTGCTTGCACCCGAGAACTCGGGCACGATTTCCGCCGTCATCCAGCCCGGCGGCGCCAAGAAGGACGCCGACGTCATCGCCCGCGCCGACGACCTCGGCCTGGCGATG
>CAZBQH010000353.1:0-3574 GCA_964493915.1 uncultured Nitrospiraceae bacterium
CGCTCAGCTCCCAGGCGGCTTCAAAATCACCCGTCGCAAGATGCGAGGCGTCGAATCTTTCGGTATGATGTGTTCCCCTAAGGAGTTGGGCTTGGGCGAGGACCATGCCGGCCTGATGATACTCGACCCCAGTTTGCCCATCGGCGCAGACGTCCGCCCCCTTCTTGATCTCGACGACGCCATCTTCGAGATGGAAGTTATACCAAATAGAGGTGACTGGGCCGGAATGATCGGCGTCGCACGCGAAGTCGCGGCGATGCTCGGCATACCTTGGCGGCAGCACACCGTCGCCCTTGCCGAGAACGGCCCAGCCGCTGCCGACTGCTCTTCGGTTACCATCGAGGTCCCCGAGTTATGTCCCCGCTATGCCGGCCGGATTCTCCGAAATGTCAAGATCGGGCCGTCCCCTGGCTGGCTCTGCCGACGTCTTATCGCTGCGGGCCAGCGCCCCATCAACAACATTGTTGACATCACCAACTATGTCTTGATGGAGACGGGGCATCCCTTGCATGCATTTGACTTGGACAAACTGATCGAGAACCGCATTGTGGTCCGGCTTGCGAAACAGAACGAAACAATAGAAACCATCGACGAACAGACCCGCACCCTGCGGAACGACTCCCTGGTCATCGCCGATGCCCAACGTCCTGTCGCTATCGCCGGCATTATGGGCGGACGCCAAACCGAAGTGGGGGAGACCACCACGAACGTTTTCCTCGAGAGCGCTTGTTTTGACCGAATCTCCATCCGCACGACCGCTCGCGCTTTCGGCATGATCACAGAAGCTTCTCAACGTTTCCAGCGAGGCGCGGACATCGAGATGGTCGGCTACGCTCTTGATCGTGCTGGCGGCCTTGTGCAGGACCTGGCTGGGGCGGAAGCGGCCCCAGGGGTACTGGATGAATACCCCCGGCCATTTAAGCCGATCAAACTTGATCTGCGTTACACGCGGCCGGACAGGCTTCTCGGTACTCATATCGAGCCTCAAACACAACGAGCTTACCTTTCCAACCTTGGCTTCAAGGTAGAGCCCAAAGATGAAGAACGCTGCACCGTTGTTACGCCGTCCTGGCGGCACGATGTTGCCCACGAGGCGGACCTCGTCGAGGAAATCGCGCGCCTTCACGGGTATGACCGAATCGAGACAACGCTCCCGCGCGTCCGTCAATCGGACCACCAATTCGCTCCCGAAGAGCGCCACACTAGCAGACTCCGCAAGCTCCTTGTCGGGCTTGGCCTCGACGAGTTTCTGCATATGACCTTCAGTTGCGAGGCTGATATCCGCCGGGCTGGTCTCAACGGACCATACCTTGACATGGTACGTCTGCAGAACCCCCTGTCCGAGAACCACGCCGCTATGAGAACATCGCTAATCCCTGCACTGCTCAGTACCACGTCTGCAAACCTCCGGCATGGTCTCAGCGACATCCGCGCCTTCGAAATCGGGCCCGTCTATCGTCCGTCAAGGGACAACGACCTCCCCAACCAATTCATGCGGGTGGCGGTTTTACTTACCGGCCATCGGCTTCCCCAACACTGGAGCATCTCGCCGCCTTCCTACGATTTTTATGATATTAAAGGCTTTGCGGAGACCATCATGGAGTTTTTCCGGGCGCCTTATGCTATCGAAGGCATCTCGCCATCTACGCAAAAGCCAGTCCTCGACACCTTCGCACCCGAGCAGGCCGCCTTGGTCCAATCTAATGATGGAACACCTTTCGGTTTTCTCGGCGCTGTAAGCGTCGCTGTACTCCGCGCCTACGACATCCAGCAACCCGTTTACCTGCTCGAGATCGACGCCGGTGCGCTCTACTCAATACAGTCGCCCGTTCCGCAGTTCCAGGTACCCTCGTCCTACCCGCCCTCTCTCCGGGATATGGCTGTTGTCCTCGACCAGGCCGTGCCCGCGGGAACCGTTCTTGCAACCGCCCGCCAGGCTGGCGGAAAACACCTCAAAGACGTCCGCATTTTCGACGTCTACATGGGGGAACAGGTCCCTGCCGGCAAAAAGAGCATAGCGCTGAGTCTCGTTTTCCAGTCGCCAGACCGCACCCTTACCGAAAAAGACACGCAGAAGGCTTGGGACGCCATACTCAAAGCCCTCTGCGACAAGCATCAGGCCGTTCTCCGTTGAACCCCTTGCTTCATAACCACCTTCGCCTCATTAACGAGTCCCTCGACAGCCTCTCTGAAGCCGTCCGCGAAGCCAGAGAACAGGCGCTCGACCACGACGCAGAGCGCACGCAGCTCCGCCGCGAGAACTGGCGCTGCAAAAAGGACCTCGCCGTCCTGAAGCAAGTCCAGGAGGACTACGACGCCCTCTCCGCCACGAATCAACGTCTGTCGGCTACCCAAGATGACCTGCTCGGTCGGCTTCGCGTTGTCCTGAACGCCATTAAAGGACTGTCTGCGGAACTCCGCGCACCATGACTCGCAACCCCCGTATTCTCCAGACCCGTATCGCCGGCGCCTCCCTCGACGTGCCGATCATCCAAAACGAGGAGACCACCCGCACCATCATTGCCCAAGTCCAGGAATCCCTTAACCGTATCGAACAGTCCAGCAACCGCATTGACACCCAGGCCTTCGCCTTGCGCGCCGCCATAGAATTCGCTGCCGAGCTCCACGCCTTGAAAGCCCAATACCAAAATGAAACGCACGAGATCCTCGCGGCGCTCGACAACATCCTCACACGCCTTCGCCAACTTGCCGAAAACTTGACGAGCTCTTCCTGACCTCAAATCCACGCCGCGTCCTGTTTCCCCGACGCGCCGCGCGCCGGCCCGTCACTGTACCTCGACAAAACTCCGAGGCACCGTTCCCGCCGCGGTCCAAAGCGATCCCCAAAGCGAACAACCACTCTCTCAGCGTAAACGGTCCCGCGGTGCGGTTTATCTGTCGTCTCTCTGGGTTGATACTGGTCTCCTTGGCATAGGGGAGGCGGGAATGGCGAGGGATGGGGAAGTCAGAGGCGCGCCTTCAGCGTCTGATAATATATATTATGTTTACATAAAGGCTGGAATGTTTCCAGCGATCCTTCGTCAACACGGCACGGCCCCTGTCCCCGTTCTGTCATATTTCAACCTGATATAGTGTGTTAATCTTACGATATAAATCCTTCGTGAAAAAGCACTTGAAACACTAACATGGATAGTCAATTCTCCAAATATGAGGCGCCCCGCTTACCGGTTTCTTCTCTAGCACAGCAATAACCTGGCGCAAATCGGGCGTCGCGGGCAGACCTCGGCGCGCCGCGCGCCGCCTTCCAAGGACAGGTCAAGCTTCGGTCTGCGTTTGCCTTCGGTCCTATGCAGCAACCTCTCCCTGTGGCACCCGGCCAACGGCCTTCGTTCAGGAGGTCTTGACTTGTGCCCGAAGGGGTGCTAGAATTCAGTCGCTTTGAGTGAGCGGGATTAGCTCAGTTGGTAGAGTGCCAGCTTCCCAAGCTGGATGTCGCGGGTTCGAACCCCGTATACCGCTCCACACCTAACCCACCGCAAGTCAACCACTTACGCAAATGAACACAGACACAACAAAGCATAGAAACGGCTCAGAAAAAGGGTAGTCATACCCA
>CAZBQH010000354.1:0-4861 GCA_964493915.1 uncultured Nitrospiraceae bacterium
AGCTCCGCCCAGCGCGAGCGGGCCGACAATAGCCAGCCGCACCTGCTTGCGCGCGTCGAGTGCAACAAGCACCGTGTTTATGAGGCTCAAGAGGATTACCACGGGCACCGCCGCCCTCGGCGGCAAGACCAGCATCAGGGAGGGCGCGGCAATGAGGGCCATGCCGAACCCTGTGCATCCTTGCGTAAAGGTCCCCGCAAAGACGGCAAGGAAGCTCACAAGCAAAGCAGTCATCGGCTGTCCAGAGACGGGGGTCTGCCGTCGAGCATCGGTTCGAGAGGACAGCCGGCGCATCGCGGTGTTCGCCGGCAGAACTCTTTGCCCGCCCATACAATCAGGCCGTGGTACTCCTGAAACATGCCGACGTCGGACCTGAAGTTGTCTTCAAAAACATGGCGAAGCGCCTCGTAGCCGATTTTTGCGGGAAGGAGGCCGTGCCGGCTCAAGATACGGCGGGTGTAAGCATCGACGACAAAGACGGGCTTGCTGCAAGCGTAAAGCAGAATGTCGTCCGCGGTCTCGGGGCCGATGCCCGGCACTGCAAGCAACTCAGGCCGCAGCGCGCCCAGCGGTCTGCGCGCCATACGTTGCATGTCGCCCCGGTAACGCTCAGTAAGGTAACCGCAGAATGCCCGGAGCCTCGCGGCCTTCACCCTGAAATAGCCGGAAGGCCTGAGCGCCGCATACAGCTTCTCGTCACAGCATGAGACGATACGTGCGGGGTCAAGCAGCCCCGCTGTTTTCAGATTCTCGATGGCTTTCTCGACATTGACCCAGGCCGCGTTCTGCGTAAGAATGGCGCCGGCGGCGATCTCGAAAGGCGTTTCACCCGGCCACCATCCGGTCGGCCCATAGTATGCCCTCAGCCGCCGGTATATCTCGTCAAGGATCTCCTTCACGGAGCCGGCGGGGCCTTCTTGATAAGCACGTAGGCATGTGCCCCTTCGCGGATTGAATCGGTGAGGCTGCTCAGATTCACCGCGCATTCAACAAAGCCCGAACTCTGGACAAGCACCAGCCGCGCGCCCGCCGGCACGGAAGCGTATGTGGACACAAACGGCGCCGTGTACTCGGCCCGACCAATCCGCACCGCTACCTGATCGCCGTGCGTGATGCCCAGATTCGCCAGGTCCTCAGCCCGGATATTGGTGATCAAGTTGCCATAGGAGTCGCTCCGCATGACCATACCTGCGGCAGCGCCGCCTTCGATACGGCTTGGCTCGTATTCGAGCGGCACCATCCTCTCGATCGGCCGACCTGCCTCGGTTACGGGAGTTCCACTCGCCAACGCCGCCGCTACCGGTCCAAAGACATCCCTTCCGTGAAACGTTGTAGACACGGCGCCGCTGCGCCATAGGTCTTTGTTTGTACATTCGCGCAACGTGGCCACGCCGTGCTCCTCTGCAACGGGATAGAGCAGGCCGTTATCCGGTCCGACGAAGTAGTAGCCGGTCTTGGTCTCGAGGACGATACATTTTCGGTCTGTCCCCACGCCTGGGTCGACAACGCAGCAGAACGTCGTGCCCTTGGGCCAAGCCTGGCATCCCTCGAGCAGGAAAAAGGCGCCGGCCGCGATATCGAAGGACGGCACGGAATTGGTAAGGGTTTCAATCCGGATATCGCCGGCTTTGGCCAGCATCGACCCCTTAAGAATGCCGACGTAGAGCGAGTCGGCCCCGTAGTCCGTGAGCAGGGCCACCAGGCCGTTGGGCGCCGCATCCACGCCGGCGGCAGCGGTCAGGCATAGGACGGAAACAACAATCAGACGGTTTACCAAGTGGAATATCCTCGCAATATGTGCCCAAGGGAAGACCCATTTTACACCGGTCTGGAGGGGCATTGCACGGATCTGTGCACTGACCGAAAAGACTTCTACGGCGGGTTTGCAGGCAGCCGGCCATGCGATTATCATGCCTGAGCACAACACCGCGGCAGGTAGAGAAGGAAACAGCGAATGACACCACGTGAACGGTTCCGCGCGACGACGTCGCACCGCCGGCCCGACCGACCCCCCATCGACTTGGCATGCACTTCGCTGACGGGAATGGCGCCGGAAGTCCAGCAACGGCTGCTTGACGTTCTGGGCCTTACAGGAGAAGGCCCGAAGAGCAACCATCGGGTAGATGAGCGGCTCCTCGAGTGGGCGGGCTGCGATTTTCGGAGCGTCGGCCAGATTGTATCGCTGTCGAGCCCCTTGACGCGCACCATCTCCTCGACTGAGGATGTCGATTGCTGGGGCGTCCGCCGCAGATTAATTGGCGGGTATTGGGAAATCGTGGAATACCCGCTCGCAGGGGCCGACATCGAGGATGTCAAAACTTTTCCCTGGCCGGACCCGGTTATCGATGAAAAGCTCCTCGAGAAATGGCGCGATGAGGCCAAGCATCTGGCCGAAGAGACCCCTTACGTCGTAATCGGAGAGCACCCGGTTTACGGCGTACTCGAATTGGGGTGCTGGATGTGCGGTTATGATGAGTTTCTCGTGAATATGGCCATGGATCCGGATTTTGTCCACACTTTTTTCGATATCTTCTTCTCGATTCAAATGCGCGTCGTCGAGCAGTACTACGAAGCTATCGGCGAGTACATTGATCTGACGATGAGCGGAGACGATTTCGGAATGCAGTCGGGGCCGCTCGTGAGCCCGGCGATGTTCCACAACATGGTCGCGCCCTACTTTTCGCAGCGTATCGCCCGAACCAAGGAACTCGCCAACTGCCTTTACTGGCATCACACCGACGGCTCGGTTCTCGCACTGCTTGAAGACCTCATCGCGTGCGGCGTGGATATTCTGAATCCGGTTCAGACCTCCGCCCAAGGAATGGCGCCTGAGACGATAAAACAGGCGGCTGGAGACCGGCTGACATTCTGGGGCGCCATCGACACCCAGGACCTGCTCAGGACCGCTACTCCGGACCAAGTCCGCGCGACTGTCAGGGAAACGGTGAGAGTCCTAGGCAAAGGGGGAGGTTACGTTGTCGCTCCAGCCCATAACATACAGAACGACGTACCGATCGAAAATGTCATCGCCATGATCGAGGCTGCCAAAGAAACCAAGTGACGCGCCGCGGCACTGCGCAAGGGCAAGGAGATTGCAGCGGATGGAGCGGATCAGCCTGAACGGCGAGTGGAGCTTGTCGTACTTCCTCGAGAAGGAACCGGCTATAGACAGTCCGGAAGCGCTGGCGCAGGCGAATGTGGACTGCATTCCCGCGCATGTACCCGGTAATGTTGAGCTGGACCTCATGCGGGAAGGGAAGCTTCCTGACCTCTTCTTAGGCGAGAACATTTACAAACTCCAGCCCTATGAGCATTATCAGTGGTGGTACACGACCCGTTTTACAACGCCTGTTCAGAACAAAGACAAAGACTGCATGCTCGTATTCCACGGTCTTGACTGCATAGCGTCCATCTGGCTCAACGGCAGCAAGATAGGCGTCGCGGACAACATGCTCATCGCACATGCGTTCGATGTAAGCGGCCTCCTGCGCCAATCCGGCGAGAATGACTTGGTCGTGCAGCTCCGTTCGCCGGTGAACGCCGCCCGCCACTACCGCTATGAGCCGTCTCAACTCGCCTTCGTCCGCAATTTCGAGCAGCTTTACATCCGGAAGGCCCCCCACATGTACGGGTGGGACATCACGCCGCGAGCAGTGTCAGCAGGCATTTGGCGGAACGTGGATCTCGAACTCCACGAGAAAACTGAAATCGTCGACACGACCTACACCACCGTCGCATTACACGGCAAAAGCGCGACCCTCCAGGTAAACTGGCAGTTCCGCACCGATGCCCCATTGCTTGACGGGTTCTCCCTGCGTTTCACGGGAGTATGCGGCAACAGCCGCTTTGAACACGTCGAAAAGGCCTATTTCGTGGCGGGCGCGTGCCGCATCGACGTGCCACAGGCCAAGTTATGGTGGCCCAAAGGCTATGGCAAGCCCAACCTTTACAGCGTCGTCTGCGAACTCCTGCGCAACGGGATTATCGTGGACAGCCGAACCGACGTCATCGGGATACGGACGGTTCAACTCAAGAGGTCAGAGATTACCTCGCTCAACGAAGGAGGCGAATTCCTGTTCCGGGTCAACGGCGAGCCGATCATGTGCAAAGGCAGCAACTGGGTGCCGCTGGACGCCTTTCACAGCCGCGATGCGGAGCGATATGAGCCGGTGATTGCCTTGTTCGACGACTTGGGATGCAACATTCTGCGATGCTGGGGCGGCAACGTCTACGAGGACACGCTCTTCTTTCACCTGTGCGACCAGAAAGGCATTATGGTATGGCAAGATTTCGCCTTCGCGTGCGCCTTGTACCCCCAGGACAGGAGTTTCCTCGACCGGATACGCGCCGAGGCAGAGGCAGTGGTGCGCAAGTTGCGGAACCACCCGAGTATTGTTCTGTGGTCGGGAGACAATGAAATCGACGTAGCCTACTTGCATCGTGGACTAGACCCTGCCAACAACCGAATCACGCGGGAAGTGTTGCCGCAGGTCTGCGCCCTATGCGATCCCTATCGCCCCTACCTGCCCAGTTCGCCTTACGTCTCGCCCGAGGTGGTGAAACATGGCGGCAGGGACGAGCTCATGCCCGAACAACACCTGTGGGGCCCACGCGACTACTTTAAGAGCCGCTTTTACACCGAGAACACGGCCCATTTTGCGAGCGAGATAGGCTACCATGGCTGCCCGAACGTGTCCAGCATCAAGCGGTTCATCGAACCCGAAAGTCTGTGGCCTTGGCAAGACAACCGCCAGTGGCGCGCCCACACCACGGATCCCGTGCCGGACGGCGGTGGATTTCAGTACCGCACCAAGCTCATGGCGGACCAGATACGCGAGCTGTTTGGCTTTGCCCCGGACAC
>CAZBQH010000355.1:0-2190 GCA_964493915.1 uncultured Nitrospiraceae bacterium
GGTCGGCGGGGCCAAGGTAAAGGCAGATGTCAGAGCGTCTCATCCGCGCAACATGCCACAGAGGGGCGCCGTCCGGAATCCTATGTCAGGTGCGGAACACTAGTGGCCAAGCGCCTTCTTGATCGCCCCTGTATAAACGTCGTCGTCGGGCAGGTTCATGGGCGAGGTGAAGGCGAGAGCCACTTGGTCAACCGTCGTTGTGAATTGCCCATGCAGCGTCATAGAGCGCTGAGTACCTAACGCGACTGGCGGCCCGAGTTCATAACTGCGGAATGTGATTGATCCTGGTTGCGGACGATATGTGTGCATTGAACCTCCAAGCCGGTCCCTGATGCGGTCATAGACCTGCTTCGGGCAAACAAAGAAGAGTCCCTTCCGGCACTTTTCTTCCCGCCGCAGGACGTGACCCTTGTAGATCAACTGAGGCAGGATGCGCTTATTTACGTTTTCCCAGTTCATCCCAGCATTGCTGTACCCCGGGTTCCGAGCATTGCCCCGGGTATAGGTTTCGCCTAGGAAGAACTTCTGCGCTTGGTCACTGTAGTTGCCGGTGGTGTCTATTGTTTGGACTTCCACAGCAATTATTTCTTCAAGATCGCCCGTCTCCGAAAGCTTCGCCATAATCCAATCGACATAATAAGTGCTGACCCTGCCTGCCTTTACTCCTTTGGGCCGCGGCAGCGGAAGCTCATTGCCCCAATACTTCCCGAAGACAACAACTTCGTGACCTGTCAACGGCGCACCTAAACCTTTCATCCGGGCGCGTGCCTCGCTGGGCTTTATGAGCACGCAGCCTTGGCCGAACACGTCCACCGCAATATCCCACAATGCAAGAAAGTTGTCACCATACATCCTGTTAGGGCAACAAATCACTGGCTCCGCCAGTTCAAGCGGCTCTACTGAACAGGCACCATGTTTGGGCTTGATACAGGCGGCTCCCACAAACGGACATGATCTGCCAGCCACAAACACGGCAGCCGCAGGGTCGAACGGGCTAAACCCAAAGAACTCTGAGATTCGTAAAGCCATGCCAACACACAGACACGTACCTACCGCTAATGCAATCGAAGTTATCGCACCGTCGAGACCTTCCCCTTCACTTAAGGGCCGACCCCAAGCCGCCGCCGCGCGGTTGAATGACCTTCGCGAAAACTGGCTCAACCCGCCCGATCTGACTCGCCGCGTGCCCGAAGTGGTGCCGGGATACCCGGACCGCATCCTGCCGGTGGACGAGGCGGCGGCGAAGGTTCTGAAAACCCGCACGCTGACCAACCTTTACAACCAGCGCCCGGCCTGGCTGGCCCATGCCCATGCCGCTCTCGACCGGACGGTGGCCGACGCCTATGGCTGGGGGGCGGAGGGGGCGGCGGGGATGAGTGACGACGCCCTTCTTGCGCTGCTCTTTGCGCTGAACCAGAGCCGGGCGGCGCGGCAGGGGCGGCCTGCCCCCGCTTGACAAGCCCCGCCCCATCGGCGACACAGCGCGCCAGTGGGGTCGTAGCTCAGTTGGGAGAGCGCGTCGTTCGCAATGACGAGGTCAGGAGTTCGATCCTCCTCGGCTCCACCAAACCACCTCTGCTGTTGAAAAATCCCGCTAACACCTTGAACGGAAAGGTGATTTCAGCGGTTCGATAACCCTCAAAACGGTTGTAACGAAGAGGCTCCACGAAAGCCAATTTCAGCACCGTTCTCTTAAGAGCAAAGCTTCCCTTTTCATATATATTCCAAGGGTTTGCGAGAAACGCGAGAGCGTGTTCGATAACTTCCTCCAGGCGTCCCTGCGGAGGCACGATTTGAGAGGCTTTTTCGGCTAGGACGAGCTTCTCCCGCTCCAGCTTTTCGATCCGCTTCTCATAGGCTCCGACCACGGAGGCGCTGGAAGCTTCCACGATCCGGTCCAGCAGCGCTTCGATCTGGGCATCAACTTCCTTGATCTGCCCAACCATCAGCTTCCGGCCTTCTTGCGCCTGCGACATAGTAGGGCAGCTTTTCCGCGAAGAACGCATGCAGCCCATAACCCGAGGCCAGCACCAGAGCCTGATCATGCGGCATGGTCAGGATTTCATCTGGGGTGGGGGCGCTGTCGACATCGAGTGTGACCGACGGCATCCGTTTGCCCTGACGCTCGGCCCTGATCCCGCGCCCGGCCATCTCCAGCACCGCCTCGCGCAGGACCTTGATGTTCGCCGG
>CAZBQH010000356.1:0-9284 GCA_964493915.1 uncultured Nitrospiraceae bacterium
AGCGGCACTGGACCGTTTCCAAGGAACAACCACCCTGTGCCGCACCCAGGTCCTACACTCCCTCGGCCCACACCCAGAACAGACTTTTGCCACGGGCTGCTAGGGACGCCTGCAGCCCTTCAGGTAGGTCCTCGACCTCCAGAACCAGTTTTTCTGCAGGGCTCATCCGAAACGCGGCCTCAATACTCCCGAGTAGTTCCCGGATGTTTCCGGGCCACGTGTATCGCTCGAAAGCGGTCAGAACATGGGGGCTGAGGGTGCGTCCGCCGGTGCCCCCAAGAACACGGGCGAGTTGACGCAGTTTCTCCTCGCACAGAACTGGAATATCCTCTATCCTATCCCGCAAGGGAGGAACCGTGATGGTAGCTGTCTGGATACGGTACCAAAGGTCTCTACGCAGGACGCCCTCTCTGCACAACTCACCGGGATCGCGGTTTGTGGCCAAGACCACGAAGCAGTTCGTTGTGCGGGCCTCGTTCTCTCCAACCCGCCGGAAATGGCCTGTATCGAGCACCGTCAGTAGCTTGTTTTGCACGGTCTTATTCATATTCCCGATTTCGTCAAGGAATAGCGTGCCGTCACGGGCAAGATCGAAAAAGCCTATGCGCGACTCCTCAGCGCCGGTGAATGAGCCTTTTCTGTGGCCAAACAGAGCCGATTCCGCGAGTGTCTCCTGAATGTTGGCGCAATTCTCCTCGATGAGAGCGCCACTGCTGTGAGACGAAAGCTGGTGGATCAGTCGCGCAAGGTGGGTTTTGCCGACCCCTGACTCACCCAGCAGACATACTACGGGCAGCGGCCCGACAGACTCGCGGAGATAGCACTTTGCGACACGCTCCACCTGACTCAGTAGCTCCCGGTGCGCAGAAGAACACCCCCAGAAATGCAGCCGCTTGCAAAGCGCCACTGTCTCGCGCGCTGGTTCTTTTATGATGCTTTGTGGCGTCCGGCTATCCTCCCGCTCCGTCTTGCTCAGTACCTCCATTTGCCTAACAAGGAAGCGGACCATCCGGTACAGCGCATCTGCAAGACGAGATGACTCGCAAAGCACGGTCGGGTCGCGGCCGCTGAATGCCGTCACGGCGTCCAGGGTGCTTGGGTCGTCACCGCGGGGCATCACCCATGCGTGGGATTCCGTCACCTTCCCCGGAATGCACAGGGCCTTGCCGGCTTTACCGTTGGCGAGTTGTGCGATCGCTGCGGTTAAGTGTGCTTCGTCACCACACTCAAAGCCGGTTTCTTTCAGAGCAGCCCCCAACCTGTCAGGCAAGCAGCCGAGAGCCAAGTCTACCCGTTCTGCGTCAAGCAGGATCTGCAGGATCTGCTTGCCACGAGCCTCCGCGAGCTCGGCGCGCCGGCAGTCGCATAACGCGTCCACCAGCAACTCAAAGACACGGGCCATGCGCAGTTCCGCACGCAGTGCGGCGAACTGGGCTTCCTTCGATTGCTGTTCTCCGCCTACCTCGTCCGTGACCTCGCTGGGGCCGGGCACGATCGCAAGGGGGATCAGCTCCTCATAGTCCGCTCTGGTGAGCAATTGCCGCGTAAGACGTACCCGCACGTCGCCAAGCTGTATAGTGCAAGGAATGGCTAGCCGCTTCGGCGCGAGGACAAGCTGGCCTTCTGCGAACGTCATGTTCTTTGAGCCCAGATCCTCGATCCAATATGCGTCCTGAAAGCGGAAGAGCCGCGCGTGCCGGCGCGAGATCGATGAAACGGTGCTCGAATCACCAGGCACTCTAATGTCGCAATCTTGCCCCCTGCCGATGGCAACTGAAAAGAAGCCTTCAGTATCCCGCACCGCTGCCCACGGCTCCGGCGCTCCGTCAAGTGCGAACAGAATCGCCGGCGTCTTTCGGTTCTCCCCATCGCGATCTTGTATGTCTCGACTTTCTATGTAGTTGGCCAAACCGTGCTCCTTGCAGACTCTCGCGCTTCTAATGGCCTAGATGCACCTTCTGAGAAGATTACCGTACCTTGGATGGTAAAGGCGAGATACCCTGAAGACAACCCGGACCCTCGCCGTTTCAGTCAGGCACTGACTTACTATCCAACGACTCAGTCCGACTATATCATCAGATCTCTTTAGATGCGCGTCTTTGCGTGGCCTCGCAGGGTCAAAGCCGTCCCAGCAGCGGAAATGGCGAATATCGCAATGAGCAAACCAGCCCATCCAGCTAGAGGCAGACCTGGCGCGCTGGCCGCATCTAGCGGGTCGGTGCCGTATATCACTTCTAGGCCGTCAGATACGCCGTCGCCATCGGTGTCGGCCATATTGGGGTCCGTGCCGTGCGTGCCTATCTCGGCGGCATCACTGAGGCCGTCGCTATCCGTATCGGCCCGCGTCGGGTTGGTGCCATACGTATTGAGCTCAGCGGCGTCGTCCAAGCCGTCGCCATCAGTGTCTGAAGAGCCGGGATCCGTGCCAAGGGCATCTTCCTCTATATTCAATAAACCATCGCCGTCGCAATCGCTATCGGAGTCCCAGGTACCAGGGTCAAAGTTCGGGTCGTCGCTGATGGCGACAACGTCGACTAGAAACACGGTGCCCGCCTCGATGGCGGACTGGGCTTCTTGAGGCATATCGAGGCGGATGCCATATATGACGCCTTCCCAGGCAGCAGTGCCCCCGTCTTTTGCCGCAGGGATGTTGAACCGAAGCTCATTCTGGCCTGCGAAAAGATCGAAAAGGGCGTACGCATAGTTTCCGGAAGAATCCCACCAGTAGAGCGCACACTCAAGCGGACCGCCCTGTGGTGCGTTCTGCATAGCAATCTGGGCATAGAACTCCTGCATCAATGAGGCGTGGACCAGGCTTTCGCCGCTGGCGTAAGGATCTGTTTCAATGGGGGTGTAGATCATGCGCCCGACAGTGTGATCCAGGTCTACACTGTCATTCGAAACCCACCCCTCGAGATCGCAGTCGAAGCGCCACACAGCCGGTTGCGGGTGCTGCAGTGGGTTCGCAGGCTCGAGCACAAGCTTAGGCCAGGCCGAAACAGGCCCAGCAATGATGTCGGTGCCGTCTCCCGCATTGAACCACATCTCATGCGCCTCCGGGTCGTAGTCCATGATCATGGCCATGTATCCCATGACCATGCCTTCAGATGGCGCCGGGGCATTGGGTGTGAAGTCAGACCACTTGATAGCCGCCTCGATCTCATAGCCAGGTTCGATCGTACGGGCCGCGAACTGAGTGTTGGCAAACGTCGCCCTCGGCATACCCCAATGCTGG
The DNA here is from genome assembly GCA_964493915.1 of uncultured Nitrospiraceae bacterium. GTDB lineage: Bacteria > Hydrogenedentota > Hydrogenedentia > Hydrogenedentales > SLHB01 > CAZBQH01. The sequence continues at coordinate 3,236 of CAZBQH010000356.1, forward strand.
TAATAGGCGGGCGCTGCTGGATCTGAAAGCTGTCCTGGCGCCCAGTCATGGATGTTGACGCCGTTGTCCTCGTTCGCAAGCGTCGCGTCATTCAGGTTCTGGTGGTCTGTGCAGAACCGGATGCCGTCAGTGTTACCGAGGGGCACATCGTTGTCCGGACTCGAGTCCGTGTTGTACACGACGTTGTCGTCGCTGACGCGGGCAGCGACGTACAGCCAGTCCTCGTCCCATGCGAAGTAGAATTCCCCTTGGATCGACGTATCGAAGCCGCTGCCGATGACCGCGCTGCCGCCCAGGCCGTCCCATGCTATGGCACTGCCTCCGTTGGCGGCCATGGCATCGGCCGTCAACAGAAGGACGCTGCTGCCGTAGTCGTCAGGGTCGATGACGCCGTCAATGACCGGGGGCGTTGGAACGCGGAACACGGGCCACTGGTCCCACTTTGGCACGCCCGAAGCACTCGGGTCGAGCGCTGCGGCCGCGTAGCGTTTGCCCACTGTGACGATGTCGAAGCCGGCGTAGGCTGCGGCCACATTCTCATACTCAGTGAGATTGGTGTAACCGTCGCCATCGGCGTCCTGAGGGGCGTTGAGAAAAGCGTCCCCCACCGTTAGGTCGAAGTTAGACGCGTCCGAAAGGGTTACACCTGCATTGGCCGCGATCTGGCGCACTCTCTTATAGCCCGCTTCGCCGCTCACCGTTATGAGCGCCGTGGCCCAGTTGGCGGCTCCTTCGATGTCGGAAATAGGCTCCATGTCTATCGTGATCTGCGCCAAGTTCGCTAACCAGGCCGCGTGGACGGCACCATGGCTAACTCCGCCGCTTGCTGTCAGGTCGATTGTCGAGTCTTCTAGAATAGTTTCCAGCAAAATGAACTCGGCGGCATCCGGTATCCCGTTCGGCATACCCGGAGAGTCGCCATTGGCATCCCACCATTCGATGGAGTACGTTGGCTCCCCCCCCGCCATAAGCCTATCGCGGAAGTCCTGGACCAGGTCCAAGTCTTCGTCATACGTTGCAGCAGCTTGCCAGACCGCGCCCACGACGAACAAAATGAGAAACAGCATCTTGCCGGACGACCATTTCGCGCACATGAGTCTCCTCCTTATAGCAGATCACCTACTAAGAAGGTGCAAGAAGCACGCCAATTGCACCTCATAACGTTAGGTTTTTGCCACATAATGCCTTACCAGACGATACTGACCAAACAATACCTGCAGACCATCCAGAAAGTGGACATTCGCGAGGCCTGGCCGTCCAACATTTGGACGCTACACGTGAAGAGAAAACCCTCCGCTAAGGCGGATCTAGCGGCCAAAATGAGTGCCCCGAAACGGTTCAATCTGTCCCTGAAGCAATAATGCCCTCTTGCCCCCCATCAGCCGCTCTCTCACCACGCCAGAGGCGCACCCGCTCCTCGAAAGGCGTGTCCACAGATCCAAGGGCGGCTAGCTCTGTCCAAGGGATCGCTTCAAGAAGCAGTACTTCTGAACCGCTGTCCTTCCGTAAGTTCGGAGCAAAGGACAGTAGAACACGCCTGCCGTCAGGGCTCCATCTTCCATGGAAAGCCTGGCCATCACCCCGGAACACCAGCAACTCATTGCCAGCCAGGTCCCAGATGCGGCAGCTTCCATCCAGTGAAACAGTCAGAATCCGGGTCCCGTCGGGACTGAACAATGCGTCGAGAAGGTAGTCTGTGTGTCCACGCAACGTGACCAGCAGATGCCCATCTGTTGCACTCCACAATTTCGCTGTTCCGTCCCAAGACGCTGTAAGTATCTGGCTACCGTCAGGGGAGAAATGAGATGCTCGCACTGCGGCGTTATGCCTCTCTGTCTGAAAGAGAAGCTCACCAGACGCAATATCCAATACGTTGGCGTAACCTGTCGTCACAGCCTCTACCACGCGGCGTCCATCAGGGCTCACCTCAAAGTACGTGAAATACTCAGTGCCTCCTCCTACAGTCCTATACTGCAAAGTGGAAAGGTCGATGATGCGCAATGCGTTGTTCTCCCCGATGGTCAAAGCTGTCCGCCCATCGGGCGAGAACTCTATCATCCAGCCCAAGGCGAGCGCATCGGGCAGTACGGCCCCCTCGATGGCACACTGCGGGGCAACATGCTCGGGTCGCCCGGTAGGCGAGGCCATGAATACGGCTACTTGGTTGCCTGCTGAAGTGAAGCGATCCTGAGTCCAAGTGGTGCCAATCCACGCAGCCATCGAGTTCAGCGGCCCAAAGGAAGGCTCTGGCTCAACTGAACAGGCACTTCCAGGAGTATAGCACCCTAGTTCACTGCCTGAAGATAGATCCCACAGTCTCGACACGCTTCTGCCCGGAGCAATGGTGCAAAGCATTTTGTCGTCTCTGCTGAAGTCGACCCCGAGCACGCCCTCATCATCTTTGCGGAATGTGGAGAGCGCCTTCCCCGACCGCGCGTCCCACACAATCGCCGATCCGTCGTATGACGCCGTGGCGACCCTTCGTCCGTCCGATGAGAAATCACACATCGTCACAGGCCCTGTGTGGCCTACCAGGTGCCTCGGTACGGATGTTGCTCTCACACCAGGCGCGAGCACCTTTCCAGACTTTTTCCCCTCAACGATGAGGAGCCGCATGCCTTGATCGAAGAACCGGAGCGCTGTAATCGGCGAGAATCCCTGTGCGCGAGCAAGTTCGGCGCCATCCACCAGGTTGTACAGAACGATTAGATCATCACCGTAGAGTGCGGCGAGACAGCTTCCATCGGAACTGATCGCCAGGTCTTGAAGAGCGGAATCTGAGTTATTGTTGATGCGCAGTCGCTCTGCGGATCCCCTGAGCGACCAGACCAGTACATTCCCGTATGGATCAACGCCCATGACGTCATCGAGATTAGGACTGATCTTCATAATCCTGAATTCACTCGGCAAAGGCGAGACGTAGCGCTTAGCCAACTGGCATTCCGGTAGGGCGTGCACCTCAATGTCGCCGCCATCCGTGATCAGAAACTCCTTCTCATGGGGAGCAAACGCAACATCCACCCCCAGGCCGCCGAGCATGATGAACTCGCCTACCACATTGCGCCTGCAAAGATCCGTTACCAACGTTTCAACGTACGAAGTCACCACGAGATAAGCGCTCTCAGGACTGAAGTAAAGGCCTGCAATGTTGTCTGATGGCTGGGGAGAGACGTAGACAGTCGCGCCATCGGCCGTGCGGGAAACAACCGCAACCTGGGTTGTTGAACCCGCCGTCGCCACCAACGACCCGTCAGGGCTCAGACGTACTCGAACGGCTGCGCCCGCGCCCTGGAACTCAAGCGGCTGGCGCTCCTCGCCGGAAAAAAAGTGTTCCTTCACTGCACCTGACCAAGACACGGTTGCCATAAGACTTCCATTGCTCGCAATATCCGCATCGACCAAATCAATGGCCTCGATATTCACACAAATGACTGGAACGCCATTTCGCCAAGCGTCCGTGGGCAGTTCGCCCTGTTCTTCTGGTGTCAGTGGGGCGCCTCGCAGGTCAGGCCATGCTTCATTGACCAGATAGCCCCATTCCCAGTTCCTGAGACCCTGGGGGCAGGCAAGGAGGGCCTCCCGGGCAAGATCCGATTTCCCCTCCTTCAATCGCGCTGCCGCCAGTTGGATGTTAGCAACATACCCCGCATAGTCGGCCCGCTCCCGTTGCTGAACTGCTTCTCCCTGGGCGGCCTCCGCCTTCCGGCGAAGCGAAGTCTCAGCCGCAGCTCGCAGCCAAGCTTGTAGCGCAAGCACGATCAGAAAAACCGACAAGGCTGCTCCCAGAACAGCGGCGATCACCAGTTGCTGCCGCCGGCGCCTGCTACGAACGGCCTCCTCCGCTGCCTGCTCTTGCGCTCTACGCCCTGCGCGCCGTTCCTCCAGAGAGCGCAAGCGCTCGGCCAATTCCGCCGCACTGTCCAGCCGACGATTAGGCATGCCATCTGCAGACGCGGCGATATCCTCCCGCAAGAGCGGTTCTTCAATGTCCCGCTCCCATCCAGGTGCGAGCGCCCGTGAGAGATCGCCGATGACCATCTGGTAGAGGAGTACGCCCAAGGCGTAGACGTCGGACTGGATTGACGGGGTCTTCCCTTCGAATAGCTCAGGCGCCATGTACAAGGGCGTCCCGGAACTTGAGGTGGACTGGCCGGCGAAAAGGGTGCTCGTCAAGCCGGAAGCCGTGATGCCTTTGCGGGCAAGGATCTCGCGGTCCAGGATGAGCCCTACCCCAAAATCAGTCAGCCGTACGCTCGGCCCCTCCTGCCCCTGCAACTCTGCAACCAGGATGTTTGTCGGCTTCACGTCCTTGTGCAGCACCCCGACGCTGTGCGCCGCAGCAAGCGCTTCAGCCGTCTGCGCGACAATGCTCAGCCTGGTGTCGAGCGGAATCTGCCCAAGCCCGCCCCGCGTCGCCGCCCACTCCGCAAGGTCCCCGCCGCTCGTGTACTCCGACTCAACGAAATGCGGCGCCTGGTCGAACTGCCAGTCTAGAACGCGCGCAATATCAGGCCGATCCCCAAGCGTTTCCTTGAGGAGGCGGAAGAGCACGACTTCCCGCCGCAACGCACGCAGGCGTTCTGCTTCAAAGCAGAACTTGAAACCCCGCGTCTCTCCGGTCTTCTCGTGCTGGGCAAGCCACGCCTCGCCAAAGCCGCCGCTGCCCAAATGCCGCCGCAACACCCAGTTCGCCCGGCCAGGGACGCTCCGCGACTTCGCAGGACGCCAGCCAAGGACGCTCTCCTCGCCCGGCGCAAGCATCCGCCTTGCCGTTGCGCTGCCAGCCGGCGCTCTAAGCGGCGAGAGGTGTTTCAAGCCCACCTCGTAAATCTGAACCGGCTCATCAAGCCCCTTGATCGCATAGAGACCATGGGCCAGCCACTCGATGGGCTCGCCGTCAGCCGCCGACGTCAATTCCTGCCGCGCCACATCAAAGACAGGAGCAGTAACCAGCAACTGGTTGGGCTCGGCCAGACCCGTCACCCGCACTGCTACGTCCACCACATGAGACTCGTCAGCCCCCTCGCCGTCAGGCTTTCTCTCATCAACCCCTTTGACCTCGCCGCCGTGGATCCCAATGCGGACCTGAAGCTCCCGGTCCAGCTTCGAGCGATGCAACTCCTGCAGCAAGCTCAGCGCCCACCGGACTGCACTCGAGGGCAGGTCGAACACGCCAAACACGCTGTCGCCGATCCGCTCCTTGACCTTCCCGCCGAAATGAGCAAGCGTCTCGGTCAGCAGCGCATCATATTCGCCAACTACGCGTTTTGCCTCGGCCAGTCCCAGCCGCTCGCGCATCTCCGCCGCGTCCATGACCTGGGCGAACAGGAAGGCCTTGAAACCCTCCGCCTCCACGGACCCCCGCACCGCGCGCAAAAGCAACTCCACCGACGAGGGATCTCCTACCAGACGTTGCAGCACGATACGCGCCTCGCCGATGTGCTGAAGACGGAGATCGAGCCGCCGCTCGATGCAGCGCTCGAGCAACTTACGGATCTCATCTGGCGTGTCCCCGGGCAGCGCCTCCCACGCGGGGTCAGACTCCTGAACGGCTCGCAAGAGCTCGTGCGACGTGACACCCTTAAAAGGGAGTCTGCCGCTGACGGCCTGGAATAGGCAGCAGCCGAACGCCCAGATGTCTGTCCGTGCGTCAACCGGCTGTCCCCGCACCTGCTCCGGGCTCATATAGGCCGGCGTGCCGAGAAGCGTGCCCGCCTCGGTCGCAAAGGGCCCTTCCGCACGCACCCCCATTGAGGTCTGTGTCTCCATGGCCTCGACGGGTTGACCGGGTTCCCGCAAGCTCTTCGCGATCCCGAAATCCAGCACCTTCACCTGACCTGATGCCTTCACCTTAATGTTCGCAGGCTTCAAATCGCGGTGAACAATACCCTGGCCATGAGCAGCTTCGAGCGCGGCGGCCACCTGTACGAAGATCTCGGCAACGTCCTTGAGCGGAAGCGGCCCCTGAGCGATACGCTCCGCCAGGGTCTTCCCCTCGACAAACTGCATCACGAGGAAGTGCGCGCCGTCGGACTCCTCGAAATCGTAA
>CAZBQH010000357.1:0-12354 GCA_964493915.1 uncultured Nitrospiraceae bacterium
CCCCCAAAGTCCCCGCTGGAAAACCGCTTGCGGGCCTTGCTCGACCTGGTTGAACCGTTGCACAAAGCGGCCAGGGGAATAGCCGAGAAGCAAGAGGAACAAGCACTGAAAGACGTCGTCGAACTGGGTGAGGATTTCTGGACGCGCGCCAAGCGCAACAGCGATCCTCATTCACACGCGGCAATCCTTCCAATGCGTCACGCCATTGAGTGCTTCGCTGCAGCCATCATGTGGCCCGATCTCCCCGAGATGGTTTTGGTGCCGCCAATGCCCCCGGGCGCGGACCTGCAGGCTGGGAACCCGCGAACGCTTGAGGGCGTATTCTTTATTGACGGGGCCCCCGTGACAAGCGGCGACTATCAGCGCTTCTGCAGGCAACGGCCCTGGCGGCTGCCATCGGGCTTGCCGCGCAACAGCGATACGCCCGTCACGGGCGTCGCCTTCTATGACGCACAAGAATATGCCCTCTGGGCCGGCAAGTCGCTTCCTACAACTGCCCAGTGGTCGCTCGCCGCCCGGTCGGCCGGCCATGCCGCCGGCGTCATTGCCTGGAAACAGGAGTGGAGCATGCCTCGGGGCTTTCTCGAGTGGACCCGGACCCCTGACGGCCAGCTCCCAGAGCCCCAGCGTGTCTCAGACGAGGATCTCGATAAGCGCCTGTTCCTGACGCCCCTTATTGTCGTAGGCGCGGGCATACCGGCGCATGCGGCGAAGCCTCTCAGCTTCAGGCGCGACGCGGCTCAGCCCAACCTCGGGTTCCGTTGCGTTCAGAGAATCCCCCTCGAGCCCGATACGCTCGAGGACCTCGTCCGAAAAGCAGAAACGAGACAACCGACGCCAAGTGATTCCTGAAAACCAAGCGGCGTGCCGGCTCCTGCAAGCGCGACACGCCGTTTGTTTCTATGCTCGGAATGCTATCTAACCGCCTGCCGGACTGGCATCGAAGAGGTCTCGCTTATCCTCGACGTCCTTGAAGGACTCCGCCGTGGGAAGCGGATCCTTGGCCTCGTTGATCACCGGCCATTGTTTCGCGTATCGCGCGTTCAGTTCCACGAAATCCTTCCACTTGTCAGGCAAATCCTCCTCGGGATAGATCGCACTGACTGGACACTCATCGACACAAGCCCCGCAATCAATGCACTCCTCAGGGTCTATGACAAGCATATTGGCCCCTTCGTGAAAGCAGTCGACAGGGCACACCGCCACGCAGTCGGTATACTTACACTTGATGCATGCTTCTGCAACAACATGAGACATACGCTGTTCTCCTTAGACCACACCTTCTTACGGCGCACAGCCGAACGAACAACGCCTCGTCTTGCGCATCTTCATCTTCCTATGCAAAAAAAAGGCGCCTCGCACCATTTCGCTCGTAGACCTTGTTGCATCCAAGGTTTGGTTTCCTTAGCACGCGAGGCCGAGACTTGTCAAGATCTCCCAAGCTTTGATCTCCCAACCCGGAAAGGGTATTATCAAAACACAGTCCCTTCAGACTTGCGAAGGAGAAACGGACATGTCGGCAGAAACACTGTGGGTCCTCGGCATTCTCTCAGGTCTCATCGGCATTCTAGCCTTTTTGGTTCCCAGTGCTGCCCGCTCGCTGGCGAGAATCCTGCTCCATACCACTCTTGTACGCATTGCGGGTCTTGTCCTCATGGTTCTCGGCGCCCTCGTTTTCGCGCGTGCTTCGGAAACGGTTTGGCCCCTCTCCGCCAAGGTTGTCGGAGTCCTGGTCTTCATTAAGGGGGGCGTCTGGCTTCTCCAACCCATCGTCGTCGTCACCATCACAGAATGGTGGATCGCTAAAAGCCATTGGTTTCAGCGCTTCTGCGGCATTGTCTGCGTCGCCGTGGCCGCCCTCTTCATCGAGACGGCGGGCCCCTTCCAGACCCCTGTAGAACCCGCAGAGGAAGGTCAAGAAGCGCCCGGCGCGCCGGTTCAAGAGCATCCTTCGTCTCCCATGCCGGAAGGCGCGCCAGACCCTGGCCAAATGATACAGGACATGATGAAGCAAAGTCCGGGGATAGCGCCCCAGCCCGAAGACACAGGGGAGGGCGAAGAAGCGCCGGCCGCTCCCGGCACTTCACGGGACCCAGGCTCCCAGGAACAATCCGAGGCGCCAGTACCTACGCCCCCGACGCCCGTTCCTGCACGGCCCCAACCAGGAACCGCTGCCGAAGGGACAGAACAGGACGCACCGCAGGTGCAGCAGAGCGTTGCGCCATCGCTTGCTCCCGCCGGCGCCGCGAACGAGGCCCAACGGACCCTCGAGGAAACCCTAAAGGCGGCCCAAGACAACGCAAAGAACGAGGAAAAACAGGAGGAATAGGACTTCAGGGATACCGAGCTGCAACCTGTTGTTTCGTACTGAGTTCTCGAGGATCGTGAAATGCTGCCAGGGAAACCAGATCCGGCATAAGCCTAAGAACGTCTAGGCTCTCCTGCTGTCCGTATCTGCAAAACCTTGCAGTGTCTGGGTCGATAGGCTACCCTTGTAAACACGCCGAGCGCGGGCGGGGAGGAAGCGGCGCGACAGGGGGTATTGCTCGTGACGGTAGACGACATCGTGTTTCTCGGGCGCGACGCCCTGTTCATTACGCTTCTGGTGGCCTCGCCCATGCTCATCGCTGGACTCATCGTGGGGCTTGTCATCAGCATTTTCCAGTCCGTCACCCAAGTTCAGGAAATCACCCTTACCTTTATTCCGAAGATCATTGCGGTGTTTGTCGCATTCGTGATCTTTATGCCATGGATGATTTCTCTAGCTATGGATTTCATACAGCCCCTTTTTAACAACCTCGATACAATGGTGAAATGACGCTGTGGAAATTCTCGAGATAGAGGTTTTCAAGGTCTACGTCCTTGTCCTCATCCGTTTCAGCGGACTCGCTGTCTCCGCGCCTGTGCTGGGTTCGCGGACTTTTCCTGCGCTTGCCAAAATCGGCTTGGCCGCCATGACCGCTCTCATCGTCACGCCCAGCGTGGCCGCTCTTCCTCAAACACTGGCCAGCGAGCCCCTTCCCTTCGCCCTGGCGGGCGTGCGGGAGCTCCTTATCGGGTTGATACTGGGTTTCGTCATGACAATTGTTTTCGCGGCGATTCAGGTGGCGGGCGAGATCATGGATATGATGTCGGGTTTCGCCTTAATGAATGTAATCAACCCCGCCCTTGAAACCCAGGCGCCCATTTTCGGGTTTTTTCTCTACATCATGGCGATCCTGCTGCTCTTGGCAATCAACGGCCATCACCTCATGATCCGCGGGCTCGTCTCGACTTTCGAACGGATCCCGCTGGGCGGACTCGTAGTGCGCGAACGCATGCTCGTCGAGGTGGCCCGGCTCGGCTCCGGCATGTTCGCCGACGGCTTGATGATCGCTGCGCCTGTCGCAGGTGCCATTCTCTTGGCTTACGTCGTCCTGGGACTCCTTGGGCGGGTAGTTCCGCAGATTCACCTGCTCGCTGTCGGCTTCTCGTTTACAATCGCGACGGGCTTGTTGGTAACGGCCTTGGTCATGGGGCTCTACTTGCACATTCTCGATCAGATGTTCGGCCAGATGTTCAGGCAAGTGAGCTCATTGATACGTACGATGAGTTAGGAGCGTTATGGCGGAAGAGGCCAGCGGAGAACGAAGCCTCCCGGCGTCGCCGCGCAAGCGTGAACGCGCTAGAGAACGCGGCCAGGTTGCCAAAAGCCAGGACCTGAACGCCGCTGTAATCCTGCTCGTCGCCTTGGTGGGCATGGAGATACTCGGCCCGGCCATGTTTGCCAACCTGGTCGAAATGTGCCGGTACTACTTCGGCAACGCTTATGCTCTTTTCATAGACCGAACGACCGCCCAATCCGCGGCCCTTGTGCTGGCCCTTCAGTTTGCGCGCGTCGCCCTGCCCATCATGATGGTCCTGCTCGCCGGGGGCGTCGCCATCAACCTGGCCCAGGTCGGGTTTGTCGCATCGGCCCAAGCGCTGACCCCCAATTTTGAACGGCTGAATCCCGTAGCGGGCCTATCCCGCTACTTTTCCGCCCGCGCCTTCGTAGAGTTCGTAAAGTCCTTGTTTAAACTCGCTGTCGTGTCGTATATAGTTTATCTGACGTTGCGTAACCGCTGGGATCATTTGCTCGAGCTGATGCAGCCCGATCCGCTCGCTATCGTGCAAGAGACGGCGGCGCTGGTGGTCCTGGTGTGGTTTCGCGTGGTTGCGGCGATGCTGGTCATCGGTTTGCTCGATTACGCCTTTCAACGCTGGCAATACGAGCGAGACCTGCGGATGACGGTCCAAGAAGCGCGCGAGGAAATGCGCGAGCTCGAAGGGGACCCGCGGATTCGGCAGCGGGTGCGTCAAATCCAGCGGCAGTTGGCCATGCAGCGGATGATGAGAGAAGTGCCCACGGCCGATGTGATCATTACCAACCCGATTACGTATGCCGTGGCCCTTCGCTATGATGCGGAGCGAATGGGTGCACCGGTCGTGACGGCCAAGGGAGCGCGGCGCCTTGCAGAACGCATACAAAAGATTGCCCGCGAAAACAGCGTGCCCGTCGTACAGCGGCCGGAGTTGGCAAGGACCCTGTACCGAACGGTCGAGATTGGCCAGGCCATACCCGAGAATCTGTTTCGAATCGTCGCCGAGGTTCTCGCGTACATCTACCAGATCGACCGGCGCCGCGACAAACAACAGGAGCGGCGGGAGGGCCTGCGGACCGCCCGCGCCGACGTCTCCGGAACAAGGTAACCTGACAAAGCAAGACAAGGGGAAAGGGAACGGTGGCTGTTTCACCCCGTGAGTCCACAGCCCGGCAATGGAGCCTGAAGGAGAACCAGGACATCGTCCTGGCGTTCTTCGTCATGGCCGTCCTGATGGTGCTGCTGATTCCGGTCCCGACTGCGCTGCTCGACATCCTCCTCACCATCAACATTTCCCTGTCAGTCGTCGTGCTTCTTGCGACGATCTATCTGCAAAGACCCATGGAGTTCGCGGTTTTCCCGTCGTTACTGCTCATGACCACTCTATTCCGCCTGAGCCTGAACGTCGCTTCGACCCGGCTCATCCTGCGGCAAGCTGATGCAGGGCGCGTCATCCAGGCCTTTGGCAGCTTCGTGACGAGCGGCAGCTACGTGGTGGGCGTCGTCATCTTCGCCATCCTGGTCGTGATCCAGTTCGTCGTGATTACGCGAGGTGCGGGGCGCATTTCCGAAGTGGCCGCCCGCTTCACCCTTGACGCCATGCCGGGCAAGCAGATGGGCGTCGATGCCGATCTCAACGCCGGGCTCATTACAGAAGACCAAGCCCGAGCGCGTCGCCACGAGATCGAGCGCGAAGCCGACTTCTACGGCGCCATGGACGGCGCCATGCGCTTCGTGCGAGGGGATGCAATCGCCGGTATCATCATCACCCTCGTCAATATTGTTGGCGGCCTCATCATCGGGATGGTGTTTAACGGTCTCACGCTCGTCGAGGCCCTGCGTGTTTATACCCAACTGACCATCGGGGACGGCCTCGTCTCGCAGATACCGTCCTTGATCCTCGCAACAGGCGCGGGGTTGATCGTCACCCGGGCGGTGTCCGAAGAAAACCTAGGGGCCGACCTGACCAAGCAGCTTACCCGTTATCCCCGGGCATTGGCCATAGCCGCCGCGCTGATTGGCGCATTCGGGATTGTCCCCGGCATGCCGACCGCTCCGTTTCTTGTGGTGGCCGCCTCGATCGGCGTCCTGGCCTATCAGGCCTTCCGCGCGTCACAACGCAAACTCGAAGAAACGCGGCGCGCCGAGCAAGCCGAACGCCAACGTGCCGCCGAACAACAGCCCGAGCGAACCGAAGACTTACTTACGGTCGATCCGCTCAAGATCGAACTCGGCTATGGTCTTGTTGCACTCGCTGACCCGCGCCAAAACGGTGACCTCTTAACCCGCATCCAGATCCTGCGGCAACAGACCGCAACCAAGATGGGCTTCATCGTTCCCGTCGTGCGCATTGTCGATAATATGCGACTGCGCTCCAACGAGTATCGCGTTAAGCTGCGGGAGGCGGAAGTCGCCCGGTATGATTTGATGCCCGGTTATTACCTGGCCATGAATCCCGGCATCGTCGAACAGGAAATCGAGGGCGTCCCGACCCAGGAACCGGCCTTCGGCCTGCAGGCGCTGTGGGTGCCGGAGGCGGATCGGGATCGCGCGGAACGGCTGGGCTATACAATTATCGAGCCGTCGGCGGTGCTCGCTACGCACCTCGCCGAAATCATCATGAACTTCGCTCCCGACTTGCTAACGCGCCAGGACGTGAAAACCCTCGTAGATCATCTACAGGAACAGGCGCCGAGCGTGGTCGAGGAACTGATTCCCAAGGTCCTCACCCTTGGCGAGGTGCAAAAGGTGCTTCAGAACCTCTTGCGCGAGCGGGTCTCGATCCGCAATTTCGAAACGATCCTCGAGGTCTTGGCCGATTTCGGCCCGCGCACCAAAGACACGGAGGTTCTCACCGAATATGTCCGCCACGCCTTGGCCCGCCAGATCTGCGCCGACTATGCCGATGAGCAAGGCCGATTGCGGGTGGTGACGCTCGCAGCCGAACTCGAGCAAGAGATCCTCGATGCGTCGCGCAGCGGCGAGACCGGCGAATACATCCCCCTGGACCCCGCACGGATCGAGCAGATCGGCCGCAACGCTGTCAAAGCGGTCCAGCCGCTGGTTCTAACGGGGCAGGACCCGATTGTCCTGACGTCTGCTCAGATCAGACGCTATTTCAAACGGATCGTCGACCGTTACATGCCCAAGATGGTCGTGCTATCATTCAACGAGGTTGATCCGGCCTTGCAGGTCGAGAGTGAAGGGCAGGTGAGCGGATAATGCAGCAGGGACTCCGCAAGTTCAGGGCGCCAACCTACTACGAGGCCTATCAGCAGGTGCGGCGCAGCTTGGGAAACGACGCCGTCATCCTCCGGTCTGCAGAAGTTAAGGAGGGAGGCGTGTTCGGTTTCCTCGGAAAGCGCATGGTGGAGTTGACTGCTTCTGGCGGCGACCCGCAACCACCGTTGCGCGCCCCGAGCCCCGCCGAGAGAAAGTACGGCGCCCATTCCCGCCTCGGCAAGCAGCAAGCCGCCCCGGAATCCGTTGCCTACTTCGAGCAACTTGTGCGCACCGCACAACAACGCATCGCCGCCGCCACGCAACAAAACGGACAGGGACCGAAAACAACCTCGAATGCGGTAAAGAGTGCGCCGTTTCTAGACGGCGAGGCCGGAGAGGAAACCATCGAGGCGCTCCAGAAAGAGATCCATGCCATGCGCGAGATGCTCGAGGTCCTCTATGCCGAGCACCCGGGCATGGGCCTCCCCTCGGAGTTCGTCCCGCACTACAAGCTTCTCATCGAGCGGGGCGTCGACCGCAAAGTAGCCGCTGCTTTCATCAACTCCGTGGTTAGAAGCAGCGATCTCGCCATCATCCGCGACCCCCGTGTATTTGCCGAGCGTATGGCTATCGAGGTCCGCAAGCGCGTCCAGGTCACGGGCGGCATCAGCCTGACTGCGGGCACATGCCGGCTTGTGGCTCTCGTGGGTCCCACAGGCGTGGGCAAAACAACCAATCTCGCCAAACTCGCGGCCTATTACGCCATGCGGACTCGCTCGCGCGTTGCTCTGCTTACGGCCGACACCTACCGGATCGCCGCCGCCGACCAACTGCGCGTGTACGCGAACATCATCGGCGTGCCCCTGGAAATCGTCAACGACCCCGCCGAAGCTGCCAAGGCGGTACAGGCCTATCGCGACTATGATCTTCTGCTCATGGATACGGCCGGGGGCAGTCAGTACAATATGAAGCAGATCAACGAGCTCAAGAGCATCCTGGAAGCTGCTCAGGCGGACGAGGTCATGCTCGTCTTGAGCGCCAACACGCAACTGGACGTGCTGCGCGGGGCTGCCGTGAACTTCCGGCCGTTGCGGCCGTCGTCGTTGCTTTTCTCGAAACTGGACGAAACACGGCTTTATGGCGCGATGCTGAGCTTGGTGGCCGAGACCGATCTCCCCCTGAGCTACCTGAGCGTCGGCCAGAATGTCCCCGACGACATCGTTCTCGCTCAGTCCAACATGATTGCGGACCTAATCCTCCAGAATGGGGTTATCCAAGATGGATCAAGCAAACAAACTGCGTGAATATGCGCAACAACATCGCAACCGTTCGCGGGTGCTTGCCGTCACAAGCGGCAAGGGCGGCGTCGGCAAGACAAGCACCAGCGTCAATCTCGCTATCGCCCTGGCTCAACTGGAATCCAAGGTCGTTGTGCTTGACGCCGACCTCGGTCTGGCCAACGTCGAGGTTCTGCTCGGGCTCAACTCCCTGTACAACCTCCAGCACGTGGTGGACGGCCAGAAATCCATCATGCAAATCCTCGTCCAAGGGCCCGGCGGCATCCGCGTCGTTCCAGGTAGCTCCGGCATTGCCAAGCTCGCCGACATGACTGCCGCCTCGCGCCAGCATGTCCTCGAGGGCATGCGTGAACTCCAGGAACGGACCGACTTCCTCATCATCGACACCATGGCCGGAATCAGCCAGAACGCCGTCGGATTCGCCGCCGCCGCCGACGAGGTAATTGTCGTCACCACCCCCGAGCCTTCGGCCATCGTCGACGCCTATGCTGCCGTCAAAACCATCCACCAACAGCGCATCGACTCGATCTTCCGGCTCATCATCAACATGACCATCAATGAGCAACAGGCCAAGGCCGTCTTCTCGAAACTCAACACCGTGTCGCAACAGTACCTCGGCCGCAGCCTAACCTACCTCGGCTACATCCCCAAAGATCCCCACGTCAGCCAGGGTGTGATGCAGTCCAGCCCCTTTGTTCTGCGCTATCCAGCTTCGCCGGCCTCGAAGTGCATGATGCGCCTCGCAAGTCGTCTCGCCCAGCAACGGCCTGTAATCGACCACAACCGTGCCGGCTTCTTCCAACGTTTTGCGCAAAGCCTGGGACTCGTCAGCAGCGCGTGAGCACAAGCGTCCGGCTTGCAGCATAAAACGGATTCCGTCTTCCCCGGCCCCCTCGCACACTCAAAGAACATGAAAAGAGGGGCTGAAGAAGCAGAGAGCAGAACCGCCCCGCACCTTCGGGACTTGCGCTCGCCATTTCAACAGCCCCGCTTTTCTCCCCGGTTGGGCGGGGGCCGCACCCTGGCGTCTACTGTTTCGAGTCGGCCGCCAAGGGAATCAAGACGGTCACCCGGTTGCCTCGATCATTGAACTGGACCTCGTCCGACAGGGCCTTGATAAGCAGATAACCCCGCCTACTGATATCTTGCGGGTTGTCAGGCAGGTCCGTCTTCAAAGCCCAGTAAGGGAAACCTTCTCCTTCGTCTTCGACCTCGAGCTTGAGCTGGCTGGTGGCAAGATGCTCGACATGACACCGCACCAGCCGGCCCGCACTTTGTTTGTTTCCATGGTCAATGGCGTTTATCAACAACTCACGCAACACGATCTTTGCTTCCGCCGGCTGCGTCATGCCTTCTTTCGCAAGGAAATCGCCGTAGTGACGCATGACCTTATCGAGATTGCTCCGCTCTGACGAGAACACAAAGCGTATGGCGTTGTCCTCGCATCCAACCGCATACATAATCTTTCCCGCCCGGTACGGCACAATGCCGTCCCCTTTTGCTTTAAGGTGTCTCACGATGTGAGAGGGGAGAAAGATTCGTGCCAAAACATCGACGACGCAGTAAGGCTGCGAAAACAACGGATATTCTTAGGAACGGACGTGGTTATGACAAGCAAAAGGGTACTACAAATGTTGTGAAGACTGGGGCTTGAATAACACAACCGCTTTTCAAAAAAGGACTTATCTCGATTACAACAGAAGGGCCAGCTACAATCTTTGTTGTGGATTTTTACAGCGATAGTCCTTGTCAGGCTCAATCCCAGGACAACTCAGCAGCACGACTTCGACAAATCCGGCTCAAGGACACTGTCTTCAGCAGAATCACTCGCCATATAGATGCCGAAAGAAGACAGGTCTGTCTCGGATCCCTGTCGGTGGCTCCACTTCCGGCAGTTCAGGTTCTCTCGTCAGACCATCCAGTGATCCCGGGTCGACGCGGCGTATTGAATTCGCTGCCCGTCTCGTGTAAGAAACAGCGGAGCGTCCTGCGAAGAGGAGGGGGGTATCTGCGCCCCAATGAGGTAGCCTATGAGCATCTTAGAAGTCCGGAATGTCACGTTACGCCTGAACGGAAAACGTCTGCTTGACAACATGAGCATCGATTTCTGGGAAGGACATATCCACGCGGTTATCGGGCGGAACGGCGCGGGCAAGTCGACGCTCGCCAGCGCGATTATGGGCCTTCACGGATACACAAACCATGAGGGCGACGTGCTGCTGGACGGCCAATCGCTGAAAGGCATGAGCGTGGACGAGCGCGCCCGACGCGGCTTGAGCCTCGCCTGGCAGGAGCCTGCCCGCTTCGAGGGGCTATCTGTGCGGACGTTCATCGCTGCCGGCGCTAAAGACAAGAGCGTCGACCGGGTGCAAGACGTTCTGGCGGCGGTGGGCCTCGAACCGGATCGCTACCTGTATCGCAGTGTTGACAACACGCTGAGCGGAGGGGAGCGCAAACGGATCGAGTTAGCCTCGATCCTCGCCATGAACCCCCGCGTGGTTCTAATGGATGAGCCGGACTCGGGCATCGACGTTGAAGCGCTCGACCGGATCTTCGAGAGTTTGAGACGTCTCAAGGTTGCCGGCACCACAGTAATCCTCATTACCCACAGCCTTGCCGTGCTCGAACAGGCCGAACACGCTTTTCTTATATGCTGCGGCCGCTTGTTGGACAAGGGTTCCGTCGAACGCATTGGGCGTTACTTCCGGGACAAATGCATCCCCTGCGATCACGTCAACCGTCCCGACGTGGGAGAATCTCCATGAGTACAGCCGACGTTGTCGATCAATTGCTCGAGTCCATTGGAATGAACCGGGGCCATCTGCTTGCCGGCGACGTGGCCCATATCGAGGTAAGCCACAATCAGGTTGTTGGCCGCCGTCTGACGCCGGGACTCGAAGTCGATACGGAGCAGACCGACGACGGCATTGCCGCCCGCATCCGTGTTCGCGAGGGGTCGGTCATTGCCAAGCCGGTCCACATCTGTTTCGGCATGTTGCCTGAGGAGGGTTTGCAATACATTAACCTGGACATCCAGGTGGAAGAACATGCCCGCGCGTCGATCCTCGCCCACTGCACCTTTCCCAACGCGAAAAAAGTGGAGCACAAAATGGACGCGACCATCTCGGTAGGACCGGGCGCCCGGTACTCCTATCTCGAGCGGCACGTTCACGGGCCTTACGGCGGCGTGCTGGTGCTGCCCAAAACCAAGGTGTCCGTCGAAGAAGGAGCGCACTTCACCACCGAGTTCGAGCTGATTCGTGGCCGGGCGGGGCGCATCGACTTGGACTATGAGTGCACGTGCCGCGCGCGCAGCATTCTCGATATGACGGCCCGCATTACCGGCCGCGAAGACGACGCCATTGTCATGCATGAGACCGCCCACTTGGTGGGCGACGAGGCCCGCGCCGCGCTTGTTTCGCATATCGCGCTGCGCGACGAAGCCCGCGCCGACATCTACAACACCCTTACTGCCTCGGCCCCCGGCGCCCGAGGACACGTGGACTGCAAGGAAATCGTGCTTGGCAACGCCTTGGCCAGGGCGGTCCCCGTCGTCGAGGTCAACCACCCTCAGGCGCACATCACCCACGAGGCCGCCATCGGCAGCGTCGACTCGAAACAGCTCCAAACCTTGCTGGCTCCCCGGCTTTCCCAAGACGAGGCGGCAGAGATGATTATTGAGGGCCTCCTTAGCAAACGCTCCTGAGCAGATACGCGACAGGGTCCAACTGAAGAGGATACGGTCACGGGGGTGACCAATGGCACAAAGGCCCCCGCCGCCGGTAAATGCATTAGAAAGCGGGGGACTACGACTTGGTCTTCACACGCTTGCCTTCCGCGTCAAAAAAGTACAACCTGTCCTGCGGAAAACCGATACGCACTCTTCCGCTGTCTTTATACCATTCATGGTGTTTGAAGGCCGCCCGGATTTCAACGCCTTCAGCCAACCGGATATAGACCAGGACCTCCTCGCCCAGCATCTCAGCCAGTTGGATGTCTCCCTCGAACGTATAGTCGCCAACCTGGGAGGGCGCGCCTAGCACCACGGCATAGGGCCGTATGCCCAGGTAGATAATCCGATGCGTTTTTTCAGCCAAAGCTTGGGCTAAACCCGTCGGAGCAGGCAAGGAAAACCCCTGCTTCTCGAGCACAATCTTGTCCTGATCGCGACGCACACTCATCTCGAGGATATTCATTGGCGGCGTGCCAAT
>CAZBQH010000358.1:0-6962 GCA_964493915.1 uncultured Nitrospiraceae bacterium
AGCGCGACGCAGAGTCAGGCCTCCAATACTTCGAGGCTCGTTTTCTGTTCGGGCCGCTTTGCCGGTTCACGCGGGTCGATCCGCTCGTGGACGAGACGCCCCTGCCGGCGCTTCTGAACCCCCAGTTGCTCCATCCCTATAGTTACGCCGCGAATAATCCTGTCGCATACCGCGACCCTGACGGGCAGTTCATCCAGGCGCCTGAGGGCCACGACATCAACCGGAGCGGCCTATCCCTTCGGCAGCGGCAGGCAAACGTTATCGCGGAGCTTCGAGCACGCTTTGGAGAGACTGTCCGCCAAACCCAAGTCCCCCGACAAGCGACGCCGGCCGTTTCCACGCGGGCGGTGTCGCCGGCTGCGTCTCCCGCGGCTTCCGCAGGTCCTTCGACGGGCATAGTGGGAGCGGTCAAAACGAACGCTATCAGGACAATGGATCCCGAGGAGTTCCTGGAGAAGGTCGTGGCTCAAGCGAATACAGTGAAGGCCCGGGCGGAAAAGAAGGGCCTCAAGTTGCGGGTCGACCCCTTTATCAATGCCCTAACGGAACCGGCCACGATGGAGAGTATCCTCAGCCGGATCGACGCTGATGAAGACACCCCGCCCCTTTTCGCTCAGGCGCCGAGACAAGTCGCCGGGAGGCTGATTAGCGAGAGCGCCATCAAGAACGTGGGGGTGCTTATGAACAGCCTGAAGAGTATCGA
Organism: uncultured Nitrospiraceae bacterium; assembly: GCA_964493915.1. GTDB lineage: Bacteria > Hydrogenedentota > Hydrogenedentia > Hydrogenedentales > SLHB01 > CAZBQH01. Next base: position 704 of record CAZBQH010000358.1, read on the forward strand.
TCTGACGGGCGCCTTTCGCGATCTGAGCAAGCTGAGGGCTAAACAGGGCTTTGATATGTCCAAGTACCAGAAACAGATCGACGAGTTCAGACAGAAATACCTCGAAGACGACGAAGAGGAACCGGATGTCGATCAAGACGACGAAGAGTGACCGTCCGGATGGCGTGGTTCGCATGGGGTCTGCCTGGCGGGCCTTGTCGAGAATCAGTTGCAAAGGATGAAGGCATGAGAGCCGAAAACGGGTTTGAGTCACGCGTGCTGACACGGCCGGCGTTGCGGTGCCTGGCGTTTGCGGCGCTGTTGCTGGTGACGGCGCCGGCCCTGGCGGCGGGGCCTGCAATCACCGAGGGTCCCGGTCCCATCGACGTGTCCATGAGCGAAGATGGCGACCCAACGCCATTCAGTCTCACGCTCCACGCCACCGACGTCGAGGATCCGGGTGACAGCCTCACCTGGAGCATCAGCAGCCCGGCAAGTCATGGCGCAGCAGTCGCATCCGGTGCAGGCGCCTCGAAAACGATAAGCTACACGCCCGATGCCGACTACTTCGGTTTCGACAGCTTTGACGTTACTGTTACCGACACGGACAGCAATACAGATACAGTCACCATCAATGTCAACATCCAGGCGGTCAACGATCCCCCGCAATTTGCCGCAGGTGCAGGGCCTGTGCCCGTTACCATCGACGAAGACAATGCCCCCATGGCCTTCAGCCTGTCGCTGACAGTCAGCGACGTCGAGGACCCGGGGTCGGCGCTCACTTGGAGCATCAGCACGCCCGCGAGTCACGGCACGGCGGGGGCGAGCGGAACGGGCGCTGCCAAGGCGCTCAGCTACACCCCCGACCAGGACTATAACGGATCGGACAGCTTCAGCGTGGCCGTCACTGATAGCGGAGGCGCCTCGTCCACCATTGCCATTGACATTACCATTAATCCCCAGGCCGACGCCCCCGCCATTGCGCAGGGACCCGGACCTCTTGCCGTCATTATGGATGAGGATGCCTATCCTGTGCCCTTCTCACTGAGCCTCGATGCCTCGGACCCCGAGGATGACGACGATACCCTCGCCTGGAGCATCAGTTCGCCCGCGCAGTTCGGCCTCGCCGGTGTCACCGGAACCGGCGCGTCTAAGCTGATCTCCTATCTGCCAGTACAAGACTACAATGGCGTAGACAGTTTCGATGTGACTGTAACCGACAGCGAGGCTATGACCGATACGGTCACAGTCAACGTGACCATCAACCCTGTGAATGATGCGCCAGTACTGGACAACGGCGGCTTGATGACTTTCACCTCCATCGCTGAAGACAACGGGTCCTCGTCGGGCGATGCCGTCTCTGCGTTGATTGCTAGTGCGGGTGGCGACCGCATCACGGATGTGGATGTGGGCGCCCTCGAAGGAATGGCGGTCTATGAAGCGGACACCGCCAATGGTTCATGGCAGTTTTCGACGAATAGCGGCGCTTCCTGGAGCAATTTCCCGTCCGTATCCATGTCGTCCGCCTTGTTGCTGGAACCTGCATCGCGGATTCGGTTTCTGCCTGCGCAGGACTACAATGGCACAGTAGATCCCGCCATCGCCTTTGCGGCTTGGGACCAGACGTCCGGTACGGTCGGTGAAACGGCCGGTATCTCGGACCGGGGCGGTATTACCGCATTCAGCAACGACACGGAGACTGCGGCCATGACTGTGACCCCGGTGAACGACCCGCCGGTCGCTCCGGATTTCTCTGTCTCGACGAATGAAGACACGGTTCTTACCATCGAGTTGCTTAACTATGTATCTGATGTAGACTCGAGTCTGGGCACGCCCTGGAATCAATCTCCACCAGAGGGGAACGTCGCCGTCCAGGTTACGCAAGGGACCCTCGGTTCCGTGAATATCAACGTCTTGACCGGCCAGCTCATCTACACGCCCCGGTCGGACCTGAACGGTCCCGATAGTTTCAGCTACCGCATCACGGATGGCTACCTCGCCGACAAAGGCAGCGTGACCGTGGATGTCGTGCCGGTGAACGATCCGCCTTTCGCTGAAGGTGATTCCGTCAGCTATAGTCCCGGCCAGCCGCAGATTATCATCAACGTGTTGGCGAACGATGAGGATACCGATGGCGCATTAGACCCATCGTCGGTGATCATCGTGCCCGGCCACGAGCCGGTCTACGGACAGACAAGCATTGACCCAGGGACCGGCGCCATCGCCTATGCTCTGAACCCGGACGTCCCCGATGACTTCGCTGGCACTGATGTCTTCACGTACCAAGTTTGCGACGACGGGCCGGGCACGCCCTTATGTGCGAGCGCCGCGGTCACCATACTGATCAGTCCGCTCAGCTTGACAGTTGATTCCTTGCTCGACGAGCAGGACGGCAACATCAGTGCAGGCCGTCTTTCGCTGCGCGAGGCCGTCGCGCTTGTGGCGGCGGGCGGCGTCATTTACTTCGATCCCGCTTTATTCGCTACCGGTCCGCAGACCATCTCTCTGGACAGCACCGGCGGCCTTAGCGCACTTGTCATTGACAAAGACCTGACAATTGTAGGGCCGGGCGCGGATATGCTTTTCATTAGCGGCAATGACGCCACACGGGTATTCGACATTGTTCAGGGTGCGGCAGCAATGCAGGGGCTGACCATTGTGTCGGGTCATGTGGTGGATGAACAGGGCGCAGGCGTACGCGTTGCCTTAGGCGCTGGGCTTGCCCTTTACGCATGCGGCGTTGCCGACAACGCCGCGACGGACGGCAACAGCGTCCCGGACGACTTGGGAGCCGGTATTCACAGCGTCGGTGCGCTGGTGTTGGTCAGTTGCACCGTCCATGGCAATACCGCGGACACGTCAGGCGGCGGCATTTACAGCACCGGCCTGGTCGAACTCGTCAACGCGACTATCTCAGGCAATGCAGCCGTCCACGCCGACGGCGGCGGGGTCTGGCTTGGTGAAGGTGAGGCGGCCATCGTGAACAGCACCATCACTCACAACACCGCTGTCGGCGGTGGAGGCGTCAATTTCGAGGAGGCCGGCGCCGTCTCTATGGCTAACAGCATCGTCGCGGGAAATGAAGCGGACGGCGCGCCGGATGTTCAAGGCGTCGCGGCCAGCAACGGTCACAACATCATCGGCAACGCCGAAAGCACGGGCGACTCCTTCGCAGCGGATGTCGTTGGGATTGAAGCAGAGGTGTTGGTCGCTATGACCCTTGCCAGCAACGGTGGGTCGCTGCCTACGCATGCCCTTTTGGCCGACAGCATTGCCATCGACGGCGGAGACGCCACCGCTATCCCAGCAGGCCTAGCGGTCGACGGTCGTGGTTTCGGTTATGACCGTTTCGTGGGGCCTGCCGTAGACATCGGTGCGTACGAAGTGCGTCAATTCATCGTGAACACCTTACTCGACACTTACGATATCGATGCGGGCGGTGTCGATGCGAGCCCGGAGACCTTGTCGTTGCGCGAGGCGGTTGCTTTGACCCTTGCCGGCGACCGGATTGCTTTTGATGAAAGTATCGTGGGCGGCGGGATTGCTCTCGATCCCGGTCTGGGACCACTCGTCATCAGCTCCAATCTCGGCGTCTTTGGCCCTGGTGCAGACCAGCTAGCCGTCGATGGCGGCGGGGCTACCCAGCTTGTTTATGTCCCGGCCGTTGATGCCGATGTTGTTCTCACCGGACTGGCTTTCCAGAACGGGCACGACGCTGTGCGTGGTGGCGGCGCCCTTTACAGCTTCGGCACGCTGCGCATATCGGATTGCGTGCTTAGCAACAACATCGCGGAGGGCTACGATGGGGGCGCCATCCACAACCGCGGCCGCGTCACTCTGACGCGTTGCGTTCTCGGTTCTAACAGCGCCGACAACTTGGGTGGTGCGCTTGTGAATTGGGCCGGCCACGCGACTCTTGACGCCTGCTCACTTGCTGATAACTTCGCGGGAGACTCGGGCGGCGCCGTCTACAACCTCCTGAGCGGGACGCTGCGCTTGGTCTCGTGTACTGTCAGCGGCAACCGGGCCGCATCCAACGGCGGCGGCCTCTACAATGCCGCCCACTGCGTCTTGAACCTGCAACGGTCCGCCCTGCTCGACAACGAGGCCGGCGCAGACGCCGGCGGGCTCGCCAACCTCGGTACGCTGAGCATGACCAACTGCACCCTCAGCAGTAACGTGGCGGGGCGCAACGGCGGGGGACTCCTCGAGGCCGGCGGTGCAGCGCACGTGGTCAATTGCACCATCGCATACAACCTCGCGGACGCCATCGGCAATGGCTTTGCAGACGGCGGCGGCATCAGCCAGACAGGCGGCAGTCTTTCCCTGCACAACACCATCGTGGCCGGGAACTACGACACACTGGACAACGCCGGTGCGGGCAACATCAGGCCCGATGTCGCAGGCGCAGTGCTGAGTCTCGGCTCGAACCTTATCGGGATCAGCAACGGCATCTCGGGTCTAACCAACGGCATCCTGGGCGACCAGGCCGGCACCGGTGCTCTGCCCCTCGACCCGTTGCTCGTCGCTCTCGATTATAATGGCGGTCTCACGCCCACCCACATGCTCATGGTGCAGAGTCCCGCCATCGACGGCGGCGATAGTGGGGCGGTCGCCGAGCCGCTATTCATCGGGCCGCCTTATCATGATCAGCGCGGTTCCGGTTTCGACCGTATCGTAGACGGCAATGGCAACGGCCAGGCCGAGGCGGATATTGGCGCGTTCGAATTTCGGAGCACAGCGCCCCAGTTTGCAAGCACGCCGGTCCTCGAAGCCGTCGAAGATGACCCGTACAGTTACGCAATCAGTATCGATGACATCGATCCAGGCGACATTTTCACAATCGCAGCGGCTACCCTGCCCACTTGGCTCGAACTTGTCGATAACGGCGATGGCACAGCGGTGCTCTCCGGTACGCCACGCAACGAAAACCTCGCCCCGGACTATGACCAGGCAACGCACGAGGTCGTCCTCGAGGTGCGCGATTGGGCTCACGAGACCGCCTCCCAGTCCTTCACGATCAACGTGACCGGTGTTAACGATGCCCCCACGGCGATGAATGATGCTGCAAATACGGACGAGGACCAGTCTGTCAACGTGGACGTATTAGCGAACGACGCGGACGTGGACGGGAGTCTGGCGCCCGCGTCGGTCTTCGTGGTTGCCGGACCTGACAACGGGAGTGCGTCGACCGATCCCGCAACCGGCGCCGTGACCTATACCCCTAGTCTCGACTTCAACGGCGTCGACAGCTTTACGTATCAGGTCTGGGACGACGGGACGCCGATGCCGGCCCTTTCCGGCACGGCTACGGTTACCGTGACTGTCGAAGCGGTGAACGATCCTCCTGTAGCCAGGCCGGACCTCGTCACGGTCTATGAGGACGGAACCGTGGACATCCCTGTCCTGCTCAACGACAGCGACGTGGACGGGCAACTTGATCCAGGCCAGCTTTTTGTGCCCGGTCTGCCAAGTCGCGGTACGGCTCTGGTCAACGCGAACACCGGCGTCATCAACTACACCCCCAATGCCGATTTCTACGGCACTGATAGGTTCACCTACCGTGTTTTCGACACCGGGACGCCCACCCCGACGCTCTCCGCCGACGCCCAAGTCGAGGTTCAGGTACTGCCGGTTAACGATCCGCCGCGCACAGCGAATGACGCAGTCGCAACCCCCGAGGACACCGCCCTGGTCATCGAGGTGCTCGCCAACGACTTCGACATCGACGGCGCCCTCATGCCTTCCTCGGTGACCGTCATAGGCGAACCCGGCCACGGTTCGGTTACGGTCGATCCAACAACCGGCGCCATCACTTATCTGCCTGCGCCGGACTTCCATGGTTTGGACGTCTTCACCTATCGGGTGACGGACGACGGCACGCCCTTGCCGGGCCAGTCGGGCACTGCGGAGGTTGCGGTCACGGTCGCCGCCGTGAACGATCCGCCCGATGCGCAGGACGACGAGGCATACACCCGCCCGGCGACACGTGTTATCATCGACGTGCTGCGGAACGACCGCGACGTGGACGGCCAGCTCGTGCCTGGGTCTGTCAGAGTCGGGCCGGGGCCAGCCCAAGGCACAGCCGAGGTTGCAACGCTAACGGGCGCCATTGTCTATACGCCCCGGCAAGGTTTTGCGGGCGTCGATGTTTTCACCTATCAGGTGGCGGACGACGGCGCCCCGCTGCCGGCAAAGACTTCGACTGCGATCGTCCGCGTTACGGTCAATAATCCGGCGGCGCCTCCGAGCACTTTCTATGTATCCGAGCGCAATCCGC
>CAZBQH010000359.1:0-3196 GCA_964493915.1 uncultured Nitrospiraceae bacterium
AGCGGCACTGGACCGTTTCCAAGGAACAACCACCCTGTGCCGCACCCAGGTCCTACACTCCCTCGGCCCACACCCAGAACAGACTTTTGCCACGGGCTGATAGGCCAGAGGAGCGGCCGCAGCCGAACCAGGTTCCTCCTCCTTCGCAACCTCTACCAATTCCCGAAACCAGCCTCCCGTATAACCTGATTCCGGGCGGAAACCCTGTCCCGCCTGTTCCTCCGGATCCAAATGACTACGTGGCCTGCGTACAGAACTGTATGCAAAACGTGCTTCGGAGGACATCAACGCGCCCGATATTCGCGTTGCCAGTCTGTCTCGTGGCTTCCGGTCCACATGCCCTTGATGACGAAAGCGTTCCCCACTGACAGAGGAAAAACTGTCAGTGGCTCAACCAGTAATTTGCTCTTGAAGTCATGGGAGGTGGGTTGTCTTCCTACCAAGCCCCGAGTATAGTTTTGAGGCCGCTACAATAGGGATTGTGTTACGGGGCCCGGCACATGGAGAGCTATCGAGTATGTGCAGACCGTCTGAAAAGCAGGCGACAAGCCGACTTGGCGGTATTGAAGGCGACCGACATTTCAAGGTGGAAGGTGTCGTCGGGCGGGGAAGCATGGGCGGTGTATACCGAGTCAGGAACGTCAAGACGGGCCAGCAGTTCGCCGTTAAGTGCGTCGCACCCAACCTCATTCGCGATGAGACAAGGCGGTTCGCTTTTTTCAAACGACTTCAGTTGTGGCGGGCACTCCCCAAACACCGGCATACGGTACAATGCTGGTTTTGGAGGGATTTTGGCGATTCAGTCGGGCTGTTCATGGACCTCGTCGAAGCCCCGTCCCTTCAACGGTGCATTGACAGTGGGCGGTTGACGAAGCTGGACGATATCCTGGACGTGGCGATCCAAACTGCATGGGGACTGCATGCAGCGCATCTATGGGGTATAGTGCATGGCGATGTAAAGCCGGGCAACTTCCTGGTGGCGCCGAGACGCACAGTTCTCGCCACGGACTTCGGCCTGGCGCAGGCGCGAGCCCAAGCGGGCGAAACTGCGGAGGGTCACCTAGCTGCAATAGGCCATGATCGCTTGCTGAGTTCTGGCGGCCTCACAGCGCCGTTTTGTTCACCTGAGCAATGGGGGGGCGCTGCGCCAGACCTAGCATCTGACGTGTGGAGTTGGGGATTGACCGTGTTGGCCCTGTTCAAAGGCGGCGTGGATTGGGACTGTGGCATTCAGGCCAACGAGGTTCTCGAGGGATTTCTTAGGGCAGGCTCAGCCTCATCTGATCTGCCTTCAATGCCAGGCGCCGTCGCCAGGATTCTCAGGCGGTGTTTTCGGGCCGCGCCTGCGGAACGGTGGGACACGCTCCTTGAGCCGGCAGAACTGCTGCGAGAGACATACAGGGAGCATGCAGGCTATCTGTTGGCGCGCGGATTCCCGGGTTTCCCACGTCCGGCCACCAAAGCCGAGCCCGGGATAGCGCTGAACATGCAAGAGGGCGCTGTGCGTAGCGATCCCCGGCCTTGGCTTGAGGCCGCGCTAAGGTCAGCGGGCCGGGACCCCGATGAGGCTAAACAGCGCGTTCTTAGGCGCGTGGGGTCGGACTTGTCCGAACCGGCGGTAGGCATAGCGGCCTACGAAGAGGCCTCAGGAATATACCAGGAGTTGATTGCCCAAGGCTCGGGCCATCTTCTGTCGGAGTACGCTGGACTATGCTGCAGCCATGGCAGTTTCCTGGCAACCATGAGCAAGAACGAGGAAGCGTTGGCCTTGTATGCCAAGGCCGTGGCTATTTACAAACAGCTTGTCGCTGCGGGACAGGAGGAGCTCGAACCGAACCTGGCACTGGCATATGAGTATAAGGCCATTGCCCTCCGCGCCGCGGGAAACATGACGGAGGCTGTGGCATCATATGATGGCGCCGTTCTCTTACGTGAGAAGCTGGTGGATGCGGGTGCGGCCAACGCCGAGACGGACCTAGCAAGAAGTCTCCTGAGGAAGGGCAATGCCCTGTTCGAATTGGGCAATGCGCGTGAGGCTTTAGCATGCTATGACCGATGCATTGTTATTTGGGAGTCGCTGGTCAAAGCAGGCAGGGCTGATCTTGAGCAGGACTTGGCTGGGGCATGCATCTACAAAGGCTATGTCCTCAGCGAGTCGGGCAATCCGGATGTGGCCCTGGCCTGCTACGACCGCGGCATTACGCTCTATGAACGGTTGGTAAAGGCTGGCCACATCGCCCTTCGACCTCATTTGGCATCGGCATACGAGTACAAGGCCTCACTTGCGGCAAGGCTGGATGCCACAGACACGGCGTTAGAAAACTATGACAACTGCATTAAAATCCGGGAACATCTGATAGATGCAGGCTCGGTTAGTCTCTGGCCCGACCTGGCTCAGGTTTATGAGCGGAAGGGCCATGTCCTATATAGCGTCGGAGATAAACACGGCGCGCTAGGCTCGTACGACCGGTGCATCGCAATCCGCGAAGATCTGGTGGCAAAAGGGCGAAAGGACCTCCGGGGGGACTTGGCCCGGTCCCAACTGTGTCGTGCTGAGGTTGTTCTCAACATGGACGTATCGCAACGTGAAGACGTTTTACGCGACGCACGTTGCGCGATGCAGACACTCCGGGCGGAAGCAATACGCACTGGGCGGCAGGATCTACGAAAGGTGATCGAGTGGGGTGAAGGAGCATTTGAAAACAGGACTTGAAGCGGGCCGCCTCGAACGGCTGGCAGTTCGTGTACGTCAACTTCAACGAGACCGGTGCCGTCGCGATCATCGAGCATGCAGACGGCCAGTCGATGGAGCTTCCCGCGGGCTTGGGGACAGAGAGCTACGACGCGTGGTATGATGTGCGTGTTGTGGCGGACGGCGCCAACGTGACGGTGTGGCGCGGCGAGAAGGGCGGGGCCATGGAAAAGATTCTCGAGACGTCGAGCGCGAGCATCACAACCACGTCCTACCTGCGGTTCGAGAATGCGCCGTACTCGGATTACCGGGTGGACGACATCCGGCTGGTGGGCGGCAGCCTGAGCAACATCACCACGGCGTTCACGTACGACAGCGGCAACGAACTGAGCACGCGGACGGTGAACAGCGTCACGACGCATTTCACGTATGACGCGTGGGGCCGGATGGCGTCGAAATACGTCGCAGACGGCGTGAGCGCGAGCTACGCCTACCGATACGGCG
>CAZBQH010000360.1:0-5291 GCA_964493915.1 uncultured Nitrospiraceae bacterium
TGCCTCAACGGTAGTGGAGTCTCCATCATCCGCCGTGAGCAGCGTCCCCGGCGCCCACGCCCCTGTTCAGGGAGAAATGCTTCAGAAACCAGCCGTCCATAAAGCGCGCCGAAAGCACGTTGTACTCGGTCTGTTAGGCGCCGCCACAATGATGATCGCTGCGGCGGCTGTCTACCACCTGGCGATGCCGGATAATGGGCGCCATGGGGCCGGGCCGGGTACGTGGTTTGGGGAACTCAACGTCTCGGTTTGGGATTATCCAGCCGGGAGACTCGACGACTATGAGGGTCAGGACGTATTGCCGGGAGGCGAGTTCGATACGGGAGCAGAGGTTGCCGTAAAAGACACCGAGGGCAACCTCGTCCACTCGTCGCAGGTGAAGGATGGCCTGTGGCGGTTCGAGTTCGGACCTGGTCAGTACTATGAACGTGTGAGGGTGGCCGTCTCGAAGCAAGGCTATAGGGCGGCGCGCGAGGATGTCGTACTGCAGGCCCAACGAAAAGGCGATGTAGGCCGATTCGACTTTCTGCTGTTCAAAACGGAGTAAGAGAGGGACAAACCGTTGCGCTCAAAGCCGGGCGCCGGTAATGACTGAGCGTGCCCGCTCTCGTCGGAGAGTTGCGGGCGCAGGAGGGATGAAACATGCATCACCGTTTGGCCGTTTTCGCTGCGGCGATAGCCGTTGCACTTGCCGTTGCGTACACTTCACCGGCATGGGGACAACTAGCCAAGGGCGATAAAGCGAAGCCTTTTGTCGCCTACGACATCAAAGGGCGGGCTGTCAATCTCGAAGAGACCCTGAATCAGGCGCAGGACCTCGTAGTCTTGTTCTTCTTTACCGTAGAAGCCGGCGACGATATTGCGCTGCGCCTGCGCTTGCTCGACAAACGCTTCGGCAAGGAAAAGCTCCAAGTTATTGCCGTAGGCTTCAAGGAGGACGAGGAAGCCCTGAAGCAATTCGCAGAAGACATGGACATTGACTACTACATCCTCCCGGATGCCCCGGATGCCAACGTAAGCAGTCTGTACGGACCTATCACGGTTCTGCCATTGGTGTTCATGATCAGCCCCGAGCTCGAGGGCGAGATCGTCGGCGTACTTAAAGGAGGCGGAGGAATGCAAGCCGATGTTCTCAACAAGATCGCGATGATCTACCTGCGCAAGCAACGGACGGACGAGGCCCGGACCATCGCCGAAGAAGCAAAAAAGGCGGGGGAGGATCCAAAAGAGGCCGCCACCACCATCGGTTTCGCTCTAACACAGGAGGGCAAACTGGACGAGGCGGCGGAGGCCTTCGGCGCCATCGACTACAAAGAAGGCTTGGCAACCATCGCTCTCGAAAAGGGCCAGTATGAAGAAGCTGTCGATCTGGCCAGTCAGGCCCCCGCAGACAGCGGCTACGCCGACACGGTGAAGGGCGTCGCGTACGTTCAAATGGGTGACCTGGAGACAGCGGCCAAAACCTTCGACAGCGCGGTGAAAAAAACCAGCCGGGAGGACCTGCAATCCGACGCATACACATGGAAAGGCCGGCTCGAGCACGAGCTGGGCCATGCTGACAAGGCGATCGAGTCGTTTCATCAAGCCCAGGAACTCGACCCGCTCAATGTGAAAGCCCTGAGCGATGAAGGAGCAACGCAACGCGACAAAGGCAACCTCGACCAGAGCGCGAAAGTGCTGCAGAAGGCGCAGAAGCTGGCACAGAACGATTCCCTCGTCGCGATGATGCTGCAACAGGTTCAACAAGAACTCGAAGAACGCAACGATATCGCCCGGGCCGAACATATCCGCCAAACCATTGACGACCTCGTCAAACGTTACAAGGAGCAGCAGGCGGCGGATGACCCCGTGGACACCTGGACGACGCGGCCGCTGATACTGGCATTTCTTCCTGCAGCACAGAAAGGCGGCGTTTTCTTCGAGCGGGCCGGCACAGACGTCGTGATCCGGCGGGAAATTGAGAACCGCTTGCGCCAGGACGAGCGCATCCAAGTAGTGGACCGCGAGATGCTCGACAAGCTCCTCGGCGAGCTTAACCTGGGCTCCTCGGAGCTGGCCGACGCCGACACGCAACTCCGCCTTGGCAATGTGCTTGCCGCGCAATTGCTGGGTTTTGTGGATTTCGCGCAGGTGGGCAACGATGCGGTGATGTACATCCGGCTGGTGAATACTGAAACGACGGCGATAGAGAATCAAGTGCGCCGAGGCCTTGACGACCAGAAGGATCTGAACGACCTGATCTCCGGCGTAACCGAAGAGCTGGTGGCTGGCCTGTTTGAGGAACGCCATTTGCAGGGGTTAATCGAAGATGCATCCAGCGGGGACCGCGTTATCATCAACCTCGGCAAGAGACATGGCGTCGAGCCGGGCCGGCAGTTCAGCATTATCCAGGAAGGCGAGCCGATCGTAGTCAACGGCAAGGAAGTGGGGAAACGGCCGAAGGTCGCGGGTATGCTCGAGGTAACGGAGGTCGGGGAAGAAAGCTCCGTTTGCAACGTCGTGCAAAAGGCCGAAGGCGTGCAACTCGCCGCCCGCATGAAAGTTAAAGAACCCCCCAATAGGTAAAAGGTCAACGCCAGGAAGGGGCAGCTAGAACCTCGGAAAGCGGCAGGTTGTCTACGCCAAAGAGAGTATGTGAGGAGACCTCAACGCCAAAGAGCATATGGCCATGAACACAATACCGTTTGCCGTCGTTGCTATGGCCTTGACCGCCACCGCGCAAGAACGTTTGGTGCAGCCCATCGACGCTGGAACATTTCTCCAGGACACGCGCACCTTTTATACGACAGAGCACGGTTTGCCCAGCGACGACGTGCGGGCTTTGACCGTTACTTCCGACGGGCGGGTCTTCGCAGGGACAGACAAAGGCGCGGCCGTCTTTGCTGAAGACGAATGGACGCGGCTCGACGGCCAAAACGGCCTGCCTGTCGATGCATTGACAGTCAAGAGCGGCGTCGTGGCCTTCGTGAGCGGCGGCGCCCTCCACCTGATCGAGGGCCCCGGCCGACCGGAGGCCGCTCCCCTCCCGCCGTCTCTGGCCCAGCCGGGCGCAGTCCATTGCATCGCCCGGATCCAAGGCGCGTGGCTGCTTGGAACCTGTCACGGGCTTTTTACCTTCGACGACGGCGAGACGCACGCTGTCCCCGGATTGAATAATATACTAGGCAAGACCAGAGATATCTGGCAGATAGCTGAAGGACCCGGCGGGACGATTGCCGTCGGCGCTGCAGACGGCCTGTACCTCTCGGACGACGGCCGCGTCTGGCGGGCCCTGTTCCCAGCTAGCGGACCGCACCGGTGGGCGCCAAGCAACGTCAAAGGAACGGCCTTTGACAAACAGGGCGCATTGTGGACCGCTTGCGCACAAGGCGCAGCGAGATACGATGGCAGTTGGACGCTTTTTACGGGCAATGAGGGCTTGCCTTACAACGACTTCACCGGGCTTGCCACGGCCGGTTCCGCAATGTGGTTCGCGACGACCAAAGGGGCCATCCGTTACGACGGGTCCGAGTGGTTCTACCGCCAGGGCCCTCGCTGGCTCCCGGACGACCAAATCCGCGCCGTGGCTGTGGATCCCCTCGGCAGAGCGTGGCTTGCCACGCCTCATGGCGTGGCCGTCATCACTCCCCAGCCCATGACGCTCGCCACGAAGGCCACATACTACGAACAGGCCATAGAACAACGGCACCGGCGCACAGAGCACGGCTATGTCCTCGAAGTGACCACTGCAGAACCGGGCGACGCTTCGAGATACACCCAACACGACAGCGACAACGACGGGCTCTGGACCGGCATGTACGGCGCCGCGGAGTGTTTCGCCTACGCAGCCACAAAAGACCCCAACGCGAAGGCCCGGGCGGCGGCAGCCTTCGAGGCCCTTCGTTTTCTAGGCACAGTGACCCAAGGCGGCGAGCATTCGCCGCCGCCCGGATTTGTGGCCCGCAGCGTGATCCCGGCAAGCGGTCCAGACCCGAACGCGGAGGCCTACACCCCCGAGAAAGACCGCGAGAAGCAGCGGCGTGACGCCTACTGGAAAGTCATCAGTCCACGCTGGCCCAGAAGCGCGGACGGAAAGTGGTATTGGAAATGCGACACCAGCTCAGACGAGTTAGACGGACACTGTTTTCTATATGCTTCCTACTACGACCTTGTCGCTGAGACCGAGGAGGAGAAATCGTCCGTCCGCCAACACGTGCAGACCTTGACCGATCACCTCGTCGAGCACGATTTCTGCTTGATCGACCACGACGGACGGCCCACGCGCTGGGCTGTGTTCAGTCCCTCGGCTCTGAACCATGACCCCAACTGGTTCGCCGAGCGCGGCCTCAACTCGCTGAGCATCTTGTCGTACCTCGCGGTGGCCGAGCACGTGACCGGAGACTCGAAGTATCGCGAAGCCGCAGACCTCCTCATTAACAACCACGGCTACGCGCAGAACCTGCTCGTTCCAAAGATACAGGAAGGTCCGGGGACGGGTAATCAGTCGGACGATGAAATGGCGTTTATGAGCTACTACAACCTGCTCAAGTACGAGAAGGATCCGCAACTGCACGCCCTGTATGCCTTTTCGTGCTACCGCTATTGGCGGCTCGAGGCGCCCGAGGCAAATCCCCTATTCAATTTCATCTTCGGGGCCTCGTGCCTTGGCCAGGCCTACGACGATGCGTGGGGCGTCTACCGGCTCTATCCTGAAGACAACGCCTGGCAGCGGGACGCCGCGGAATGGTTGGTACGCCTCCCCCTCGACCGTTTCAATTGGAGGCATGAAAACAGCCACCGCCTTGACATCCGCTTTCTCCCGGCTACGGCTTACTCCTATGAGGATGCCTATGAAGCCCGGGGAAAGGGACATCGAACCAACGGCAAGGTGCTTCCGCCCGATGAGCGTTTTTTCGCGCACCACAACCATGACCCGTGGCGGCTCGACACAGACGGCGACGGCCGTGAACTCGCCGACGGCACGGTCTTTCTTCTCCCTTACTACATGGGGCTTTACCACGGGTTCATCAAGTAGCGGAGAACCCTATGGGGGCCGTTTTTTGGTGCGTCCCCGCGCGTATGTTAGCCTTCTTCGAGAATCTCCCGCTTCACCACGGTTTTCACTAGCTCGTATGCAAAGGAGCCCCAGTTATGAGAAGCTGTAACGTGGGCATTATTGGCTTTGGATTCATCGGGAAAGTTCATGCCTACTGCCATGTCAATATGCCATTTTTCTACGATCCGGCCCCATGCACCACGCGCATCACCCACATCTGCACAAGCCGTATCGAGACAGCCGAGAAAGGGCGCGC
>CAZBQH010000361.1:0-3801 GCA_964493915.1 uncultured Nitrospiraceae bacterium
GGCATCCTGGCGTCGATCTTGTTGCCGGCGCTGTCGCGGGCGCGCGAGGCGGCCCGGCGCGCAAGCTGCGCCAACAACCTGAAACAGTGGGGGTTGATCCTGAAGATGTACAGCAGCGAGAGCAAAACAGGGAGATTTCCCGGCCGTCAACGCCACATTACAAGCTACAATTTCGTGACGATGGGCATCGACTCGACAGTGCTGTATCCCGACTACTGGACGGATCCGGCTATCGCGCGCTGTCCATCCGATGCGGGCGGAGATTGGCTTGGCACGCAATGGTTGATGGAGCAAGATTTTCCCGGGATGATCCAGCGGATCGCCTCGTTCCAGCCGGCCACACCCGAACAGGAGACCTATAAGAGAGCATGTCTGCATATGAAACTCTCGACACCTATCTCCTATCAATACCCAGGGTATGCGGTTATGACGGGTTCTCAGCAAACAGCCCTGAGTTCGTCCCTAAACATCATCAACTGGGTTCCAAGCCTGACAAACAGCGTCTATGTAGATGTGTACGACTACGGCGTCATGTCGGTGGTTGACCAAAGCTGTGCGATGCGGTCTCACACAATTTTGATTCATGGGGGACCTCAAGTTGCAGGGCAAACCGATCTGACCTCCGCTGATATGCCGCCCTGGCTCCTGAAGGTAGACGACGATGGATCGCCGCTTCCTTCTACGCTGCACGTGCTGAAGGAAGGCATCGAGCGCTTCTTTATCACGGACATCAACAATCCGGCCGCTGGCGGTCAGGCACAAAGCAGCATCCCTGTGATGTGGGATGCGTGGGCGCCTGGCGTTACGTACTATACGGCGGCTGTTCCCAGCAGCGGCGAAACGGGTGTTGCACGGTTCAATCACGTACCGGGCGGCTCGAACGTGCTCTATATGGACGGACATGTCTCCTTCGTGAAGTACGGCGAGAAACACCCGCTCCTGAAGCTGGACGCGTTTCACCCCGGTTCGCTGGCGATGGCACCGACGGAAGTTCCCATGGTGCACTACCACTACTTCCAATCGTTCTCTGGAGGGACCGGGTGAAACGCAACTGAGCGTGTACGCAATCAGAGTAGCGCAAAACGGCTAGGGGGCCCGGCTAAAGTCAGCGTAAACGGCGTGTATGATGGAGTTGCCTGAAGCCGGGCGCCCCTTCATTGTAGGAGAGCAACAGTGAAATCCTTCTTGTTGTTTGCAGTAGTGGTCAGTGTCGCGTTGTCTTTCACGCTTCCTGCGTGCTCGGACCGAGGGGGCTATAGCGGAGAAGCAAGGCTGCCGGACCCCCCGTCGAACCCTGGTTCGATCGAACAACTAACCAATACCGTCTGGGAAACGCCAACGGCTACCCTCGCGTTCTATCCTGGCGGCGTCGTGTCCTTCCAACCTAAGGGAGAGGAATCGCCTAAACTAACAGGGTCCTACAGTCTGAACAACGGCATCGTCATGGCCACGATTATGGGAGTGGAGCCTATAGCTGCCACATGGGACGGCAAGAAGCTTGTCATTCAAGGTATTGAATGCACGCCGCGGGGGCGGACAGAATCCCAACCGCCAAGGCCTCGCCAATGACAAGCCTAAGAAACGGCGCCGTGCTAAGATGGACTGCCTCTTTCGTAGTTTTGCTCTGTTTAGCGGGGCAGTCTGTTTTCGCGTCTGACTTCCGAAAGAGTTTTGCGCCAAGCCAGTTCTCGATATTGGCGCGAGACTATTTCGATCGTTTTTACATGGACCCCGAGGCCACGGCGGTGGAGAATGAAACCTTGATCACTGCCGATTGGCGCATTGCTCTGCCTGAGAAGGCCGGTTCAGTAACCGAAGTCATGGCGGGGCATCTAGCTGACTTTTTGCGTGAACGTGCCGGACTTGGAATCCCTGTGGTTCACAGAAAACCCGATGAATTGCTCGAGACCGCGCGTGCGATCATCTTACAGGACGGGAACGCCGGCGAGGTTTCCCCAGGTAGTTTTGTCATTAGCGTCGAGGCCGATCGCGTGATTGTCCTTGGCGGAGACGCGACGGTTCTACGAGACGGCGTCGTCAAACTGGTCGACCGAATGGGGTTTCGGCAAGCGCCTATCCTCGCGCACGGAAAGGAGACCTATGAGCCGCGCCTGGACTTGCGCGTAGGGTTCAAGCCAACGCTCGGGACCATGCGCGACGTTGTATTCATGGGGTACAACGGCGTAACAACCGGGATGACGGACTTCTATGCCCTATCGATTTCTACCGCCATTCCCGAGTTGGTTGCGCTCCAACGCCGGGACTACCGCGAGCGGGTATTGTGGGAAGCGGCGGAGGCCAATCGCCTGGGGCTGAAGTCCTACTTGTACGTCCACACCATGCACAAGTTCGCCGAGGACGATCCCATTTTCGACGCGCACCCTGAAATCCGCGGGGTGCGTACATGGAACGAAGACGGTCTTTTCACGCTGTGCACGGAAGCGCCCTTGGTTAAGCAGTTCTTGAAAGAAAGTGTTCAGGGGTTGTTCAGAGACGATCCGGGCCTTGACGGATTGCTGCTCATCATAGGGGGAGAGGGTTTCTACCATTGTTATATGAGGCCCTACGGCGTCGAGAAGGGACAGACGACTTGCAAGCGTTGCGCAGCCCTTGGTCCCGACCAGACCGTTGCAAATCTCTGCAATTTCCTTGCAGATTCGGCCAGGGAGGTCAATCCGGACGCTGAAATCGTCGTCTGGCCCTATTCGGCGGTGCACGTCTGGTCGGGCGACAAGCCGCACACGGAGTTTATTAAACGGCTCAAACCAGGGGTCGCGTTGCTCACAGAGATTGAAAAAGACGAGGTGGTACACAAGCCACAGGGCGTCGAGAAAAACATCTGGGACTACAGCATCGACCTGATTGGGCCTGGGGACCGGGCCAAGGAACAGGTCAGGCTCGCGCAGGAACGAGGCATTCCCGTTTACTTGAAGAGTGAACCGGAGCTTGCTTTCGAGGCGTCCGGGCTGCCGCACATACCATGCATGGATCGGTGGGTAGACCGGGCCGACGCATTGGCGTCGAGCGGCGCCACGGGGGCGTGGGTTTTCCCTGCATACCTCCCGCACCGCGGTGCCAGCACAGCCGAGGTGTACAAATATCTGTGGTGGCGCCCTGTGCCTGATAAGGAAGAGTTGCTATCCCAGTTTGCAGAACGGCTCGCGGGGCGCAAAGCGGGACCCTATCTGCGTGACGCATGGCGGCACGTGTCGAGAGCCATCGAGTTTAGTCCGGAGATTCCGCCCTACTATGAAGGGCCGCATTACTTTGGTCCCGCCCATCCCATGTGCGCCGATCCCGCGGCAGAGCTGCCTGATCAGTTCTATGCCGGCTATGGCTACTATGCCGAGGCCGATCCCGAAAAGGCCAAGATCAAACATCCCATCTATGATACGGATGCACGTGCCGACCAACCCGTGTTCCTTGAGTACTACCAGAAAATGAAGGAACACATGGAACCAGCTGTCCAAGCCATAGCGGCGGCTCAGCCGTTGGTGGATCCGCCGCACCGCTTGACCTTCGACTCGGAGGCCCTCTCGACGCGCTGGCTCTATCATATTGTCCGCACGCAAGTTCACTTCTATGAGTCGTGCATGATTCGCGATCAGGTCCTGGGTATGGTGCATGAGGTCGAGGAAAAGGGCGGACAGCTTGCGGATGCTGAACAGGAGAAAGCCCGGTCCCTGTTGGCCCGTTGGCGCGAGGTACTTGAGGACGAACGGGTCAATGCGGAAGAGGCCCTGCCCATCCTCGAGGAGGACATGCGGCTGGACTTCCGCTTTATCGGCTTTTGCCCGGCGA
>CAZBQH010000362.1:0-6627 GCA_964493915.1 uncultured Nitrospiraceae bacterium
AAAAGGCCAACAACTCATCTCGCTAAGCTGTTGGCCTGTAAGCACTTAAATGGTCGGGGCGACTGGATTTGAACCAGCGACCTCTTGACCCCCAGTCAATCCAAGAACATCAGTCATGGGCTGCCAATTGTAGCCAACAACTGCCAAATCAGTGGTTTGGACAAATCTTCAAATGTGAGGAAAGTTCAAGAATAGCCTCATTCCGCCAAGTCACGTTACACCATTTGTTACACCCGGTCCTCTCGAAATTCACCGCAACGTTGCGGGAAGAACCATAACGACGCTTCTTGCCAGCGAACTACGTGTTGCTAACTCCTGGCTAATCTAATACCTAAAAGTGTTTTGCGTGTCAACTTGAGGATTGATTGTGGGGTGCTTGTGTGTATTCCTTGTTCTCCCACCAGGCATTCAGATTCTTCAGCGTGAGGAATCCGCCGTGTTCGGCGACTACTTGTCCGCCTTCCAGTTGACGGAGGGTCGGGAAGAGCTTGGGCGCGCCGCCCGGCGAGCCATTGAGTGCGAGGTCACGTTCATTGCCAACTATGAAGACGACGCCTTGTGCTTCGGTGAAACGGCTCAGGGTGCGTGCGGCGAAAGCGTGACAATAAGGACACCCCTCGCGGAAGATGACGACGGGTCCGTCGTTTACCGCAACAACCTCGGTCGTGTCGCGAAGGTCAACCACGTTCCAGCCTCGGCTTTCGAGCAGTTCACGGGTTTGAACCTCTGGGTCGGGGTATAACGGCGCGGCAACCAGACCGGACACCACACCGAAGAGTAGCAAAACGGACGCCAACGCAAGGAGTCTCCTGCGTCGCAAGTACATTGGAATCGCGGCGAGCGCGACCAGCCAACTCAGAAAGACAAGCCAACACAGCGGACAGATGCCGCCCAGAAGGCGCAGTTCCAACCCACGCAGATAGCCGAGGGGGACAACGCCCAGCAGTAACCAAATCAGGAGGGTCCGGTAGCGGGGGATGTAGGCAAGGTAGAGGGCGATGGCTGAGCCGACCAAACCGATGAAGGCCCACGGGACACCGAAGATTTGGTTGTAGGTCGGCACGAGTGTGGCCGCGCAGGAGAAGAATCGAATGCCATGTTCGCATCCCAGTCCAACGGGCTGGACCGCATGCCTCCACACCGTCAACAGCGCCCATAGTAAGCCCGTCCACAATCCCCAGAGCATCACCTCGCGCCGCACGGCATCCTTGGGACGCGACGTGGATCCGATGGACTCGACAAGCCCATGCTTGGGAGCTTCCAGGCTTGTCTCATCCACATGCGTCATTTCAACAATCAACCTCGGTGCCGCAAGCCCAGGCGCTATTGCCGATTATCAAGGCGAAAAGGCCGGTCAATATCAGCGCCACCACCATCCTTCGGATGCTTGGTGGAATCGGAAACATCTGAAGCATCTGACGCACAGTCGTGAACATCATTCACTTCTCCCTTGCTTCTGCCTTATTCCGTGGTTCTAACCCGATGTCGCGTGGGCGGCGAAGAGTTTGCCGCAAATCTTCAGCAATAGACGATTATCTGTTCCGCGGCCAAGCCCACGAGTTCGCCTGGGCCGGCGGCTGACGACAAGTAGAGCGTCAGTTTTGTCGACTTCTCTGACCTGGACATGTCCATGAGCAAGTCAGGCTTGTCATCCCCATCGAGATCGCCTATCCAGAACACCTCCGGTAGTGTGGAAGAGAGCGAATAGAAGATTGGGCTTCGCGACATGTCGAATTCCAATTCGGTGAGCACATTGTGGCGGTCATCGGACTCGTCCGAAGCGGGCTCGCTGGGGCAAACCACGAGTATATAGCTGAACTTCTCCCAGGCCTCACGCCACTGCCCGCGCACGACCGACGAATTGTCATAGAGCGAGACGCCAAGCCGGCGATGATTAAAGTCGATACATTGCCCAGGTAAGACCTGAAGATTGCCCTCGAACAACGTCGGCACTGTCCGCTTTGTGGTGCCGGGGAGGTCTTTGAACAGCGCCAGTACTTCCTCACCGTCGAATTCCGTTGATATGTCTTTCGTAGTGTGACCGGGCGTCACTTCTTCTTCCTTGACACGTACGCGTGTCGGAATCAATTCACATCCATCGTCGGTTCTCACCAAGGCCCACCACTCATCGCCGTCCTTGACGTCGTGATCCCAGCTTACGTAGCCCAAGGTTACCAGCATCTTCACTTCCGAAGAGGCTTGCTTGTCGGGCTGCGCCCCTCCGCAAAGAGTCGCTCCAAGAGCCGCAATCAAGAAAGGCAAGGCTTTCATTTCGTTGACTTCCTTCACTTCTATCGTTGCACAGGCAATGCACGACGGTGCTTAGCAGTCGATTCTCGGTTCGCACGCCCAAGCATTGCCGGCCAGCGCGAGGACAACAAGGCCTAAAAGCGTCACGGCCGCTACCACTCGCGCCAGCCGTGCAGACATCCACAGAGCCGGGGGCATCCGAAGCGCCATCATAAGCATCGTTCTATCCTCCATCCGTTCAAGGCCGACTCTGCTGTTCATACCCATAAGTCGTACGACCAGCGGGAAGTTTGCCCGTAAACTCTCAGCAGTCTGAGGGATCCGCACAGGCGCACGCCTTGCCGGTAAGGGCGATGGCGACATCCTGGCACTCCTCTCGACTATCCACGTTAGCCAGGAGCATTCAACTTGCCGTCTCTACTCGACAAACTCCGGTTTCCTCCAAGTGAACTCCGTTACCCGCAACGCGTAGCCGTGTGCGTCAACGTCCTGGACAGCTTCGGTATCCTGCTTTCGATAGACCACGCCAAGCCTGCCGCGGATTTCCCCGCCCCCGGGGCAGCAGTTGGGGTCCGGAGTGGCGACCAAGTCCGGATGGCCCTGTTCACGATAGATACGGAGTGTGAACTCGAGGCCGTCTTCATCTAGTCCAACAACGGGACCGTGTCCACCGAAGCTCTCGTGATCGTTCAGGCTGCGCCTGAATCGCTTCACGAGGAGCGGGAGCTCGACGGGATGGAGCCTCCCATCGAAGATGAACGCTCGTTCCGTCACTTCTCGACTGGTCCCAAACTGCATCTCCTGAGTAAGAATGACGAGCGCTTCGATGTACTCCGCGTGCTCCTCGTCGCGTTCGCGTACAACAAGGCAGCGGGTCATGCGAGGCTTCAGCAGGTGCGAGACCGTCGGTTTGCTTCTCAATTCGAACAAAAGCGTGTACCGCTCGGAGTCATAGGCGCCGGCATAGATCCGAACGATACCCGGCCCGGGCCCATCCGGGTCGTGAAGGGTCAACCATATCTTTCCCGGTCCGCCGTGTTGCGGATGCTCCACGTGACCCGCTTCGAAGTACTTCAGGACACACCGGCACAGGTTCCCCTCATGGTCCTCTCCTGTGGCCGGTGCGAGGACCTCCTCCATCGAGAACGTACGCATGATCTCCGGGGGATCCGCAATCGCCATGAAGCCGAGGGAGCAACAGAGCGCCAGAGCACCAAGCCCGCACACAATTCTTTTCATGAACACCTGACAATTTCCCCTGTGCTTACCGGCCTTTCCCAGTTAGTAGTTGATGCCCGCCTGACACGGGGATGCCTCGTCGGTAAGAAGCAGCGCGGCTATGGCAATCACTGTCGCAAACGCCAACCAGCGGGCGACGCCGTACTCGGTGGTTTCCCGCTGGCACACATAGTCGGGAGTGGTCTCTGCGTGTCTTTTGTGGTACCGGACCGTCATCCGGCGTCCGCACACGCCACACAGGACCATGCCCTGAAGCAGGGCCGGACCTTCGCCGGGGGGATGATCGCGCCGGTCAGCCCCATGGGCCTTGGCGCAAGTCTTCAACGTTCGAAGGTTGTCGTTGTATTCTTCCCACGTGATGTACCCGGGGTGGGCGCCGGGAATGAGCGTATCCCACTCCTCCATGGACAAGGATTGGATGTGGAGCGAGCCATCCACGCGCTTGCGGCTCTTCGTGCGGCCAAAGACAAAGGCGCCGGCATACCGCGGATTGCGTAGCGTTATGGTCGCATGCGAGTGCCTTAACGGTCCCCAGGCAATTTGTCCCTTTTTGGGTCCCGTAACGATGTCGCGTGGGAATTGCAGGTTGTTCTTGCGAAACCAAAGGACCACTCCCATGGCCGAACCAAGGCGTTGGTAGGTCTTGAAGAAAAGACGAATGACGTCCTGAACCTGTTTATCCGGATGGAGGACGACCTGTCCCCGCGCGTCGTAGCAGAGACCAACCGGCAGCCGTGAGCGCAGTTCGCCCCGCCGTGCCTTGCTGAGAATGCCGCCTTGCAGCCGGGCGCGCAGGACGTGCAATTCAGCTTCGCTCATAGTGCCCTTCATGCCCAACAGCAAGCGGTCATTGAAGGCGCTGGGATCGTACAGCCCGTCTTCGTCCAGGATGAGGGTGTCGCTGAGCGCGCAGATTTCCAACAGGCGATGCCAATCGGTCGAGTTGCGCGCCAGACGCGAGACCTCGAGCCCCAAGACAATACCCGCCTTTCCCAGACCCACGTCGCCCACCAATCGCTGAAAGCCTTCGCGATCGGCCGCGGACGCGCCGGACTGGCCCAGGTCCGTGTCGATGACGATAATGCGTTCTTCGGGCCAGCCCAAGGCCACGGCGCGCCGGCGCAGATCGTATTGGCGGCGCGTGCTCTCCGTATTGTGAAACACTTGCTGGATCGTGGACTGGCGCACGTAGAGGTACGCGTCGCGCCGCAAGTGGTCGCTGGTGACTTTTTGCCGTGCCATATCCATCAGGCGGCCTCCCTGCTCAATGCGTCCAGCACCATGCCCGCCAGGGCGGATACTATGTGGCTCTGCAGCTCATCAGGCAAACGAATGGCCTCCTGCGAGGTATGAGATCGTATTGAACACCTGAGGTCCTGTTCGTGGACGGGCGCCGTTTGTGTCCACGCGTGCCGCCACGCGGCAAATCCGCGGCTCATGAACAACGCCATGCCCCAACGTCCGTGCATACAGGCGGAGTCTTCCAAAGCCAGGACGCGCAATTGTTCATAGGCTGGACGGCAATCGCACCGTTCCGGCTCCGTGACTAACGCCCTTTTTTGCCTGGCGCGCCAGGGCCCGCTCGATGCTGCGCGGATGCACCTCGACGCCAAAGCGCTCGCGCACCTGTTCCGCCAGCCCCGGCCCACGCAACGCCGCATCCCTGGTCTGAGCGGTGCGCACGAAGTCCATCACTTCCTCCGTCAGCTTGTGCGCATGCCGGGGGCCGCGCGGACGAGGCAGTAATCCGCCCACCCCTTCGCATTGCCACGCCCGCTGAATCTCGTAAAACGCCGCCCGCGAAAAACCGAAAGCCGCAGCGGCCTGCGCCACCTGCATCCCGTCCTCGCGCACCCGGCGCAACATCTCGTATTTCACCTGCACCAAGTCTCGTGCATCGAAGAAATGTCCCTTCAAAAACAGCGCGTCTACCACCTGTTCGGCCCGCGGGTTGAACGTGCCGTTGGCCCGTAGGGCGTCTTCCTTCTCGTGCTCGACGTTCTCCATGGCGTGCTTCTCCGAATAGTTCCAACCGACCTGTAAAGGAGATTACGCCGCACGACAGGCAGAAGTCAAGCAAATTCTGCCGTAAGCTGTTACATGCAATGACGATATATTGCCAATCTTCAGCACCCCTCCGCTGATTGCGCCCAATGCGCTCCGGCATAATGCGGTTTACATAATAGGCGTAATTTGCTTTACACACTGCCGCCCCGAATTTACCGCGCATGACCGGCCTCCTTCTCCAGCGTATCCAAGTACCGGCGCAACGTCAGCAGGTCCTCGCAACGAAACGCAGACCGCCCCTCCGTCAGTGCGATGAACGGATCGGCCTCGCAAAGTGTTGTCCAGGCCGCAGGAATGGACATGAGGGAGGGTGAAGCGCCCCGAAAGAAGATGATAGTCTCATTCCAGTTGCGGCGCACCTCCACCAACGGAATCGTGCTCCCAAACAACGGATGAAACGGATGGGTCACACGGAAAGCTCGCGACTCAAAGTCTCGATGACGTGCAGTTGATTGCTCGTCCAAATCCGTATTCTGAGAGACTCAACGGGTCCATTCGGCGAGAGTGTTTGGACCACGTCATTGTCTTCAGCGAAAACCATCTGAGACGGGTTCTTGCCGACTATGTTACTTATTACAATGGGAGCCGGACGCACTTGTCTCTCGATATGGACAGCCCGGTCACACATCCGGTTCAGGCATCCGATCAAGGCAAAGTTGTTTCGCTTCCCCAAGTCGGCGGGCTACATCACCGATACGAACGCCGCGCTGCGTAACCAAGGCACATTGCCTCTACGTGGTCCCCTTTGGGCGTTTCCACGAGCGAGAAATGCCTGGCCATTCGTAAAGTCGACATTGCCATGCCTGAGGAACGAATCAGGAGGTGATTCCCGACTTCAGAGCATCAACCTGGACACTCGCCCATCGTGGAATTTCCTCCGCTAATCGTGCCAACTATGGCCGGATACATTTTCAGGAACGACACCCGTGCGAAGCGGTCGTTCGCAGGCATCCGCCCCGACGCGCTGGAGTTTCTGCAGGCCCAGCGCTGGCCTGG
The DNA here is from genome assembly GCA_964493915.1 of uncultured Nitrospiraceae bacterium. GTDB lineage: Bacteria > Hydrogenedentota > Hydrogenedentia > Hydrogenedentales > SLHB01 > CAZBQH01. The sequence continues at coordinate 6,553 of CAZBQH010000362.1, forward strand.
GAACGTGCGGGAGTTGCGCCACTGCATCGAGCGCGCGATGGCAACCGCGCAAGGCGGCGTGGTCGGCCTCGCTGA
>CAZBQH010000363.1:0-30296 GCA_964493915.1 uncultured Nitrospiraceae bacterium
GAATCGATCCGGCTGGCCTCGGGCGAGTGGGTGATCCTCCTCGATTCGGACACGCTACTGCCGCCGGACCTGTTTGCCAGACTTGACGAGATGGACAAAACGGACGTGCATTTCATCGCCGCCGACGGCAGCAAAATGCTCAACGAAGATACGACCGCCAAGGTGCTTACAGGCGAGATTCGCCCTTGGGAACAGTGGCGCGAGCTTATCGAGGGGCCCGGCGAGTTTCGCCTGCGCGAGGCGGACGGAGTGCCCATCGGCTACTTCCAATGCGTCCGCAAAACGTGTTTTGACGAAGTTGGCTACATCGAGCTTGATCACTTCGAGGGCTCGGACTGGCAGTTTGGCATGGCTATCCGCGAGAAGTTCGGTCGCGAGAAGCGTTTGAGCGGACGGCCCGTGCTGCACCTGGACCATGGCGGGAGCCAATGGTTCGGCACGACGATGCACCGTTAGATGCAACCAACAGAATCGTCGTGAAGCCTTTCACCGGTGCGTGGCGCCGCTGCATGTGTACGTCGAGCGCTGACCTGAGCATCACGCCGCTGTTGTGACAATGGAGGATTGGCTATGTCAGAGAAAGACTTGAAACAAATGTACCGTACCCGTACAGAGGGCGCCTTCCCCCATCATATCGACCTGCTCGGCCGGCGCTACGAGAAAGTCGACGATCTGCGGTATGGTACAAACCCCCATCAGGCCGCCGCCTTCTACCGTCCGGAGCGGGAGACCCGGCTTGTGTTGGGAGCCCATAGAGTTCTGAAGACCGGCAAGAGCGGCCTGTCTCAAACCAACATCGAGGACATGCACCACGCCGTCGGCATCCTCAAGTACATGCAGCAGCCCGCGTGCGCAGTCATGAAGCACTGCAATCCGTCGGGCGCAGCAATCAAAGTCGGCGAGATGCCCTTAATCCAGGTTTACCAGCGTGCCCGCGATGCGGACGCGCAGGCAGCCTTTGGCAGTGTCGTGGTCTTCAACGTCGAGGTCGACCCGGACACTGCAGAGGAGATTATGCAAACCGTTGTCGAGGGTGTGGCGGCCCCCGCCTTTTCTGAAGAGGCGCTGGCCGTTCTTAACGACGCTGCCCGCTTCGGCCGCAACAAGGAGATTCGTATTATCCAGCTCCCCGATTTCGCGGTTCTTTCCAAGTTTGTCGATGACGAGAGCGACGTGTGCGAGATCAAGGTTTTCGACGACGGCAGTCTCGTGCTTGCCAAACCCTATCTGTCGCGCGTAAGGGGCATTGGCGATCTTGTGCCGGCTTACAATGACCACAAGACAAAGGGACGGATCGAGATTGCCCGCCGTCCTACTGAGGAAGAGCTGCGCGACCTGCTCTTTGCCTGGTATGTAAACATCCACGTGCGGTCAAACGGTTGTGTTATTGCGCACAATGGACAGACTCTTGCCGTTGGAACAGGCGAGCAAGACCGCGTTGGAGCTGTTGAGCAGGCTGTTGCGAAAGCCCAAGCGAAGTACCGAGGAAGCGAATCACTCGAAGGGGCGGTCCTGGCGTCAGACGGCTTTTTCCCCTTTCGTGATGCTGTCGACGCGGCGACAAAGGCAGGGATCAAGGCGATCGCTCAGCCCGGAGGCAGCATCAACGATTACGAGGCCATTGCGGCCTGCAATGAAGCTGGCGCAGCCATGGTCTTCACCCTCGAACGCTGCTTTTCACACCACTAGCGAATCTTCCGGCCCGCGAAAACACAGCAAAGGCCCGCCGTGAAAGGCGGGCCTTTGATTGGTGCGCCTAAAAACATCGAGCGGTAACGGTCTCGTTACCGGGCCGTCCGCTTTCTCAGAACTACAACGCCTCCGCCGGCAACCGCAACGAGCAACGCCAATGCCAGCAGTCCGTACACCGTAGCAGTCGGAAGACCAGGCAGGCTTGCCGGATCCAATGGGTCGGACCCCCAGGAAATCTCGACCCCGTCTGATACGCCGTCGCCGTCCGTATCGACCAGAAGCGGATTTGTACCGTGGATGTTCACTTCGTCGCCGTCACTCAGGCCGTCCCCATCCGTGTCGGGATCGTTAGGATCGGTACCGAGGGCGGTTTCTTCCTCATCGCTCAGGCCGTCGCCATCTGAATCGACTTCGACACCCGGCTCCTGGAGGTTGTAGAGCATCTGCACCTCGGTCTCAGTCAGGCCGCGCTTGAACAGGTAGAATTCGTCCATCACGCCCGTGAACGGCCGCGCATCATCGACGTTGAAACCGACGCGCGCCCCGAGGTCCCAGTTGCTTGCGATATCGGCTGGATTGTCCACCGTGATCGTGCTGATCGACTCCCCATTTATATAAAGGGCAGCCGTGGCAGTTGCCTTATCATAGGTGGCGGCATAATGGAGCCATTCGCCCCAGACAGGGGTTCCCGTCTTGATGTCCGCGATGGTCTCACTTGCGCCGTCGCGCAAGGTAAAGCGGAAATCTGCCGCACGGATCTCGGGATGGATCAGCCACACTTGCGGGTCGCCGTCGGAACGGGCGTTGAAAATAGCATGGCTTATGCCCGTATCCTCCACCTTAGCCCAGGCAGCCAGGGTGATTCCCGTCACCGGTATGTCGCCCGCCGGGAAGTTGGCACCATCAAGGTCGATGTAGCCGCTGTTGGCGAAAGCCGCGCCGCCGCGCCGTTTGCCAACGACCTCGGCGGTCACGTCGCCCATGACTGTGCCGTCGTGGCCTTTGCCGGACCCGTCGGTTACGGTCGCGCCTACCTCGTCATAGTTGTAGTAGATGACGAGGTCGCCGTCGCTCACGATCGGCTCGCCATTAAGCCCGCGCATGAAACCCGCCTCAGAGAATACGTCGGCATTCTGAAAGGGCATCGTGCCACCCGTATCCGGCGGGTCGTTGTATGTGCCCTCAGGTTGTTGGGGACCGCCCCACCAACCGATCGAGCAGTGATACTCACCATCGTCGGCGTCGACGAGGTGCATGGTATACCCGAAAGAGTCGTAATCGGTTAACGCTTTGAGGGCCGGCGGCGTCAACTTGATCTCGTAGTACGTCTTGCCGGCTGTGTCGTTATTCGTCGCATAGTCCAGGGTGTCACCCGTATAAGCGGTGTCGTAGATGTCGATCTGTGAACCATCACAGAGAAAGCGCATCTGCACAGGACCGCCGTTCGACTCCCAGGCGGACACCTGCGTCGCATGATCGGCCCCCATCTCACCGCCAATACGCTGAATGTCCACGAACAGCTCGACGCAGTCCTTCGCCCAGAATTCCGCGTTGCTTACGTCGTCCTCCTGGTCATTCACATCGACGAACAGATAGATAGAGCCTCCGAAATGGCCGGCCTTGAATCGGGCGCTCATATCGGCCACGTCCGTAGGCGCCGTGGCGTTCCAGTAGTCGGAAACCTGAACCCACGGCGTGCTCGCCCAGACAACATCCGCGTCGCTGCCATCCAGGACAGGCGCCTCGGCAAGTTCAGAGAATCCTACTTTCTCCGTGCCAACATAATCTTGAGCCAACACTGGAAGTGCAGCCAGCATGACCATGGCGGCTACCAAAAAGGACCTGACAATCGTGTGGTACATAGCAAATTCTCCCCTAGAGTTTGACCGGAACCCAAAACATCCACTTTTCCGGTAAGATACCGGACAAGCTGATTCTATTGTAGGCCTTGTCCAGAGTTCTGTCAAGAGGGCGACTTGACTGATGATAGATCTATCTGAAACGGATTCGTTGCCTTATTTAGAAACTATTCGAAGAAGACCTGGAAAATGGGGCAGATCACACTCCGTAATCCGGAAACGGGGGTAGGAAATGAGGCTCACGATGCAGATAGGAAGCAAGACGCGCTCGCGGTCGTTTGCATGCTTAATCCTGCGTTGACAGCCGCCTGGCTGGCCTGCGGCGTCCAAGGGCGGCCATATTCCCGACAAAATCCACAGCCCAAGCCCCGAAATCATCGAAAAGGCAATAAAACAAGGGCACAACATAAAGCGTGAGCAGTGTGCCGGTAGTCAGCCCGCCGATAAGCGCCCGGCCAAGGCTGGCAAAACCGGCGTCGCCCCCGCCACTTGTGCCAAACGCGAGAGGAACGCAGCCAAGAATTGTTGTCAATGCAGTCATCATAACGGGCCGAAAACGGTCGCGACCGGCTTGAAGAATCGCGTCAGTCCGCTTCATGCCGCTCCTGCGCAGCTGGTTGATGTGATCTATGATGACAATGCCGTTGTTCACGACGATGCCTGCCATGAGGATGGCCCCAATCAATGCGACGATGTCGACGGCCGTTCCCGTCAGGAATAGGGCCCATATGACGCCGACAGCGGCCAAAGGCACACCGGTGAGAATCGAGAGAGGCAACAACATGGACTCGAACAAGGCTGCCATGACGATGTAGATCAGTGTGACGGCGAGCGCCAAAGTCACAACAAAACTGCGCAGATTCCGCATCAGCTCCATAATCTGATCGCCGAGTTCGATCTCGTAGCCCCGGGGTAGATCGAAGTTGGCAACCAGCCTATCCAGATTCTGCTTCACTTCCCCTAGTTTCTGAGGGTTGGTTTCTGCCGAGACCGTGACAACGTTCTTGCCGTCTTCTCGCGTGATCCTCTGGGGGCTGCGCGCCTTCGTGAAATCAACCAGAGCATTCAGAGGCATGAGATCCCCCGTCTGGGTAAGTACAGCCACATTCTCGAGATTGGCCTTGGTTTGGCGGTCTTCCTCGCGGAACTGCGCCCATACGGGTATCTCGCGTCCCGCTTGTTTCAGATACGGCAATCGGATCCCCCGTAAAGCAAAATCGACCGTCTGCGCGATGATAAACGGATTGACGCCGACCTGCTCAGCCAGAACTTCATCGACCCGGACCTGGACCTCTTGCTTTGCCTGTTCCCAACTTGTGTCAACTTCATCCACATGCGGGAGTTGTTCTAGCAGCACGCTGAATCTCTCCGCGTACTCGCGGAGAATATCGACATCGTCGCCTCGCATCCGCAAGGCGATGCGGGCGCCTTGGCTCTCGGCCGCCTCAGCTACTGAAAAGTGAATCTCGGCCCCCGGTATGCGCTTGGGTAGACGCTGGCGCAGGATATCGCGGACTTGCTCGGTGCTGTACTCGATCTCCTGCCCATCGCTCAAGTCTTCTTCCTTAAGGAGGTATACGCGCAAAGTGCCTCCGCCCGTGTTGTAGTGGGAGAAGATATTGCGGATTCCAAGTTCGTTTCGTTGTTGGTTGACGATGCTCTCAATGGCGGAAAAGGTGTTGCGGACCATCTCCTTGTCAAAGTTCTGGTCCAGGGCAATCTGGATGTCCACCTCGCGCGTGTCGATACTCGGCTGCCGCTGAAAGTCAATATGCCGCGCCGGCCACGCGTACGTAATGCCCAAGACGGCGCCGAGGATCAGAAGCGTGCCGAGTCGATTGCCCATGGACAGGGCGAGGCTGCGCTGGTAGAAGTTGATGAGATGTTGGATGGGATCGAAGCGGTCCGTGAAACCGTGAACCCACACTGCAGAACGCATGAGAAACCCAAGATAGCGGTGATCGGTTAGATGCTCGCGCCTTTTCATGCGGCTGACCGCCAAAGGAATGACAGTCAGGGCGACGGCTAAGCTTGCCCCCAGCGCAACCGTTACAGGTACGGCGAATTGACGCATGTAGGTGTTCATTTCGCCTGTGTCCATGTATACGATTGGGATAAACACCACTACGGTTGTGAGGGTCGCCGCCGTAATCGCCAGGCCGACTTCCGAGGCGCCTCGCCGGGCGCTTTCCTTCGGACTCAAGCCCAGTTTGGCGTATCTATCGATGTTCTCGATTGCTACGATCGAGTTGTCGACAAGCATGCCGACAGCCACGATCATCGAGACCATGGTGATCAGATTGAGCGACATGCCCGCAAAGAACATGAAGACCAAGGCCGCCACAAGGGATGCGGGTATTGCTAGTACTACGGCCAGCGTGGGCCGAAGCCGTCTCAGAAAAAGAAACAACACAACCATTGCCAGAAAAGCGCCTAGTTGACCCGCGTGGGCTACCTTGTGAAGTGCTTCGAGGATGATCTTTGATTGATCCAGGAACATAAACGTCTCGAGGCTGCTGAAAAGAGGCTCTGTTTTGAGCGCGTCCAATTCCTGACTGACCGCCTGACAAACCGCCACCGTGTTGGCTTCCGACTCTTTTTGGATCAACACAAAGGCCCCGCCTTTGCCGTCAATCGAGAATCCTTCGTTTGTCTCCCGAGTGTTGTAGCCAACCTTCGCAACGTTCTTCAGCCGCAGACCGTTGGGTCCTACCACGAGATTGGCAATCTCTTCCGGGCGGCGGAACTCGCCTAAAGCTCGTACGTAGTATTTGGTTTCCCCATCGGTTAGCTCCCCGACCGTGATGTTGAGACTGCTGTTACGCAGGCTTCCCACCACCTGATACAAGCTTAACTGCAAGGTTCGCAAGGCTTCCTGATCAAACTCGACAAGCACCTCGCGCTCCGGTTTGCCGTGGACGGTGACTTCCGCAACGCCGTCAATACGCATGAGCCTTGGCTGCACAACTGTCCGCACAAGGTGCGCAAGTTCCTCATCGTCCCCGGCACGGAACGCAGCAAACGCCATCACAGGCAACTGACTCATATCGAAATGGCGCAGCATCATGCGGTCGACTTCTGATGGAAGTACGAGCTTGAGCCGTTCCATACGGTCCCGGACTTCGGCGGCGGCCAAGGCCATATTCGTATCCCAATCGAAATCCAGCTTGACCATGCATGCATTCGAGTCGGATGTTGTTGTGATGCGTTTCAGGTGAGAGAGGGTACGAAACTCGCCTTCGGCTGGTATGGCGATCTGGTTCTCGACTTGCGCCGGCGTCGCTCCGGGGTCCGGAATCACAACCAGAATGGTAGGGAAATCGAGGCGGGGCAGGAATTCGATCGGCATGCGATGCCAGGCAATCACGCCTAAGCTCAGCATGGTTACCACGATCATGGCCACAGTTACCGGACGGTTGATGGCCATTTCTGTGATAGAACGTTTCATGATGCCGCCTTATCGCGTCCGCCCAGAAGGTCGTAGGCCATCGGGATGATGACAAGGGTCAGAAAAGTCGCCGAAGTCAAGCCGGCCATGACGGTTATCGCCATCGGTTGACGGATTTCGGCGCCCTCGCTCGCATACAACGCCATCGGCAGCAGCCCCAGCACGGTTGTCAACGTTGTCATGAGGATAGGACGTAGTCGAACGGCCGCAGCTAACTCGACAGCTTCACGCTTGGACATGCCCCGCCGGCGCAGTTGGTTTATATAGTCCACAAGCACAATCGCGTCGTTTACCACAATCCCCGCCAATACGATCCCTCCAAGGAACACCACAACGCTTAACTCGAAGTTGAAAGCATCGAGAACATAAATCACACCGATAAAGGCAAGGGGAACGCTGAACATCACCAATACAGGGTGCCAAATGGACTCGAACTGGCACGCCATGACCACATAGACCAGGAAAACCGCCAGGAGAAGGGCAAATTCGAGGCTCTTGTAAGACACCTGCAGTTCCCGATATTGACCTCCAGGGAACACCACGTAGTCCGCCGGTTTCGGTACGCGCCGGGCCTTCTCGAGAATTTCGCGTGAGACGGCGGCCAGGTCGCGGCCTTCGACGTTGGCTGTAATCAGAGCCACTTGGCGCTGGTCCACACGCCGGATCTCACTCGGGCCTTCTTGCTCGTAAATCCGGGCCACGGCGTGCAGGGGAGTCGGCGGATTGCCGTCGGTTACCGAGATATGCCGCAGATCCTCGACGCTGCGCAAGTGCTGCCGGTCGGACCGGACGCGGATGTCGATCTTCTCGCCCCCGCGGTCGAAGCGGGTCGGCACTTCGCCTTGCACTTCGTTCCTGAGACGTTGTGCAACCTGCTGCGGATCAATGCCTCGCGCGGCCAGCAGCTCCCGGTCGACCTCGACGATGATCTCCGGATAACCCTCGCGGACGCTCAGTTCGGCGTCCTTCAGGCCCGGTGTGTCCTGGATCGCTGTCAGGACGTTCTCTCCCACGGTCCGCAATTGCTCGAGGTCATCCCCTCGAATCTGAAGCTCGACGGCTGTTTTGAAGCTGAACAGGGTCGGCAGCGTGAAGGCGATCTCGTCGGCGGTGACGGTCCGGATCTGTTTTCTTAACCGCTCGATGATGAGATCTTGGCGCCGGGCATTCAGTTCCGGATCGCGAAGCAGGACCGTGAATTGGGCAACGTTCTCACCGCGCGTAGAAGAGACCTCCGCCTTTTCTGTGCCAATCTCGACAGAAACCGTTTCCACTTCGGGCGACTGCCCGACAATGGATTCAATCCGCCGTGCGAGCGCCTCCGTCTCTTCGAGTTTGGTGCCTGCCGGCGCCTCCATGCGGATGCCAAACTCGCCTTGCTTCATGGGCGGGATCAGCTCGCGGCCAAGGCGGCCTGCGACGAAGGCCGAATGAACAGAGAGAACAAGAACCAAAGCAAGTACGGGAATGCTGAAACGCAGAGCGTAGTGCAAAAGGCTAGCGTAGAGCTTCCTGAACAGATTGAAGCCGAGGTCGAAAACGTAAAGAGGCGCCCACAGTATGACTCTCAACAGTGCAGCCAAGGCGCGATATGCCATAGCAAAAATAACGCCGAAGACAAAGAGCATCGTAACGAATGCGGCCTGCAGAAACTGCAGCACCAATTGCAGGACAAAGAGAGTTGCAAGCAAGGGCAACGCAACCAGGACGCCGGACGTTTGGGCTGCGCGCGACCAAGCAGCGCCCTCCCTGGTTCGCCAAGCCTGTACAACGCTGGTCACCGGCGAAAACGCGTCGGCAGCGGCGCCTGCGAACCATGTTCCCGCCAGCTTCGCGCTGACCAAGGGCAGAGCGAATAGGGCACCCGCCAACCCGTGGCGTTCACGCGCGATACGGTAGGCACGCATAGGCCAGACAACCTGCTTGTGCGCCATGATGTTCAGTTTGCTGCGCGAAGCGATCACGGGGACAAGAGATAGTGCGGCGAGTAAAGAAGCAATGAGTGAGAAAGCGACTGTCAGGGCCAAGTCGCTGAAAAGCTGCCCCGCAATGCCTTCAACGAAGGCAATAGGAAGGAATACGGCGACGGTTGTGAGGGTGGATGCTGTAACTGCAGCGGACACCTCGCGCGTGCCCCTGTCGGCGGCCTGGACTGTTCCGTCCCCTTCCTCGTGGCATCGGAAGATGCTTTCGAGCACGACAATCGAGTTGTCGACAAGCATGCCCACGCCGAGTGCCAAGCCGCCCAGCGACATGATGTTGAGCGAGAGACCCCCCAGGAACATGGGAATGAAGGTGGCGATGATTGAGACAGGAATGGCGATGCCTATGACGACGGTGCTTCTCAACTCGCGAAGAAAGAAGAACAAGATAATGAGCGCAAGGATACCGCCCACGACCGCAGTGCTCTGCACTTCCTTGATAGACGCTACAATAAACCGCGACTGATCGCTGATCAGGGTAATCTGAGCATATTCCGGTAAGCGTGACCGGACGGTCTTCGCCAATTCGGCTGATTTTTCGTCGATTGTTGCATTTTTGTCGGCCATCGCTTCGGGCATCGTATTACGGATCGTTTCATTAAGCCGCTCAGCCAAGGATTTCTCTCGCGGAAAACCAAAGAGATCGCGCAGTCTGCGGCACACTTGCACGGTATTGGCATCGCCCTCCTTGTAGATCTCGAGCTCGACGGCTTCGCGTTCATTGACGCGCACAATCGTGTCGCGATCCTTTTGCCCCATAAAGACTTGGGCCACATCCTCGAGGCGCACCTCGCGGTTGTTCGCCATCCCGATCACAGACTGCTTAATGTCTTCCACCTCCTGGAATTCGTTGAGCGTCCGGACGAGATACTCGGTCTTGCCCTCTTTCAGCATGCCGCCGGAAAGGTTGATGTTTTGCATGGCAAGGGCGTTTTTGACGGTTTCGAGCGACATGCCCAAGGTTTTGAGACGGGCCGCATCGACCAAGACCTGGATTTCCTCTTCGCGGCCTCCCTTTGGTGTAACTTGCGCAATACCTATCTCAGCCTCGAGATCTCCTTTGATGTAGCGCTCGGCTGCTTCCCGGATTTCTGTAAGTTCCTGAAGAGCCAACGCGGCGCGCATATCCGGGTCGACCGCTCCAGAGAGGTCGCTGCCGGCTATGGCTACGCGCATGACGGGGTCCAGCGTCGGATCGTAGCGTAGGATGACGGGCTTCTCGGTAACCTCGCGAGGAGGCTCGAACAGGTCCAACCGGTCCCGCGTGTCCTGCTGGGCGAGATTCATGTCCGTGTCCCATGTAAACTCGAGTACGATTTCCGATAGGCCCGCTGAGGAAATGCTGCTGATTTCGACCATTCCGCCCACCGTGCTCAGGGTCTCTTCCATGGGACGGGTCAACAGCTTCTCGACGTCCTCAGGGGCCGCCCCTTCGAAGCTCGTTCGCACAGTCAGGGTGGGATAAGAAATGTCGGGCATCAGATTGAGGGGCAGTTCGCGGTAGGATTTCCATCCAAAGACGGCCAGTGTCAGAAAGATCATGGCCGTTGTTACAGGACGCCGGATCGGCAGGATATTGATCTTAGGCGATTCGTTCTGAGGCGGGGTCTCGCTCATAGGGGAAGTACATTCCTCAAACTTATTGGTTGTGACGACGCGGCGGTGTCTAGATGTCCGGCGCCGTGCGGCGCTTTGCCGCTTTTTCGGCGGCCTCGCGTTTTAGGCGCGCCGACTCGAGGGCCTCCTCTGACGTCAACTGCGCTTTGGCCGCCAATTCCTCCTGTGCGTTCGTGATCTTCACACGAGATCCTGGTTTGAGGGCATGTTGCCCCATCGTAACAATCTGGTCGTCCTCGTCGATCCCAGAGACAATCTCGATGTCTGCGCTGTCTTCGAGACCTGTTTGCACCTCGACGCGTTGCGCCGTCAGCGTCGGCGCATCGGTTTTGCCTGGATCCAATTCCGTGTTGCTGCTCGGCGTATTCTCCTCTGCAACGACGTAGAGGTACCTGCGGGCGTTTTCCTCGATGACGGCGTCCTTGGATACCAAGAGCACGCCGGTCCGCGTCTCGGTGATCAATCGCACACGGGCAAAAGAACCCTCTCGTAAACGCGGTTTAACGTCCTCTTGGAAATCAAGCAGCACCTTGACCATGCCGCTCATCGGATCCACCGCGGGATTGACCCGGCGGACTTTCGTGGTCAGTGTCTGGCCGGGCAAGGCGTCGATAACCACCTCGCCACGCTGTCCCTCGCGTACCCGGCTCAGCTCCTTGTCGGGCACATCAATGGTGAGAACAAAGCTCGCTGGATCGATGATGGTGAACGCAGGCGCACCGGATGACACAAGCGTCCCGAGTTGGACGTTGCGCTGTGTAACGACACCGCTAATAGGGGCGCGGATAGTAAGATTGTCGAACTGGACTTTCTGGGTATCGAGACTCGCGCTCGATTGCTCATAAGCAAAGCGGGCGTTGTCAAGTTGCTCCTTGGAAAACAGCCCTTCCTCGTAACCCCGTTGAATCCGGTCGTAGGTCGTTTTGTTCTGTCGGACCTGGACCTCCGTTTGGGCAAGCGAGGCCAAGGCCTCTTCCTTGTCCAGTTCCGCCAACACGTCGCCCCGCTGGACTGAGTCACCCTCCTCGACAAGCACCGCCGTGCATCGCCCCACAGCTTCGGAAAGCACATCCACGCGCCGTTCGGCTTCGACCCGGGCTGTCGTTGCGAAATAATCGGATATGTCGTCGCGAACAGGCTTCTGCGCCTCAACGGGCACTACAATCTCCAAGTCCGCGCCTGTAGCGGCCGCGTTTTTCGCTGCGGCTTGCTCGCGCTTGCGCGCTGCATCGATGTTGGCCTGGAGCGCGTCGCAGCCGGCCAGGCTTGCGGCCATAATCCCTAGAGATATGATGAGCAGGGTTCTACGCATGGGTCCCTCTAGATCTTCCGCCCGTTGCCGGGTTTCACTTCTCTGCGGAGTCTCTCCCTTTGACATGGGATCTCAGAAATGGGAGGATCATTCACACAAACCGGCATTAGACAGTACTCAGTCCGGCTTTAGACTGCGCGGTGCAGGCCCTGGTTTCAGTTTTCGAGAATGCTATGCCCATTTTTGAGCACAGCGCCCTCGAGATGGTCAACCAAGCTCCCGACGGCGCTCTCGATGCACACAATGGCAGAGTATACCAAACACGTGGCCCCGAAGTCTTTTGACGCAACAACGGGGGCTGTGTTACCATTTTTCTGTTTCTCAGTGACCGCAGACGCAGCCTGGGAGCGTAGGCCGGCGGTTCAAGGGGGTGGCATGCGTATCTGTGCGGTTAAGCGTGCTTTGGCCGTCTCATTTTGTTAAGCGGTCCTTTTCCAGGGCGTAGCAGCAGTGAGGAGTTGTGTCTCCCGAGCGGAGATAGAGACAGATGGAATTATTCGAGGAACTCACATGGCGCGGCATCGTGAACCAGGTGACTCATCCGGAATTAGCACAGCGCCTCGAGCAGGAACGCTTCACCCTCTATTGCGGCTTTGACCCGACAGCAGACAGTCTGCACGTCGGTAGCTTGCTTCCGATCCTCTGCTTGGTACGTTTCCAGCGCGCGGGCCATCGGCCCATTGCCTTGGTGGGCGGGGCGACAGGTCTTATAGGTGACCCGAGCGGCAAGGCTCAGGAGCGCCAACTCCTCAGCTATGAGCAGACGGAGAGGAACCTGGCCGGTATCCGGGCGCAGCTCGAGCGGTTCCTCGACTTTGACGGCCCGAATGGCGCGTTAGTTGTCAACAATGCCGACTGGCTCGGCAAACTGTCGCTTATCGGCTTTCTTCGTGACTTCGGCAAGTACTTTTCCGTTAACGTCATGCTCGCCCGGGAATCCGTGCGGCAGCGCCTCGAGGACCGCGAGCACGGCATCTCCTATACCGAGTTCTCCTATAGCCTTCTGCAGGCCTACGACTTCCTCCATCTTTGCCGGACGTATGGCTGCACACTCCAAATCGGCGGCAGCGATCAGTGGGGAAACGTCGTGGCCGGCATGGACCTTACCCGTCGCATCGAGCAAAAAGAGACCTTTGGCCTTACGGTTCCGCTTGTTGAGAAGGCCGACGGCACGAAATTCGGGAAGTCCGAGGCCGGGAATGTTTGGCTCGACCCTGCGAAAACCTCGCCTTACCGCTTTTATCAGTTCTGGATCAACCAGGCGGATGCCGACGTGCCTCGCTGGCTGCGCTTTTTCACCTTTCTAAGCAGGGAAGAGATCGCCGGCCTTGAGCGCGAGATAGCCGACGCGCCTGAGCGGCGGGCAGCGCAACGCCGTCTGGCTGAGGAGGTGACCCGTCTGGTTCACGGCGATCAGGCTTTGCGTGCTGCCGTGAGCGCATCCCAGGCGGTGTTTGGCGGGGATCTGAGCGGTCTGGACGACGCCGCCCTCGAGGAGGTTTTTGGCGAGGTGCCCTCGACCACCCGCCCCCGAGCTGAACTCGATGCGGCGCGGCTTCTTATCGACGTACTTGTCGACAGCGGCATCGTACCTAGCAAGGGAGAGGCGCGGAGGCTTGTGAAGAGCGGGGGACTCTACCTTAACAATCAGCGGATCGACGATGCGGAAGAGAAGCTCGCCGAGTCGTCTCTCTGCTCGAAGCACATTGCCGTGATCCGGAGAGGCAAGAAAAACTACTACCTGCTCAAGTTCCTATAGGCAGGGGCAAAAGCCAACCTATCTATCCCTCGACCTCCCCTGTCTGCGGATCATACTGCCACGCGCGACCTTCGTACGGATGTACCGGGATCGGCCGCCCTGACACGCTGCGCAATTCCTCGAGCGAAGCTGGCCAGCGGCCCTGCTCCTCGCGAAAGCGGCCGACAAGGGCTCGTAGACGGTTGGCGCGGTGCTCGACGGCGCGGTCCAGGATGGTCGTGCTCCAGACCCGCCCCTTGCTGTCGATCAGGAATGCGCCGCCCGCCGGATCCTCGGGGATCGCAGCGAGGCCTGAAGCGCGAAGCTCGTCCACATCATGCGGCCGGCGGCCAAAACGTTTCTCATACGTGGCGGCGGCTTCCGTAAGGCGTTCAGCAGTCTCGCGCAAGTCCAGTTCCAGCAGCTTGCTTCTGGCAAGCTCTTTCTTGATCGCATCGTCGCTTTGGAGCATTTCTTCCCACATGGCGCGTTCAATGTCGGTCAAGTTGTGCTTTCGCTGCAAGCCTTCGACGATGTCGAGCACGGTGTCCGGCGCTTTCTCCGTAGACAATGCCAGCATGAGGTAGCGGACGGCCATCTCCGCAGAGTTGCTTTCGTCGCGCCGATTGAGCAGGTAGACCATGGCCGTTTCATACGGGAGGTCCCAGCGATCGGGATTGCTCAAAAAACCGCGCTTGAGCAAGGCGATGCTGGCATCGTCGTCCGCGTTCAGGGCTGCCAGGAAGATCCCTCCGTAGCGGTAGACATCGCCGTAGAGCGGGTCTAAGCTTGTTATCATGTTGTACATGTGCTCGAGCCAGACAAACTTGTGATCGCCCACGAAGTGCTTGTGGGTGTAAGAAATGCATTTCAACCACAAAAAATCCGCCGTTACACTGCCCATGCCTGCCGTAAAATGGTTCAGCAGCTTCTCATTGGGCAGATACAACAGCTCGTCATCGATGCAATGGTTGTGAAGCGCATCGATACGGTGCTGGGCTGCAATGCTCGCCGCCAGACCCAACGCAACAGCAAGGGGCGCAATGACCAACCACCTGACTCTCATACGTCTTTGTCCTCGAAGGCGACTGCGGCGAGCGCAAGAAGCATCACGGTATAGGCAAGGCCGTAGACCATCGCCCACAAGACGAACGACCCCGATACGGCCACGCCGTTGGCTGCCTCGGCTCGGATGTTGAAGTTGGACAGGTTGGGGACGACGTAGTACGCAGCTTCGAGCAAGGGTTTGGCAGGGCTGTTCTCGAGATGCTCAGGCAAGTCCGCCAGAATACCTGTCGTGTGGCCGATAACGTAAACGCTGAAGACGACCAGCGCGCCCAGTATCGGCGAGGCGGCCGCTGAAAGCATTACGGCCAAGGCTGTGACCAGCATCAGTTCTGCATAGATCAGGAGCACCGCGAGAAAGAACACTCGATCAACCGCGCCCCCGAGGAAGACGACGTAGACTGCGGCTGCGCCTGCCATGACGACCGTTACCAGTGCGAGCAATCCCATGAGCCCCAGATACTTCCCGAGGACAAACTCCCAGCGCCACAGGGGCCTCGACAAGATAGTGTAGATCGTGCGTTTGTCAATCTCCTTGTAGACCAGGTTGGCGCCGACGAAAATTGCAATCAGCACGCCAAAAACAGAGACCGCCGCCAGCGAGATGTCCTTGACAATTTTGATGTCCTGCCCGATGCTGACCCAACCAATGGCCTTCGATCCAAAGACAGCAGCAGCCGCGAGAAACAGCAGCACATAAAGCACGCGGTCGCGCACCGCCTCGCGGAAGGTGTTTTGTGCAACGGCGAGCACCCTCATTGTTCTCCTCCCAGTTCGCGCATGAAGTAGTCTTCGAGCGACTCCTTGATAGGCGTGAACTCGACGACGCGCCCTCCCTGCTCGTGTACAGCTTTGACAGCCGCGTTCGCATCGTCCAGGTTGCTTGTGAAAAGGTGGAGCCCTGCCTCAGACGTCCGCGTGCTTTCGACCAACGGCGCCAGTTGCTTGCCGGCGCGCCCGTCGACGCCCTCGACGACTATCTCAACCTGGTTAATGCGGCGCGTCAGCAATTCGTCGAGCCGGCCTTGGGAACGCAGTTCGCCGTTGACCAGGATGCCGACGCGATCGCAGATTTGCTCGACATCCCCGAGGACGTGGGAAGAGAAGAAGATGGTTTTCTCTTCGCTATGCATATGCACAATGAGTTCGCGGATGCTGCGTCTTCCTAAAGGATCGAGACCGGTCATCGGCTCGTCCAGAATGAGCACCGGCGGATCGCCTACCAGCGCCACCGCAAACCCAAGCCGCTGGCGCATGCCCTTTGAGAAGGATCGGATGCGCTGGTTGGCGATCGGGCCGAGGTCAAGCAGTGCCGCCAGCCGGTCCCATTCCTGGCGGCGCTGGCGCGCATTAAGGCCGCTGAGACGGCCGTAGAAATCGATCGTTTCACGCGGGGTCAGGTATTCGTAAAAATAGGGCGATTCCGGCAGGTAGCCGATGAGCCGCCGCGCCTTGCGGCTCCGTACGTTCTCGCCGAATATGAAAGCGGCCCCTTGGGTGGGGCGCAGCAGACTGCACAGGATTTTGATGGTGGTGGTTTTTCCAGCGCCGTTTTTGCCCAGGAAACCGAAGACTTCGTGCTCTT
Source organism: uncultured Nitrospiraceae bacterium (assembly GCA_964493915.1). Classification (GTDB taxonomy): domain Bacteria; phylum Hydrogenedentota; class Hydrogenedentia; order Hydrogenedentales; family SLHB01; genus CAZBQH01. Next base: position 16,299 of record CAZBQH010000363.1, read on the forward strand.
CGACACTGAGGCTGAGCCGGTTCAGGGAAGGCGCCGCACTCCGCCCAAAGTTGCCGCGATACACTTTGGTCAGTAGATAGGTAGCAATTGCATCCATGAACGCCCCGATTATTTCCCTTTTCATGAAATGGCCCACCGCCATTTCCCACACATAAAGAATTTCCCATGCAAAGCGCGAAAAGTCAAACCCTCGCAAAGGAATGTTCCCGAATATATGTCAAGGCAGCCCCGCGCAACCCAAAACTTCCGACGGATAGATTGAAACGATTTGCGGGCGGCATGTAGAATCACTCTTTCGCAAAGGCTAGGTCAAGGGGGCCCGGGGCTGTCCTGACCGTGCGGTTGGCTTGCCCGCCGAGGAGCAGTTGATAGGGCGTAGCGGGTGAGAGCCCCCAGTTTTGGGAAGACTAATCCACCGCCCGGCGGACCTGTTGCAGGTTCGATTCCAGCGCCGGCAACAATTCCATAGGCTTCAAAAGAGGTTTCGACAAAGCAACGGGAGGCATCCTGGCCCTGCCAGGGCCAGCAACTAATATGAGCGTATTCGGCATCGACATAGCGAGAGAAGCGGTGTGCATACTGGAGGGCGGCATCTCAAAGCACGACGCGCTCGACATCCTTATTGATTGCATCAGCGCATCCGATGCGGTGAGCGACCGGGAGGCGCTGCGCCGGGCCGTCTATGACCGGGAATCCGTCATGAGCACAGGCATTGGGTCAGGAGTCGCGATTCCTCACGTCCGCATCAAAGAAGTGACGCGGCCGATTTTGGCGGTGGGCATCTCCCCTCAGGGCCTCAACTTCGATACCCTCGATAATCAGCCCGTCCACATTGTTGTCCTGTTCGCTATGCCCGCCCAATCGCACAAGGAGTATCTCAAGCTGCTCGCGCAAGTCATGCTGGCCTTGAAGACTCCGGGGTTTCGGGAGAGGCTTCTTGCCTGCAGTTCGCCCAATGAGGTTTTTGAAGCGCTGCATGACAGCCAGGAATGACGCGCTCGAAGGGCGATTGTTCCACCTCAGGCCGTTGCGGGCAGAAGCCCAGCCGTTAATTTGCAGTCTTCTTGCCCTGGGCGGTATGAGGAAACGGGCATAGATCGTAGACGACGCAGCGTGAGCAGGCCGGCCCTCTCGCTTTGCAGACTTGGCGGCCGTGGTGTACCAGGAAATGGGAGTACTGGGTCCAGGTCTCCCGGGGCCAGATCTTCATCAGTTCTTGTTCAATCTTTTTCGGGTCGTCGTGTTTGGTGAACCCGAGCCGCTGGGACACCCTTCTGCAATGGGTGTCGACGATGACGCCGGGCGTCTGGAAACACTGTCCCAGCACCACGTTTGCCGTCTTGCGCCCCACACCGTCGAGCCGGACGAGTTGCTCGAGCGTGCCGGGCACCTGACCGCCGTACTTTTCAATCAACGCCTTGCAGGCGCCCTTGATAGTCTTTGCTTTTTGGTTATAGAAGCCGCACGATCGGATATCGCCCTCGAGTTCGCCGTCAGACGCTTGAACATAATCCTCGGGTTTCCGGTATTTCTGGAACAAGTCTCGTGTCACAATGTTTACGCGTTCGTCTGTACATTGTGCGGCCAGTATCGTCGCGACAAGGAGCTCGAGAGCATTGGCGTAGTCCAGGGTGCAGTTGGCGCCGGGGTAGGCAGCCGCCAGACGTTCGTATATCCTGGCCGCACGTATACGGTTTGCGGCCTGCGTCATTTGGACTTTCGCCATGCGCGAAATTCCTTGAGGGTCATGCAATTCAGCAGATCATGCGGTTCCAGCCATCCTTTGCGCGCGATGCCCAGACCGTAGGTCACATCGTCAAGGCCTTCGGGTCGGTGTGCGTCGGGCCCGATGCACAGCTTGACCCCTGCCTCCTTCGCCCGCCTCACATAGCGCCAGTCGAGATCCAGCCGATGCGGATTGGCGTTAATCTCGATGGCTACTCCGTTAGCCGCGCATGCAGCGATTACCTCGCTCATGTCCAACGGGTAGCCCGCCCGCGACAGCAAAAGGCGGCCCGTCGGATGGCCCAAAATGGTGGTGTAGGGGTTCTCAACGGCCCTCACGATACGGCGGGTGGCCTCTTTTTCGGTCATTCCCATTCTGCTGTGAATTGATACGATGACCAGCTCGAACTGCTGGAGGACCTCTTCATTGTAGTCCAGCGTCCCGTCGGCTCGTATGTCGGACTCGATTCCTTTAAGAATCCGAAAGTTTTCAAGTCGCCTGTTCAATTCATCGATCTCAGCACGCTGCCGGGTTACGGCGTCCGGCGTCAGACCCCCTGCATACGCAGCCGACTGGCTATGGTCTGTCAACGCCAGGTAGCTGTAGCCCCGCGTCTGTGCAGCTTCCGTCATCTGCGCGACGGATGCCACGCCGTCGCTGTACGACGAGTGACAGTGGAACACCCCCGTCAGATCCTTCTGCTCGACAAGCTGCGGCATCGGGTTGTCAAACTCGCCCATGTTCTCCCGCAATTCCGGCGGGATATACGGGAGGTCCAGGTGCGCGTAGATCGAAGCTTCGTCTGGACAGGCAATGCGTTCCTCCCCGCGGAACAAGCCATACTCGTTCAATTTCAGGCCCCGTTCGCGCGCACGTTGCCGCATGACGACATTGTGTTCCTTGCTCCCGGTGAAGTACGCAAGCGCTGGGGCGAACTCGCAGTCTGCAACCACCCGCAGGTCGGCGGCGATTCCCGACCGTAGCACCACGCTGGATTTCGTCGGTCCCCGCCCGGTTACGCGTTCGACGCGCTCGAACGCGGCGAAACGTTCCATCAGTTTCGAACCGTCTTCCGCGGATGCGAGGATGTCGATGTCGCGGATGACTTCCTTGCGCCGGCGCAAGCTGCCCGCGACGGCCATTCGGACGGCTGTCTTGTCTGCGTCGAGCCAGGCATACAGCGCATCGGCCTCGTTCGCGGCATGGTTCACGAGGTGCGTTCCCCGGTGTTTCTTGGCAAAAGCTATCCCTTCGAGGAGCTTTTGCTGCATCTTGGCGCCGAAGCCTTTCAGCCTGGCAAGCCGGTTTTCAGCGCAGGCGTATTCGAGTTCTCCCAGCGAGGCGATTCCCAACTGGTCGTAAAGGACTCTGATGCGCTTGGGCCCCAGACCGGGGATGGAGAAAAGCTCGAAGACGGTCGGCGGGAACTTGGCGCGGAGGTTCTCGTAGTACTGGAGACGGCCGGTTGTCACCAGCTCCTCGAGCTTGCTCTCGAGCGCCTCGCCTACGCCTTTGATCTCGCGCAGGCGGTTCTCCTGAGCCAGCACCTCGATGTCTTCTTCAAGCAGCTCGACCTCGCGGGCGACATTGGCGTACGACCGCGCCTTGAACGGGTTTTCGCCGGCAAGCTCGAGCAGGACTGCAATCTCCTCGAGCACCCCGGCGATTTCTTTCTTATCCACGGGCGGAGATTCCTCTTTGCGTCAGAGTCTCTTGGCTATGGGCGCATTCTATCACGCTTTTGCGTTTGGGGGATAGGTGTTGCGCAGGACTCGTGAAACCAAGCCGAGACTGCGCGGACGCGACGTTGAGGACTTAGAACGAATCCTATAATATTGGGTGCACCCATCGAGGATTCCGCTGCATGCTAGCGCTCTATATCGTCTTTCTCGGTTTGTCTGCCGCGATGTGCGGCGCTTACGGCGCCCAACTCGCTGCGACGCAGGGATACGCACCGGTCTTTGAGATGCGTCTCCTGACAGCATTGGCGACTGCTGGTGCCTACAGCGCGTTGCAGCTCTTGTACTATGGCTTGCTCCGAGCGCTAAAGCCCACGCGAGACTCCGTTCCTCTTTTGATCGAGTCCTTGTCTTTTGGAGCGGCAATCCTTTTGGCGCCCGGTCTGCTGCGCGCCGACGTGGCATGGCCCTCTCCCTTCCTCGAGAGGGTGGAGCCGCTGATCTTCTTTTCCGTATTTGCTTCCGTGCACTTGTTCATGAAGCTGGTCTCGTTCTTTGCAGTGCTCAACGGTCGGCCTTCGGCCCGTTTTGGCGCGCTCGGGTGGCTTGCAGCAGGGGCTACGTGTGCGCTTGTCTCGATGTCTGCGATTCAGCTCTGGATGCAACAGGCCGAAGCAGTGCGCGCGGAGGCGCCCGAGGTCCTCTCGCCGCACGAAGTGGAGGGGGTCTACGCACTCGCCCGGGCGCTCCCGGAAGGCGCGGTTCTCGAAACAGTCGTGAGTAGTTTTCCGGGCGGGTGCATTACCCTTCGTTGGGCCGAAGACGGCAGTAGGAGGGCCGACGAAAACCGTGCCGACGCCCTATATGTGACGGTCCGTATGCAGGGCGACCGAATCTCGAAGTACAGCACGTCTATTGATCTCGATAAGAGCGGCTGGACCGAGCATACCGTGCCCAGCGCGCTTGTGCCGCAGGGTCTCGAGAGTCTGAGCGTAACATGGGCCGGATCGCCTGAACCTGCATGGCGGCGCGTTCTGGGCATCCACTCCATCATTACTTCAGATTCATGCGCATTCCTATCCGGCCCTTTCCTTCATGTGCTGGATGAAGGCGTCGAGGGACGCAACTTCGTCTTGTTGCTGGTAGACGGTCTTGGTCCCACGCACATCTCGGCCATGGAAGGACCCGAGAAGGCGACACCGGCCATAGATCGCCTGGTTTTCAGCAGCGTCGCCTTCCCAAATGCGTACACGTCTGCAGCCGAGACGGGGGCTGCCGCCATGACCGTCGTTACAGGGTTGAATCCATTGCGGCATGGCTACCTGGGAGCACGCCGCGGGCCTTTGCCCGCAGATGTGCAAAACCTTCCGGAGCTGTTCCGAAACGCCTACTATGTAACCGCGGCTTTTACGGAAGGCAATGGCGACTTGGGCAGCGAAGACACCCTCCGATATGGCCATGGATTCGAACGCGGTTTCGAAGTGTTTGACCCGTCTCATTCGGATGCGTCTGGCGCGGGAATTGCTTCGAACGATCGTGCAGACAATGCGGCGCACGTGAGTGCAAGCAGTACCCTTGCAAAGGCGGAAACCTGGATCGAAAACCACCGCGACCGTAAACGGTTTGTCTTTATCCGATTGCGCGCACTGCGGGCCGCCGTCGAACAGGCATTGGATCAAGGGGAAGACCCTCGGGCCGCATTTGAAGGGGCGCTCGAGCTGTTGGATCGGCGGCTCGGCGCTTTTATCAAATATGTCCGGGACTATGATACAGGCTACAACACTTGTATCATCCTCACGAGTCCTTATGCCTACAGTTTTGACCAGCGCGGTTCGAAAACCCTGGTTGTCCAGGGCGAGGCGTCGTGGCGAGTGCCGCTCGTGCTGTACAAACCAGGTTGGGACAAAGGCGTCCGCGCCGATCTCGTCTCGCTTGACGATCTGGCGCCCAGCCTGCTGGAAGAGGCCGCCATCCAAGCCTCCTTCGACATGGACGGCGTCTCGTTCCTGGACGGGCCCAGTAATCTCTCGCCTATTACCGTGTACGGCGATCCGCTGACGTTGAGCATGCGCGCTGAGGACTGGCGGTTTACCTGGCAGACAACGGTGGCGCCTTGTACGTGGGAGACGCGGCCCGGTTCCGATCAAGTCCAGCTTGTCAAGGCGGGGATAGCAGGGCAACGGGACAGCCGCGACTACTCGTCACGATACAGTGATGCGGCTGAGAAGTACCAGTCATTCCTTGCCGCTTATCTCGAGTCCGCCCGGTGGTCGCGCCGGAATGCGCATGAAGAGGTTCAGTAGTCGTATTCCCAGGTCAGGCTGATCCCCGTCTGTCCTTCGGGCGCCGCTTGTCCCTTGAGACGCAAGCTCTCCTTGAGCTGTACATCCACCGAAACGCCCGCATCATCACCCCGCACGCCTTGACGCACCTGAAGATAGGTGCGTTCGTTCAGGTACTTGCCGACGCCGAGTGAGGCTGCCCCTGTCGGCCCGCCGGATTGGAGATCGATGGCGTCGAGGTTCAGAGCCGCCCGAGTCCGCTGAGCAACGGTGAACAAGGCGCCTCCTCCTCGAAGTGAATGCAGAGCTGCCGAGAGCCGGAGAGCTTGAAGAGGGGTCATGTTTCCGAGATCGCGTCCGAACAGAAGGCGGGCGAGAATCTCTTCTTCGGGCAGAGGCGGCTCCGACTCGAGCACAATCTTGGGAGAGGAAACCGGGCCCCTCGCCCGGACCAGCGCGGAGATCTCGTTCTTCTCCGTTTCTGCGACGACGTCCAGATACGGGTCCGGCGGAATGCCGCCGTCAAAGGAGATTCTGCTGTTTTCGAGGAAAAACCGGTTCTGCAAGAAGTCAAACCGGCCGCGGAGCACCGATAAGTCGCCTGTCAGTCGGGGGTTCTCTGTCGAGCCCGTGATGTGCAAGTTGCCTTTCCATTCCGAGTCGAGACCGCGCCCGCGCACATAGACTTTGCCGGGCGCGTCAAGGTCGAGCGTCAGCTCGACGGAATAGGGCTGGCTTGGAGCTGGAAGTGCTTGTTCCTTCTGATTCGCCTGCCCAGGTTGGTTCACGCGTACCACGTCAAGTTCGGGCACATCGGGACCGAATGCGCTTGGCACGAGGTATTCGACCGGACCCAACTCGATGGTCCCGGCGACTGAGGCGCCTTTCTGCGTTCCTTTCAGTTGGATGTCGCCGCTTGCCTCGGCGTAGAGTTCGTCGAGCCGTACCAGGGCCGCATTTTTGGCCGAAGCGTCGAGCCTGAACTCGATTCCTTCGCCCATGTCGGCCCAACCGGCGCCCTCGAGCGTTCCTTTCTCTCCGTCAGTTGCACTGAATTCGGTGATCGTAAGCCGTTGATCATGCAGTTCGGCAGTCATCTGGACGTCGTCGAGCATGGTTCCTGTAAAGGTGTTCCGGTAACGCCCACCTGCGAGCGACGCCTGTCCGGTAAACCGGGGATCAAGACCTGTACCGTCAAGTTGAAAGCTTCCCGACAACATCCCGGCAAAGCTTTGCCCATCCAGGAAGTGATAGTCTGAAACGCGCTGCAGGTCTGCGTGTAGGTGTGCGGATCCCTCGAGTTGATCCGTCTGACGCAATGCAAACCGAAATGGGACGAGTGAAACGTCCACCGGCAAAAAAACGCTTGCCGCGGTTGGCTCTGCGGCCAAGCCCGTTGCTTCGAGGCGCGTCTCGACACGTCCGTCTTGTAAGCGCGAGTTGGCCTTGACGGCGAATGCGGGCCCCTCTCGAGCCCAATCCCCGGCAGGCCGCATCTGATCGATCGTGAGCATTGCTTCCGCTACGGGTGACGAGGGCGCGCCCTCGACCTGGAGCCGGGCAGCGGCCTTGCCGTCGAGCAACGGCAACCCAGCGTAGCGTAAGACACCTAACGGCGCGCCGTCGATCGAGGCGTCGAACTGGACATGGTCGGGTGTAAGACGCCCTCGTGCAAGCACGTCGCTGCCAGCCAGAAGTAGGTGGAGGTTGTCCAGTTCGCTGTATTCCTTGGTTATCTTCAAACGAACCGGCTCAACAAGACGGGCCTTTTCTTCAGCGTAAGCCGCATCGAATGCAGCGAGCACCACGGTAGGCGCCTCCGTCTCAAGCATCACTGATCCCGTCAAGTCAACGTCAAAGGACTCGCGCCACGTTCCGTGGCCTTGCACGGTGTACTCAATTGTCTCGCCGAGACCTCGAGCGGTTGCTTCAATCCGCTCGATTCCGAGATCCCCCTGTGTAAAGCCCTCGACAACAGCCGAGGCGGGTCCTTGAGGCGCCCTGAGTGCATCGTCGAGATCTGCGCGCAAGGTCAATGATCTTGCTTTTCCAATGGGCGACGCGATGTCCTGGGCGTTCACTGTCGTTGCTATACTCTGCCCCGTTTGAGCGCTGTTGAGCGCGATTATCACATGGGCGTTCCCAGCAAGGTTTACTCCCAGCAATCGTCCGAGGCCTGTCAGGTCCGGGGCGTCAGCCTCGATCCGGCCTGATGCAAGCCGTGTTTCCGTGTCCATGCGTATTTCGCCGGCAAGGGAAGCCCCGGGAGCGGTCAGATACAGGTTGCTTACAGCAACGTGAGGCGCCGCGTAGGCGAAATCGCCTTGTGCGTCCAGCGTGTCTCGGCCACGCGAGAGGTTCACTTTGAGCCGCCCGTTCGGTTTGGCTGGAAGCCCTTGCACCGTTATGTCAGCCCGGGCAGGGCCAAAAGTCACCTGGCCCGCAGCGAATCCCGGCGAGCTAACCGCCGCTTGCGCTTGAAAAGCGTCGAGCGTTCCGCTGGCGCTACCCGCAATTTCGGCTTTTCCTTCCAGCGGCCGTTTCACAATCGACTCGAGCGTCTCGAGATCCTCGATGGCCCCGTGTAAAGACCCTTCAAATCCCCTCGTGTCGAGGTTGTAGTTTCCTGCCGCGTTTAGCGAGAACGCGTCGCCGTACGCATTGGCCTGCTCGACCCGCAGCAGCCGGTCTTCAGTTAAGTGGACCGTTGCTTCAAGGCCGCCCGCGCTTCCTATCAGTTCGGGCGCAGGCGCGGGAAGCCCCTCGATCCCGCGCACGTCGGCGCGGATTGAACCGTCCAAGACAGGGCCGGCCCAGTCTGTAGTTCCCTCGGCATAAACAAATGCGCTTCCCGCCAGCGCGCGTCCTGTCAGATCCGCAAACCGAGCAAGGTTGGTGCATGCCAAACGGGCTTTCCATCGCTGTTCCGGCTGTCCCGCCTCTGAAGCGGCTGCTATGTGACATGTGGCGGCGAGAGCGGGCACGTCGAGGGGGAGGTCCAAGACGAGCCGGCCATCCCGCGTGGTTTCGATTCGAACCGACCAGGTGGCTTGGCCGGTGTCGAGATCCGGGACCGAGGGCAAGGTGAATCCTGAAGCCCGGCCCTCGCCTTGGGCCTTCAGGCCGAAATAGTGTGTCTTGTCGGAAGCAATGGGCTCGACGCTGAGGTCCGTTTCAACTGTCGATACGGTCATGTCCTTTAGGCGAAGGTCGGCCAGGTGCAGTTTGGCGTGCCCGCTCGGTTGGTTGATTGTGCCCTGGACGGACGCAGTTAGCGACGCGGCCCCTCCCAAGGGAATGCTGGCCAACGGCTCAAGGGAGGCTAAGTCCGGCACTTCGGCGGCAAGGTGCAGCTTCGACGGGGTGTTTCCCAAGCCAATGACCCCTTCTGCGCGCGCAACGACCCCTGCCGCGGCGATAGAGAGCCTGCGTACGTCAAGAGATGCGCCAGGCGCGTAGATAATTGAAAGGTCAAAGTTGCCAGGACCGGTCCAAACGGTCCGCGCCTTTTCCGGCAAAAGCCCGGGCGGCGGCTGGGCCTTGCCCTGCCATACGACGCCGATGGTTGCGCCTATGTCGAGGAGCAACGAGCTGTCCAGCACCAGACGGTCCCCCAGCAGCACATGGGCTGTGCCGCGCCATTTGCTCAGAGGTCCTTTTCCCGAGAGCTCAGCAACCAGGGGACCTGCGTCGCCAAAGTGCGCCATTTCACTCATTAGACCGCCGCTGTCCTCGTGAAGCGCTATCCGCAGATCAGCGGCACGAGGGGTGGGCGTCAGGCTCGCCTCGAATTCCGCGTCGAGCGCGGGGCCTTCGACTGAACCGATCTGAAACTGCACTGACAGCGCTTGGGCCTTCCCGCCTGCAGATGCAAAGCCTTTGGCTGCCAGTGCCGTCCGTCGACCCAGAACCCTTTCTTGGACGACGATGCGGGGGAGATCTATTCGATCGATCCTGATGAACGGCAGACTGTATGCAAAGTCCGCCGCACGTTCAATCGAGAAAGGTTCTTCCCGAGGTTTCTCTTCCGCCGGCGCCGGTTTGCGTACCAGGATGACTGCGTCCGCGGCCAGCGACGACACGTGGATCCGTTTGCGAAGCGCCGCTCCTACAGACCATTGTATACGGGCGTTCTCGATGCGCAGCCAAGGGCCTTTGCCGTCGCTCAGGACAACCTCGCCGAGGATGATGCAGTGCGGCAACACCCCGTCGAGCCCGTCCAGTTTGATCGCAAGATCGGGACTGATGCGGAGAGCCTCGTTGGCTTTGCGGACGGCATAGCGCCTCACGGGCCCCGTCTGGATTGCGATGACAAGACTGGCCAGCACAAGGAGAACGGCGGCTCCCGCGATCAATAGAACGATGGCAAGGCGGCGCAGGCATCCTCGCCGTTCCGGCGCCTCAGAAGGCTTGGCCGAAACTGGCGTAGATCTGGAAAGCATCGTCGACTCCTGGTCTTTTGTTTACGGGGACTGCGACGTCCAGTCGAAAAGGCCCAGCGGGCGTATAGATGCGCAGTCCCAAGCCTGTTCCCCAGCGCAACGGTTCGTCGAAGGCAGGGTAGACCGCGTCAAACGCGTTGCCTGCGTCGACGAAAAAAACCAGGCCAATTGCATCCGTCAAGCGACGACGCGCCTCAAAAGACACATCGACATAAGAGCGCCCGCCTGTTGGGTCGTCATCGTCGAGCGGCGAAAGCGTCTTGTAAGCGAAACCCCGGACAGAGTTCGAGCCCCCTGCATAGAACCGTTCATCTGCGGGCACTTCCTCCCGGTCCGCCCCCATGATGCTGCCCGCAGAGACCCGGCCGGCAAGCACGAGCTTTTCGCTGAGACGGAAATAGCGGCTGTAACTTGTCTTCCCTTTCAGGAAGGAACCGGCGTCTCCGGCGCCGGCATACGGCGCCAGCATGGCCATCAGATGGTGACCTTTCCCGGGATTCAGCGGGTCGTCCCGCGTATCCCAATTCAGGTCGAATGGCAGCGAGACCAAGTTGTAGTTCTGCGTGGCGTCTTGCTGTTTAACGGCGGCGGATTTCACGGCTATTCCCGCCCCGAGCGTGAGGACTTCGCTCAAGATTCGTTCGACGGCGGCTTCGCCCGAGACGTGGCGGCTTGTGTAGGCTTCAACGCGCTCCTCTTCTGCTTTCAGTTCCATGAACAGCGACTGTCTTTGGCTGCGGAACGCCGGCATCCGGTAATTGGCTGCGATTCCTGAAAGCCGGTCTCCTAGCCGCGCGTCAAGCCGAATCCGGTCGCCAATCCCGTTAAGGTTTCTGTGCTCCCAACCCAATCTTGTGCTTACTCCCACATCCGTTTGGTAGCCGAGGCCGGCCGTGACCGTCCGATGGAGCCGCTCGGCAAGCTTGACATCAATGGGGATGCTTCCGTCCGCTGCAACAGGGCGTTCTGTAGTCACAGAGATGATCGAGAACAAACCAGTTTGTCCTAATCTGTTGCGCAGTTGCCTTATGAGGCGCACGTCGTAGGTCTGGCCCTTATCCCAAGGGAGCCTGTTCCGGACGAAGGTCTCCTTGACTGAGTCGAGTCCCGCAATCTCCGTGTCGCCGAAGTGCGCCTTCTGGCCTGGGTCGATGAAATACGTTGCATCCACGCATTTGCGCTCGAAGTCGACTGTCACGCGGCGGTTTGCAAGGACCGGGAACGGCCATCCCTTTTCGCGAAACCGTTCAAGGACGCGTTCGCCGGCGTCAATGATGGCCCGCGCCTGGGCCGGTTCCCCCAGCGTCAAGCCCAAGTCCTCGGGAGTGAACACGCCTATCGCATCAAGGGGCACGTCTTTGGCAGGCTTTACTTCAACCGATTCCAGCAGAAAGGGCGTGCCCAGAGCGACCTTGAAGACGACATGCACGGGACGCTCTTGCTCGAGGATTTGGACGTTCACTCGCGCCTCGTAATAACCGCGAGACTCGAGGACCTGCATCAGCTTGTCCACGTCGCCGTCGGCCCGGCGCCGCAACAGCCACATCGTTGCCGGAAGGCGTTCCTGCAAGCTTACGGCGTCTGACACAGCCCGCAATGTCTCGACAAGGGCCGGGTCTTCGACACCCTCGAGGCCTACCGTGTATGCGATCCCCTCGACGGCGTCTGTTTGGGCGTATGCGCCACGTGCAAAACACGCCGCGAAGAGACAGCACAGGAAAAACACCTCCCCGCTGCGATGCCGCATCCCACAAGCCTTCGCCTTGTTCTCGTAAGTCGGCATCCTCCCCTCTCTTTTGGCCTATGCCGCTTGGGGCGGCGTCCTCACGCTCCGAGCGCTGTTATTGGAACAGGCAATGGGGCACCCCTTCCGCACAAAAAACGGTGCACATTGGTTGTCTTGTGGAGTTGCCTGGGTGTCGGACCTGTAAGCGCTGCAGAAAACGCCAATCCGTTTTCGCGAGCCCCCGATTCGAATAGAACGAATGCTCGCGACCAGTCTCAGACCTTCAGAATCAACCTCAGGACAACGCCTAACTGGGCGTCGCTTTCTTTCTTGGCGCAGGCCGGCGCTTTGGAGGATTCTGTGGCATGGCGCTGTAGAAAAACTTGCCCGCTTCGAGAAGGTTGCCTAAATTGCGCTTGGTGTCGTCGTCAACGCTGAAACCGGCTTTGCCTACTTTCTCAAGCAAGCTCTCCCAGTCATTGTGGTTCCAATTGCCTTGCTGACTCGTTACGAACTCTCCTGCGAGGTCAAACAGCTTTCGTGTGGGGTTTTTCGCGGCAGGCATATTGGTCTCCTTCTACTCCCTCTACATTTTGAATCAATCGGTTACGCCCGATTAAGCAACAGTGTAACAGAAACCACCTTTGAAACACGCGTGACCGCGCTCTCCTTCCCGGACCTCGCGCTTTGTTCCGGTTGTGGCTGAAGCGGGAACCGTTCTGGTATGCTCCGTTCCGTGGCCGTCGAGGAGCATTCATGACCAAAACAAAGTCAACCTATGTCTGCCAGAGCTGCGGGGCGGTTCACGTGCGCTGGATGGGGCGGTGTCCCGTATGCGGCGAGTGGAATACGATCGTCGAGGAGGGGGATGCCGTTGGTGAAGGCGCCCATGTAAGGCCCTCATACGGGAACGCTTCCGAGCCTATTCCTATCACCGACAATGGACAGACGGCGCCTAGACGTCTGTCTACGGGGCTGGGTGAATGCGACCGAGTCTTGGGAGGGGGGGTGGTACCTGGTTCGGTCACGCTGATAGGGGGGGACCCGGGCATTGGCAAATCAACGTTGATGTTGCAGATAGGCCACCACCTTGCCCGTTCGGAAGGGAAGGTGCTCTACGTCTCGGGGGAGGAATCGTTCAATCAGACGCGATTGCGGGCCGCGCGCCTCGGAACACTCACGGATGGCCTGCTTCTGTTGCCTGAGACTCAACTGCAAACAATACGAAACCACATGACCAGCGGCGCCTATCAATTGGTAATTGTCGACTCCATTCAGTCGGTCTACTCGTCGGAACTTGCTGCGGTTCCGGGCAGCATCAGTCAAGTGCGGGACTGCGCCAACGAGTTTTTGCGCATCGGCAAAGGCGAAGACGTGCCAGTCTTTCTTGTGGGCCATGTTACCAAGGAAGGCGCCATCGCTGGACCGCGCATGCTGGAACACCTGGTAGACGCTGTTCTATACTTTGAGGGCGAGGGCAAACAGGCGCTGCGCATTCTACGCGGCGTGAAGAACCGGTTCGGCTCAACCAACGAGATCGGCGTCTTTGAGATGACGGAGAACGGCTTGCGGGAAGTGCCGAACCCAAGCGCCTTATTCCTTGACGAACGTCCCAAAGGGGTAAGCGGTTCTGTGGTTTTCCCCAGCATCGAGGGGACCCGTCCGCTTCTGGTGGAAGTGCAGGCTCTAGTGGGCGAAACGAGCTTGGCGTCTCCGCGTCGCACGGTGAATGGTGTGAATCCGAACCGCGTATCATTGGTGCTCGCGGTCCTCGAGAAACGGACAGGCCTGCACGTATCTGACAAGGATGTGTTTGTGAACGTGGCCGGCGGCGTACGGCTCGAGGAGACCGCGGCGGACCTGGCGATAGCCGTTGCATTGGTATCCAGCCTGCGCGAGGTTCCTGCAATGCCTGCGCTTGCCGTCTTTGGCGAAGTGGGGCTGGCCGGCGAAATACGTGCCGTCGACCGCGCACGGCAGCGGATAGCGGAAGCCTCGAAGTTTGGGTTCTCGCAGTGTATCGTGCCTCGTGGGTGCATAGCTGATCTTAAGCACGGGGTTGCTGATGTGATGCCTGCCGGCAGTATAGGGCAGGCGATCAAACTGGCCTTGGAGCAATAGGATGGCGAAGGCGAAGGGCAAA
>CAZBQH010000364.1:0-12292 GCA_964493915.1 uncultured Nitrospiraceae bacterium
CGGTGCCTTCCAGAACTTGAAAAGCCGCTTCATGGGCCGGCAGGTGCTGGCGAATCTGCTCCTCGCGCCCAAGCAGGAGCAGACCCGCAAGCGTAGGGCGCTGAATGCCGGCAGCCGCCACTGTCAGGCCCAGTGCGCCTTCGAGTTCATTATCGGCCAAGGGCAGCAAGGACTGGTCGCCGCCGTATTTGCGGACGGCCTCGCGGATGCGGTGGCGCTCCAGCGGATTCAGGTCATCCGCGGTGAGTTCTTGAATTACGGTAGCCGATGGATCCATCAATCCCAGGGCCGACTGGCGCTGGACAAATTCGTGTGGATAGAAAGGAACGGCCTGCGGCTTGCCATCGGCCATCAAGCGGCGGCGTTGCAGAAGACCGTCGGAGGTCGATGCGAGATGTCTCGATTTCGGCACAATGATCCGTGCAATCTTGCGGCCTTGGTATTCTATGCTCTCAACGCGAACGGAAATCGGAGGATTGGTCTTATTGGCAATGAGCGCGGGTAGGCCGGAGAGGTTTTGATGGTTTGGATGCAGTCCCGTAACGGCGCCGTCGTCTTCCACGCCAAGCAACAGATCGCCGCCTTCCGTATTGGCCAAAGCCACCACGGCGGCGACCAGTTCACGGTCAGGCAATGCCTTGGCGTCGCTCTTGAACTCTACGCTCAGGTTTTCCCCTTGCCGGACCAACTCCGCTATTTCGGGCTCATCCGAGTTCATTTGTGGCACCAATACCGAAATTACCCCCGTCGGTTTCGGATTCGTCTTCATCCTCAAAATCAACGATCTCGGGTGCGGCTTCCGTCACAAGGACTTCCCGCTGGACGGGCTTGCCCATAGCCTTTTCGATGCGGTTGAGGAGGGCCGCTTCTCGTTTGGCGAAGAAGGTGTCGAAATCGTCCGTTTCTAAGGCCTCGGACTCGATGACATGCGAGGCCAGGATGCTTTCCATGCGGTCATTTTCGATCCCGGCTTGTCTCTCAAGGCGTCTCAAGTACTCGGAAGGCGCGTTGCCGCCGATAATGCGATTTGTTTTGGCCGAGACGGCGGTCTTGTTGACGATGCAATCGCACCGTTTCGCATCGATGCCCTTGGCGAGGCAGTATGTCTGCGGGAAGATGTGATGAATGTCGATCTTGTCGTCAAAATACATTTGAACGGAGATCTCTTCTCCCGTGCGGAAATCGAGGCCGCCATCCTTGATCAAGAGAGCATAAAGTCCCTTGTAGGCTGCGCTGTTCCGAGTCCGGAGGGTGTAGAGGCGGGAGGAGGCGAAATTGGCGTCAGCGATTGTGTCCGGTTCGGGGCCTCCCCCCACCCAAGCCAACACCTGGGGCAAGTCTTTGGCGAACCGGGATTCAATAGTGCCGCCATAGAGTTCGCCGAAGACTCCACACCAGAACCACCGGGTGAGCTTAGCGCGCACGCTATCATGATCGGCCTGGTCGCCCAAGACGGTGAAGATGGCGGCGAGCGGCGCCAACTGGGTTCGATAGGGTAAATCGCGCGCTGTGAAGATGCGCTGGACGTGCATGAAGCGTGCAGCTTTCTGGAAACCTCCCTCCACGTCGTCAGCCCATTTCCGGTAATCCCCGAGACTCAGGCGGAGCAAATCCTTGCGTTTGCAGGTGATGGCCGGCGCCTTCTGAGACTCGGCACCGTCCTGTAAGGCTTTCATTCTGCGCAGCCGGCTTGCGATAAGCGATACTGCCTGGAGGAAATCGTCGCTCTGAAGCGTAGCAAGAACCTTGTTTTGTCGGAGCTTCTTGTCACGCGCGGCCCAATCTTCTCGCAGATTGAAGTCATCCGCGGCGTAAGTGGCGGTGAGGAGTTCGAAGACCGTAAGCGAGACACCGCCGGTGTTCACCTTCTCGAAGACTTGGCAAACGGCCTCCTTGGGTGTGGCCTTGAACATCTTGATGAGGGGAACCTGGTACTGCTGGAAGCGCAGGATGACCTGTTGGACCAGCGCGTTCCAAGTGGCGAGCCGCTCCTGGATTCTCTCCTGGTCTTCCTGAACGAACTTCATCTGCCAATCCGTTAGCCCAGCCGTGTCAAACACAAGGGAAAGAGGGAACATGCCGGCATGACATTCCTTGTCAGTCGTGGAGAGATCGCTCAAGACTTCCCCTCGGAAGTTCTTTGCGATCTTCTCGCCGGGAACGGAGACAATTGCCTCGTCACGGTCGCCCTCTGGATCCAAAGCCTTCCGGATGTCGACGTAATACCAACGCTCGATGGCGTTTCCGCGGGAGTCTCTTGTCTTGGCTGGTCCGGATGCACACAATGCTTGGAAGAGAGAGGTCAGTCGCTGTTGACCATCCAGGATCAACCACTCCGGTTTCACGGCATTCTTGAGCGTTACCCCTTCGGCAGGGCGAGGCTTGAAGCGAACGTCCGGGTTGCCTGTTTCGTAGAGCATGACCGCGCCGATGGGGTAAGACATGGAGATACTGGCCAGAAGGCTCTTGACGTGATCGTCGTCCCATACCCAGCCCCGCTGGAAATCCGGGAGCTGTGTCTTTCCCGACTTGATCTCATCCAGGATCTTATGGAGGAACTCCTTCGTGCTGTCAAATGAGGGCCCGTTGCTCACGGTATCTCCTTCCTGCTTCCTGTCACCTCCCAGAGAAGGTCATTGGCATCTTGTCTCGGGGTGATCCAGTTTTGTTTGTGTTTCTCTCACTCCTGCTCAGTCGTTTCCGGAATACTCAGAGCCGTCATTACGTGCAATGGCAGCTTCCAGTCGGACTCCCTTTCGCCGAAGGCCTCCTCTCTTTCCGGTGCAATACGTGCCAGGGTGAGGATGGCCCTCTCAATAGCGTGGGTAATTGATGCAAAGCGACGGACTACCACCTCGGCCTTTGCCTTGCCGTTGGTCTTCACGTCTCTTGGCACGCGCCCACGGTTGTGGGCAATAAGCCGCTGGGAGAGAGTGACAATAAAGTGTGGTTTTGCTCTTGATGGTGTGGCCGCCAAAGCGAGACATCGCCACAGAAGCGAATGGGTTTTTCCCCAACCAGCAGGCGCGAGCAAGCGAACGGCACCGACGTCAACGGAACAGAATTGCTTTTGGCTCGCATCCAGAGCTTGGACAATTCCAGAAGGATGGTCTGTTTTTGCTGACTGTTTCGCTACTCTGCTCATTTCGTTTCTTTCACAAGCTATTCAGCCTACTCTCTACCGAAGTACAATCCGGACTCTATTCGGATCCTTTCCTTTCGTCAGCATCTCCAAATAGGCGTCGAGACGTTCCCGCATCTGGGCGGGCGTCACCGGAGACCCTCCTGCTAGTAGCGCTTGTCGAAGGTCTTCGGCAGTAACTTCGACCTTATCCAAGCCCTTCAGAACCTGGTTGACGGCCCCCAAGAAGTCCTGGGAAATAATCTGCGGTAGCTCCCGTTCCTCCAGAAAAGATTTGACAATCGCCTGTTCGTCGAGCTGCAGGAGGCCTATCTTCTCTTGGGTTGTAGGGTCCTCGAGGTTTTCAAGCAGTGTTCGTGTCCAGTCATCGAGCATCTTGTCGAGCTGGTCATCCAACTCATCCAAGACACTGCTTGCAGGCGCTTTCGTGGATTCATTGGCCGGTTTATAGCTGCAATGCGGGCACACAGGCGTGCTCTGCAAGTCCTGCTCGGTGAGCTGTGTGCATTCAGTCATGCTGCCAAGACGAGACGTCAGGTCAATCAACTGCTGACGGGGCATGAGCTCCACGGTCACCAGTTTGTTCAGGCGTTGGAGGCGGTCATCGTTCTGCAACCCGATACGACGTTTGGCGTCATTCACACCGAGACGGGAGCGACTGTGGCGAAGCATGTAGTCATTGATGTAATCCTGCTTGAGCTTTCCCAGCCGCTGTTGGGTCCTCTGACGGAAGCCTGCATGCGTTCGCTTTTTCGGATCGGCAATCTGGGAGAGAATGTCCGTCCGCGTCATTCTTATCTCCTCGAGCCATGCACTGTCGCTGTCCACGGTAAGCTCCGCCTGACTGAGGTAACTCGCCGTCGGCCCCAATTCGGCCGTGACGTCGGCCATGACCTTCACCTCGGCCAATGCCGCAAGGCCCGATTGCTTTGCTTCTACTTCATCCTTACCGTATCGAAAGTTCTTGAGCTTTCCGGGACTATTGAAGGCTTGGAGAGATTCGAGGAAGGTTTTCGTTTCTTCCATGCGTTTTTGGAGGTCCGCTCGGGCACTCTCATCGAGCAGATATCTTCCCCAGAATGGAACACCACTCTGAACCTGCTGTTGGGCGATCACCAGACGTTCGATTATCTCAGCGGCCTTGGTCTGGAGGTCTTTTACCGGAGCATCCTTGCCCTGTGTGAGAATTTCGACTTGGCCAGGCGCCATACCAAGCAGATCGAAGAGGGCTTTGAGGGCAGGTCGATTCCAATCCTTTGGCTGTTCGAGGTGCTTGAACTCGACAAGTTGGTCGATGGGCGTGGAGGCCAACTCGTCCAGCTTGCTCGCATCGAACTTGTTCCCGGGTATTGCCAACACCACCTCGCCGCTGTGTACCAACGTCCCCAGGAGCACGACTACCCATTCGGGCTCCAGTCGAAAAATGTCCGGCGACATGTACTCCACATCCTCATAGAGGCGGCCAAGTATCTCGCTGTGATTGAGCACCTGGCCCGGGCCCTTGCTTTTCAGCAGGTCTAGGATATGCGCTGTGTAACGAGATCGATAAGGGTCCAAAGTGCTACCGTCGAGCACTTCGAGGGCATCGAGAACGCCGGCCGCTTGTTGGGTGAGTGTTCCGCTTCTGATGCAACGAAGCGTATCTTGAGCAGCCTGTGGGCGGGAATCGCGGGTGACGAGGCGGCTGAAGTGTGGATACTCT
The DNA here is from genome assembly GCA_964493915.1 of uncultured Nitrospiraceae bacterium. Taxonomy (GTDB): domain Bacteria; phylum Hydrogenedentota; class Hydrogenedentia; order Hydrogenedentales; family SLHB01; genus CAZBQH01. The sequence continues at coordinate 4,845 of CAZBQH010000364.1, forward strand.
GGGGCCTGATCCTCGAAGTGGGATGCAAGACAAACTGAGCCCACAGCATTGAGGATGTCCCGTATGTTGCTTTGACCACCGGCGCCGCCCGGCAGATTCCCCTTCACCCAGTTGAGCAACGTCTTTTTCTTTCCCTGATGCGTCACCTCGTACGCTGCCATGATGTGTTCCTGAAGCCAAGACACGAGTTGACGGAGGTAGCCGTTCTTTCCTGTTGCCTTCTCTTGGTAAATCTCCTTTGCCTTGCCCGAAGCAGTTGATGCGAGGTCCAACGCTGCAGCGTAATTCGTCAGGGACCGCGAAAAGGCTTCGTCGGCCCCAGTCAGCTTGAAGAAGACCTCATCGGCCTTCTTGTCATCCTTGTAGCGGGGCGGGTCGAAGGGTTGGATGAAGTAAAGGTAGAAATCACGCGGAGGTACTGCTGTTGAACGCTCGTTCGGGGCTCCGAAGAACAGATAACCTTGACGCGTGGCCTTCCTTTCGCGCCATTCGAGCTCATGTTCCCATATCCGATAGCCGGGAACATAAGTGGCATCACTACACTCCATCACGCGCGCCAGCGCATCATAGTAGTATCTGTCCAGGTGATCCGGGTCCAGACTCTCTGCCCGCTTTTCGATCAGGGCGTCGTAGTCATCGCTCTTCTTGAGATCAAGGTAGTACTGGCGATTGTCTAGATTGGCGGAAATGAATTGGCCACTGACAGTCTTGTGAATTTCGCGCAGCACGGTCTCAACCTGGGACAACAAGTCCTCAGCGGGCTCGCCGCCAAGTTCGGCCGCGATTGGATCGTATAGGCACAGCGTGTCGCGGAGCTCCTCTGGTGTTGCTCCAATTGGACTGTATATGTCGCCATGGGTTAGACGATGCACGGAGAGCGCATGGATTATGCGGATGGCCATGGGCACGTAGTTTTTTCTAGGCATGGCCTGGTTCACTCGTGCCTCAAGGACGTTGCTGCACTCGATGACGGATCGAATCTCTGGAACGGACCGGAAAGATGGGTTTTCTCGCAGCGTGTCCCAGTATGTGTCGTATCCGATCAGGCCTGGGCGGTCAGCCGGTACGTCGTTTTCGAGGATTCCCTGCATAGCCCGGGAAAGCGTGCGCAGGACTTCGCGCTTTTCGGCAACTGTCACACGTTCAAATGTGTCGATATAGTCAGGATGAATGGGGAACAGACGGACAAATTCGTCCATGCGTTCATTCATGTTCTCGTAGAACTTGGCAAAAGGGGTAAGATACTCGCGAATCTGTGCCTGTTGGTCCGCGGTCTTCCTCAGCAAGCGCTCGGCCACAACATAGCGGAGGTCCTCTTGGGCGATTCGGACCTGCTCAAACCGATCCTTCACCCTTCGAAGGCTGCTTGAGGCGAATGCGAACCGTTGGCTGTCAAAGATGGCCTCTTGGAGCCCAGCCATAAACCTGAACCGAAGGTCCTTACAGATCTCTCCAAGCTCACGGAGGAAATTCAGGTCCAATATCAGTTCCTGGTCTTTTCTCGTTCGGAGAAAATCCAGTAACTCATCAACCACGAATAGTAGCCCATGGTCAGGGAATCTGTCGTGGAATAGCGCCATCATCCCCTCAAAAGCGACTTTGTGATTCGGCAGCTTGTTGCGCTCTGGAAAAGAGAAGGACAGTCCAATCGAGGAGAGGTATTCCTCGAGTTGGGAGCAGACAAACTCTCGCAAGTCCATTGTCGTCGAGCCGAGTTCCGTCCGCAGCACCTTGAATCTGCCTGCGATTCTTGCGGCACCCTCGGCGACTGCACGATGTGAGACCATCGGCACCAGGTCTTTGTTCTCTGCGATGCTCGAGATCACCGACATGAGATGGGACTTACCTGTGCCATAGTTGCCCACAATCAGAAGCCCAAGACTGTCTGCGGGCTCATCAAACTGAAGATTACGAAAGACAACATCCGTTAGCTTCTGAACCATTGCCTCGCTGATAACATATGTTCGGGTGAGTGTCTTCGCTCGAGCAGACTTGTTGGCGTCGCGGAGTTGAACCACAGTCTCAATCGGGTCGAACTTGATAAGCTGCTTGTATTTCATTTGCGTCCCCATTCAATCAGTCCTCTCCGGTCTGCGCGTGAACTTGAGGAATGACAATGAAACCTTCCACAGGCGTTCGATAGTATTCAGGATGCGAAGGCTCAGCATATGTCAGAAATCCGTTACGAAAATGACCATTCCAAGCGGCTACGACCGTGCGATTCCTGGCAAGTCCCTTGAGCAACCTGACGGGGTCCTGTGCCAGACTCGGTTCAAAGAGCATTTCTATGTTATCGAGTAAGACAGGCTCCAGACTGTCTTCGCCGACTACTTCTGCTAGGAGCTCCCCAAGCTCAAGCACCCGCTGTCTGAAGGTGAGCTCCAGCATTCGTTTTGAAAGTTCCAAGTTTACATTAGCCACTTCACGTGAGAGTCTTGTCGCTATCTCGGTCAGGAGGGCGGACTTGCCTGCACCTGAAGGGCCCACAATGACCGCCAAGCGGCTGTAGAGATGTTCAGCGTCTTTTAGGCGGGTAAATGCGTTGTCAATGTCAAAACTCACAGCTACATCTTCTCAAGCCGAAGAAGCTCTCCTGCAAGGCTTCGCGTCGGTCTTCTTGGCCCTTCCGGAGCGGACCCAATCATCGATTTCTTGTGCTTTGAATTTCCAGAGCCGCCCTAGTTTGTGGGCGGGCATGTCCTTGCGCTCTATCCATTTGTATACGGTATCGCGTCGGATGCCGAGGTATTGGGCAATTTCTGCAACGGACAGCCAGCGATTTTCGAGCATTTTTCGAAGGACTCCTCGTTCGAGTACGTGACAGCTCTCCGAACAGCTGTCCGCACCACCACGCGCCGTGCGACGTCTTTGTCGAATAGATCCTAAACGGGCCGATCAAACACTGTCAGAATACCACTTATTATTGTCCTCTTCAACTGAGCTATCTGCGGTTGCCATATGGAATAACCGGGGGCGCACAGACCACCGCCCGAAACCAGCAGACGCACGCGAGGGTGGCGCTCCACGGGGGCGGTTCAGGTGGGGAGCATGGCCAGGATGACAGGCGTGGTGCCCCGATCACGCAATCCAATCAGAAACCCCGGCACACCCTTTTTCGAGACGGCCTCCGCGGAAAGCCACGTTGCCTTGAATAGAGCCGACGACGGCAGATACTGGTTCTGCGTATCCGCCCGCTAAGCCCTCCACTTGCATGTCCTGAACGAATTGAGCTTTAGTAGAAGTAGTTGTATTCAGCGACAGCCTGAATTGCCCCGCCCGTACCACACGGACGGCTGTCCGTGGGGATACCCTGAAAGCCCTGTCCTGCACTCTCGTACAATCCGCTCCGCCTCGCACATACCCGCACTGTACCGCGATCCGTTTACCCCAATTCATGGCATCACCCGCCCGACAGGAAATCGAAGCAGATAAGCTGGAGGTCGTCATGGGCGAGGCTGCATGTACCGGTCCGGTTTTGCGGGGCTTCTGCCTCTAATCCGCCTGCTTCGGACTCAAGGTCCTCTATAACACCCAGAAGCGTTAGGATGTCGTTCGAGGACGTGAATTCGGTATATGCCTGGCGGAGCGCTTTGATCTGGACGCCCATGAGCGGTTCACGCAGAAATCGCATGGCGTGCATGGCCTCAGGTCGCGTCACCTCGGGGTGGTTTAGAAACCCACGTATAGTAGTGGTCACCGTCTGCTGAACCGGGTCCGTAGTTCGCGGCGCTGCCTCGAAGGCTTGTTGCTGCCGAAACGTTTGGAGAATGTTCTCGATCACATACTCCTGCAGTTCAAACACGCCCCTAAACGTCTCCGCCTCAACGACGCGCTTTGTGTCTTTCTGACACTGTATCAGGTTCGCTATTAGGTAACGGTTGTCGATGATGTTGTTGGTCTTAAGGTCGTAGTATCGCCAAAAATGCATCGTCTCAGCATTTTGCGGGCGTCCTTGGAAGTAGAAAAAAGCGCCTTTGGAACCTTGCTTCACAAGCCCTGAGTGGATTCCATCGGGCAAGGAATCGAGACTTTCCTTGCCGTTCGCTTCGATGAAGGCCCGGAGCTGTTGGGCCAGAAACTCGCTGCTCGCCAGCTCGATGAACTCTTCCTCTTCCTCGATGACCGAACCGTCCTCGTCCTTGATCCGGCGCAATGTGTTGAAGTTCTGAGGGTGCACCGCCTCGCCCAGAACGCTTGCGTCGAGGAATCCAAGCCTATCGATGTCGCTAATCCGCTGGTTCAGCCGTTCGACCAACCGAAGCAGTCTTTCAAGGCCCGCGTCCGGGAACATGTTGTATAGCCAAAGCACGTCAAACCTGGACCCAATGCGGTCGACGCGGCCTGCTCTTTGAACCATACGTGTGGGATTCCAGTGAAGGTCGAAGTTGACAAGGGTTCCACAGTCCTGCAGATTCTGCCCCTCGCTTAAGACATCCGTCGAGATCAGGATATCGATCTCTCGATCGGTACCTTGCAGGTCAGAGGCCCCGTTCGACTCCGGCGCGAAGGCGCGCACCAGCTTCGCACGCTCTTTGGGGTCCGAGCCCCCGTCCATTCGGCGAATGGTTACCCCGCCGAGGCACTCGCGGAGAGCAACTGCATCGGGATTGCGCGGGTCCCCAAGCTCACGGAAAAGATACCGCGCCGTATCCTTATAATATGTGAAGATAAGGACCTTACGCCCCATAAGCTCGTCCCGGAGGAGGCTCTTGAGCCGTTGCAGCTTCGCATCGTCGTGCGGCTTGATGTCCTTGACCTTGTCCCACAGCCCTTTCAGTACCGTCACATCCGACTCGACGGCCTCGTGAATCTTCCGAAGGCTGTAGCGGGCGGTGTCGATGCTTTCCATGGACTCGAGCGTGTGCCGCGCATCTTCATTCTCGTCCAAATCCTCCGCCAAGGAACGCGGAGTCGCGTCGTCCTCTTCATCTTCCCGTTCGAGGTAACGGAGACCCCGGTGGAAATCTCTGCTCCGCATTAGCTTGCCATCGAGGAGATAGGCCTCAAACGTTTTCTGGAAGGCCAGCGCCCTGCGCACGCTGATGCGGAAGGCTTGAATACTCGACTCAAACCGTTTCAGGTACCGGCTCTTAAAAATGCCGACCAAAGCCTGTTGCCGCCCGGCCTCCATCTCATTGGCTTGCACGCCCTCTTTCAAGTATGCCTCCAGATTGTAGGGGGCGAGGTGGAGGCGCTCGATACCGGAAACGACCTCATCATAAATGCCGCCATACGTGGCCTCGAGGTCGTAGCCGACGGTCTTGAGCTTACGTTGCGGGAAGTGAATCCTCTCGCCACGGATGGTCGCGTCAGGGTAGGCTTTTTTGATAAACGGACGCGTCCGCCTGATGACGATCTCTTCGAGCAGGTTGAACAGCCCAATCGCACCTTCGGCGGTGCTCGCGTGCGAGGCCCGCCTGGCGCGCAGGAAGTACTTGTGCAGGTCGCCGACCCCGCACGAGGCGAAATACGCACGGTCGTTCTGTGTGATCAGCCGGAGCTGTTGATATAGGTCAAGCAAATCATTGTTGATAGGCGTCGCGGTTAACAATATCACCTTCTTCCGCTGCCCCTCACGCCCCCGGCCCCGATTCCCGCCGATGAGCCGCTCCATGTTCTCATAGCGCGCCGCGTTCGGGTTGCGAAAGTTGTGCGACTCGTCTATCAGCACGACGTCCGCGTCCTGGTATTCACCTGGGTCGAAACTCTCCCAGCCCATTACCTCCTGCGAAAGCACTTCCGCCGCGATGGTGGCATTGTGCAGTTCACTCTCCCACATTTGCCGCAACGAGGCCGGGCACACCACGACAGCCTTTAGCCGCATGTGGTAAGCGTAGTCCTCGAGAAGTTTCTTGCCGATCCATGTCTTACCGAGGCCTACGGAGTCCGCCACCATGACGCCGTTGTGCGTCATCAGGATTCGCCGCGCCTTTTTGACGGCATCTTCCTGAAACTCCGCCAAATCCACCACGGATCGCGTTGCGGGCTGCTCCTCTGCGGCCAAATCTTCGCGGAGATACGCATAGAGCGCCTTCATGTACACTTCGAAAGGCGTATACTCGTTCTCGCCAAACTTCGACGCGTCCAGGATCGCGATCAGGTCATCCTTGAAGTCCTCTCCCTGCTCCCATTGCGTCTGGTACCACTGCTCAAGATCCAGAATGGCGCGCGCGCCGACCTCGCTCTTCTCCGCCAGCGCCGCACCTGGCCGTTCAGGGGCCTCGCCCGCAGCCCCCGGCGCCATATCCTCCTGGAGCAGCATCGAGACCGCACGGCGGGCCTCCTTGTCGAGTGCCTCCTCCCGGTCGAGCACCGTCTTGTGTGCCAGGTTGAGTTCGCGGTTTGTGGCCAGGCCCGGGTAGGTGAAGTTCGACGACCCGACGATGCCTGCCACGGGCTTGAACCGATCGTAGACCCCTGCGGCTGGACGGTCCGCATAGAACAGATAGCATTTCGCGTGCAGGAAGCCCTTCCCAAACAGCCGCACCGCCACGCTGTTCCGCCGCAGGTAGGCGATCAAAGCCTCGACGGCTCTCAGGGTCTTCTCGTCATAGGGCAGGCGTTCGAGATCGCGTGTCAGAAGCCCGTGAAGCTGTTGCGCTCTGGGCCGTAGACCCAACGCTTCGCCCGAATCGGGTTCGGCGCCTAGCAGGAGGCGGAAACTCGACAACTGCCCCAGGCCTTCCCGCAGCAAATTGAACCCGCCTACCGTGAAGTATCCCGTAGCGATATCGAGCGACCGCCCGGCGTATTCCCCGAGAATGAAGTTCAAGACATCCGCCAGTTTGTGGTCGCGGTTGTCTATCACATATGGGATGCGCATCAGTTCCCCCTTGTCCCCCTCATGTCTGCTCTGGCATGCCTGGCCCGGCACGCTTCATTCGCTGTGCTTGAGCAGATCCTCGCACGCCTTTTCGAGCACGTCGAGCTTGTTCTCCACCACGTCCCAGATAATTCGCAGGTCCACCCCAAAATACTCGTGAACCAGCACGTTGCGAAACGCGATGATCTTCCGCCATTCGACATTGGGCGCGCGGTCACGGATGGCCTCTGGCAAGGCGCGTGCCGCTTCGCCAATGACCTCGAGGTTACGGAGTACGGCGTCCTGCGTCTTTTCATCAGATGCGAACGCGGTGTAGCCCATGTCTCTAACGTAAAGCCGCACCTTGCCGATCGCCGCGAGGATGTCGTCGACGTGTTGCCGCTAGTCTCTAAACATAGACGGTTTCCCGCTCGATCACAGGACGTAGTCGGTCCTTCACCGTGCCTGCCAAGACCAGATCCACCTCGACACCGAAATGGTCCTCGAGCTCGAACTTTAGGTCCATGTACCGGTCAAAAGTCGGGTTATCCATCTCGACGATCACGTCCAGGTCGCTCGTCTCGGCTGCCTCGCCGCGCCCCGTCGAACCAAACACCCCGAGTCTCGAGACACCATATTCCCGCCG
>CAZBQH010000365.1:0-7517 GCA_964493915.1 uncultured Nitrospiraceae bacterium
GGCGATTACGCGGACCTTTTCGGCACGGAAGAAGCAACGCCTATCACCGACGAGCCAGTCGCCGACGATCCCCGGCACTGCATTAAGGATCAAGAGAAGGTCGTCGAACCTGAGGACCAGGAGTGGGCGCTCTAAAAAGCCGCTGGCCTGCGAGACGAGTGGACAGCGCCGTTTCCCGATCGGGAGGTGTTTACAGACTGTAGTGAAGGGGATCGCTGGAAGTTCTCCCACAAGGCGGATGCTCAGGACTCTGCCCTGACGATGAACAATGCGCCGGAAGTCAAGGTTTCCGTTATCGTTCCGACCTATCGGCAGGCGGGCCGGCTCCGCCGCCTGTTGAATTCACTGGACAAACTCGAAGGCGCCCCTCCCTTTGAAGTGATCGTCATCGACGACTGTTCCCCGGATGAAACACAGGCGGTTCTGGAAATGTGGGCCGGGATCACGGCCCCATTTGCAAAACGCTACATCCGAATGCCGGTAAACGACGGCCCCGCTAAGGCGCGCAACAAAGGGGCGCGAGAGGCGCGGGGCGAGCTTGTGGCGTTTGTGGATGCAGACTGCATCGTCGACCCGGGGTGGCTGGCAGCCTTGACTGCGCGAATCGATCCGGAGGCCCGCATTGCGGGCGTGGGCGGCAGGGTGAAGCCCCTCAGGCCGGAAGGACTGCTGTCTCGGTATTACACCGAGTACGGGGTGCTCGATCCGCATCCGCATCTGCTTTATCTTGCCTCGTGCAATTGCTGCTTTCTGCGCGGGCCTTTGCTCGAGGTGGGCGGATTTGACGAGGAGTTGCCCCACGCCGGCGGCGAGGACGTCGGGGTGTGCATCAAGCTCTGGCGAAGGGGTTGGCGCTTCGCCTTCGAGCCGGCGGCCGTTGTCGTCCACGAGTATCGCGAGAGCCTGATCGACTTTCTGCGCACCATGCGACGGTATGGCCACGGCTCGAGTTATGTTACCTACCGTTATCTCGGCCCCGAGGCCATACCAGTGGCGGGCAGCCGCTGGATGCCCGGCGACGCTTGGGACGTCAACCCACTGTATTGGCCCCGGTTCCGGCTCAGCGAGTGCAAGCAGCAGGCGCGTCACGCCATGTGGCTGGGCGTCAAGAAGTATGGCTCCGTGCGCGTGGGTCTGGGCCTGTTTGGGCTTCGTTTGCTCCACTTGCACCAACACCGCAAGGGCTGGCGCGAAGGCGAGGCCGATGCCCGGGCAGGAGCCGCAGTACGGACGCGGCGGATCTGAATAGGGGTATATGCCTCTACTGCCGGTGGATGCGCTCCCAGGCGCGGCGGATTGCCCAGCGCAGCCCCTTCGTGCGCAGGCTTTGCCCGAAACGCGAGGCCAGGTAACCTGCCCGTTCCACACGGGTCATCTGTTCATATCGGGTCCAATTTCGGCAACAGCGCACTGAAGTTGTTAGGAATCGAGAGTTCGTGGGCCAGCGCCATTGCCCGGCCAAGGAAATCTGGAAATCGGCCCTCTCGAGCTTCTTAATCTCCGCAATCCGTTCCCAAATCTCCTCCTCGGATATGCTGGCGCTCAACGCGGTGCTGTTGACCAGACTTCCCTCACCATAGATGTATCAACGGTTTTCATGCCCGTCTGCGCGCTGGAGCGCGCCTCTTTGTCTGAGTGCAGCTGTTCCTGCACAAGCGAGCGCGAACCCCAGCATGGCCAGTGCTATCCCGCCAAGCGGCAGAGCCGCGGAAACGCTTGATGGATCGTAAGGGTCGCTCCCAAACGTACGCTCAAGCTCATCCGATACGCCGTCCCCATCAGAGTCAAGGTCTACGTAGTTCATCAATCCATCGCCGTCCACGTCGGCGACGCCCTCTTCCGCATCGGGGATGCCGTCTCCATCCGAATCGGCGTCCTCATGATCGGGCGTTCCATCGCCGTCTGTATCCACGGTTCCCTCGACGGCGTCGGGGATGCCGTCGCCGTCTGCGTCTTCGTCCATGAAATTAGGGGCGCCGTTGTTGTCGCAATCGTCAAAGCCGTCGGTTTCGTTCGGGATGCCGTCGCCGTCATAATCATTGCCCGTGCCGCCCACGACATAGTCGATGGCGAAGTCCGACCCCTCCGCCGTGGCAGGATCGATGCGGATGGCAACGACATCCTTGCCGGCCCAGTTCGGCTCGGCGCTCATGTCGAGGACGTAAGTGTGGTATTGGCCGTCAGTGTTGATTGGGAAGTTAACCACCTTGTTTTCATCAAAGACCGGGTCATCGGCGGTGGTGTAGAAGAACTGGGCGCTCGACCCCGCCGTGCCCAGCATACGGATGTAGATCTGATCCACGGCGCCGGCCGGGACGGCGAGGTTGGCTCGGTAGGCGTAAGGATCGCCCGTTAACGAGACGCCGCGAAACACGCCGCCGGTTACCTGTTCGTCGCCGATGTCGTTTACGGGGATCCAGCCCTCGAAATCGCCGGTTTCGTTGAAATAGAAGCGTATCGCGTCGCGCACGTCGGGCAGGATCTCGACGATGCGCGGATGGACGCCCTCAACAGTGATAACGGCCGGGAGCGCATCATGGAAGACCTTCACCACAGCACAGGCTGTCTGCATGTTGTAATACCAGCCCATGTCGGCGTCGCTCAGGTCAGTTGTTTCGTCGATAGCGGCGCCGTCGAGGGTGACCGTGCTGGGCCGGGTGATCCCTGCGACGAGCGTGTAAGTGGCTTCGCCGCTCAGATACCCTAAGGCGAACGTAAGGGCAGCGCCTTGCTTGCCGGTGTTGGGTTTGACGGCCGCCCCGCCTGTGACCGCCACGCGCACGCCCTCGAGATCGAGGTTCAACGTTCGGGGAACGGCGTCCCAGCCGAGGCGGTTGTAGATGCCGTCCATATGCAACGACGGATTGATCAGCGGGCCGCCGCTGCTGCCTGTGCGCGTGTCGTAAAAGTCGCGGTACGTGCCTTGCCATTCCGGGAGTGTTTCCTGCTGGTACATTCCGCTGACGAGGATGCCCGTGCCGAGGGTTTCCCAATCGTACGAGTCGTCGTAGGGCGCCAGACGCAGCAGGGCGTGGGCGTATTCGAGACCGTTCCATTGTACAAGACGTCCGAACCACGAGCCGGTGTACATGGACGCACCCATGACGGGGATCGATCCGTAGAGCATCCAGTCAAAATCGCCTGACTGCCAGGTATAGATGAATGGGAGACCTGTTCGCGCCCAGCGGACGGCCTCGCTCAGATAGTCGGCCCGGCCTGTGGCAAGGTAGCCCTCGAGAAACGCTTCCGAGGCCTTGGCCGAGGCGAGGACGTCAGGCGTGTGGACAGGCACTTCCCATACTTGGGCCGCCCGGGGCACAACGAACTGCTTCATGAACTCGAGCGCCGCATCTGCTTGCCTGCGGCTTACTTTGTCCCCGGTAATCCGGGCGTACATGGCGAGGTTGAGCGCGTTTTGACCGGATATACCTACCTCCGCCGCGTTGTCGGGACCGAGGAAGTGGCCGGTCAGCTCCGGTGCGACGGGGATCGGCTGGGCGGCGTCAAATCGCCACGAGCCGTCTTCCCACTGGGCGTCGATGATAGTCTGCATGGGTCCCCGGAATGCGTACATGGCGTCCGCCGGGTCTCCCACGTAGAAGGGCAACGGCATACTGTAAGTGCCGGCGCCTGCGGCGAGCGCCTCGTCGTAACGCGCCCGGTACGCGGCTGCCAGATCCGGATCGTCAACGTACCGTGCGCCAAGTTCGAGGGCCTGCATGAACGAGACAGGCCGGCCCTGAGCGTTGAAGTATGAACCGCCGTCCAGGTAGATGTTCCATTGCTGTTCGTCCGGAATCCACAGCGGCTCCATGAAGGAGTGAACGGTGAATTGCAGCTCGCTTTGGATATCGCCGCGGGGATAGGGATTCGGCGCGGGCTCGCCATGCCGCGCGTACCACCGGTCCTGAATCGCCAAAGGGCTGTCCGCGGGATATGCCAGGACAATCCGGCACGCAAGCGTAAGGGTCTCGCCTGCATTAAGGAGATAGGGCCGGGCGGCCTCGCGTTCGTTTTCGTTCACGTAATCCGGAACGGTAGGCACGAAAAGCCCCATCAAGCTCGCGTCCTTGCCTTCAAACCGGTCGGGCACAGCGTAGACGGCTGAAGGCTTGGCTTCAGAACCGTGCCATGGCGTCAGCGTGTCCCACATCAGGCCCACCGCAGCGCCTTCGGCGGCGACCGCCATCCAGGGGACGGTTACTTTGTGAGGATGGGGCACGTAGCGGACGTGCTCAGCCGTTGTGATGTCGAGCGTACTCGATGAGACCTCCTCCCCCACAAGCCACTCGAGGCCCGGGAAAATGCCTTCATCCTTGGCCGCGCCGAAATGGCCTGCCCCGACATAGAGAAGCGGCCCTTCGAAGTCCTTGAGCATTTCGGCCGTGCTGGTTGTTGCTTCGTAGACCGTCTCGACGGCGTCGTCGCCGCGCGCGAGCTCAAAACGGAGCGCCAGATCCCACGCGTGGCCGCCGGGGTCGAGGACGCTTCCGCTGAACAAAACCCCGGCCGTATCGGGACCGGCCGATTCAATGGCGACAGAGGGAAGATAGACCGCTTGGCGGCCCGTCGCGCCGGCGTGCTCTGTTACGAGGTAGCTGAAAGACGGGCTTAGCGCCATGCGCTGCCAGTCGGCGCCCTTGTTCACGTCGTAGACCATTGCACCGTAGCCGAGGCCGGTCTTTGCAAAACCGATGCGCAACCTGTCGTTGCCAAGCCAGATGGTCTCTCCGACTTGCACGGCGGCGGCCACTCCGCCAGGCGGCGTCCATGCATCGAGCGTCAACGGGTCGATGGCATACAGGCGGTTTGTTGCGGTGGGAGCGCCCCCTGCGTCTGCAGCGATAGTCAGGGCTGCCGTGCCTGCGGCCGGATTGTCGGCCCGCACCGTCCAGCTCACGTCCCACTGACTGCTCGGCCCCAGTGATGCAAGGGTTTGCGTAGCAGTCGATCCGTCGAATACGAAACCGTCCGGCAGGTCGAGGGTCGCCTCGACATTGTTTGCGGCCTGCCCGCCGCTGTTGCTGACGGCGGCAACGATCTCGAGGGGCTGGCCTACTGATTGAAGGACCTGATCGGTCGTTGTGAAGCCGTCTATGGCGAGGATAGGCGGCACGTCTGCAAAGGTCCCGATGCGTACGAAGTCTACCTCGACCTCGCCTGATGTGGCGCTCGAGGGCGGATCAATGCGCAAACGGGTGATGGTGTCTTGCCAGCGCTCATGGCTGCTCAAGTCGATCGCGTAGAGACAAAACTCGCCCGCCTTCCCTGAAGAGAAGACTTGGCTCTTGGGCTCGTCCATTGTGCCGTCCACATTGGTTGTCCAGAAGATCTGGTTCGTGCCCGCGACGGTCATTTTCATGCGGATGAGCACGTAGGTGTTCTCAGATGCGTCGAGGGCAAACGAGGCGCTGCCAAAGTAAGGGTCGGAACCTGTGATCGCGGTGTGAAGCACGCCCCCGGAGACGGTGAACGGTCCTACGCTGTGCCACGGCGTCCATCCCTCGGGGTCCCCGTCTGTGTTGAACTCGTATGCAAGGGCCGCGGCAAACGCTTGCACCGGCGTCAATACAAGACAAAGCAACACACAGGACCATCCAAGTACCCGTGAGTTGGTGTGAAACATGGCGGCGACCTCCTCAGATTGCCCGTCGAGCGCCCGGGACAGGGTTTTTCAGCTGGAAAGCTCGTCTTACCACGATGCCTCCGGCGAAGCTCCTAGGCGACACAGACATTGTTTTCTCCGGTCAGAAACGGACGTGCACCTTCTGCATCTGTGCAGGATGCTTGACCCGCAGGAACAACTGGTTTTTGCCCGAGATGTAATTCCATCCCTCATCCACCGCGCTCATGTCGGCGGCTTCAGCAATGTTGCGGCCTTCAGACGTTACGCTTTCCGGAGCCGCAGGACAGAAGATTACAGTTTCACAACTCTGGTCTTTGGGATATTGCTCAGTCCAGGTAAGCGACCTGTCGTCGAGCGCGAGGGCGTGAAGCACACCGCGCGAATTCACGTGGCGCGTCTCGCCGCGGTTTCGCGCAACGTAGGCGTGCGCCTCCGTATAGGACGGCGCATTCAGTTTCTTGCGCAACGGCGCCTCGACCACGCTCGGGCCGATGTACGCCGGCCAGATGTCATTTGTGAGGATGTGCCAGGAGTCTGGCAAGAGCCCCACCATAGGCCCCTTGTCGAGCGTCTGATGGCAGCCGCTGTAAAGTATCCCGTCGGCCGCATGCTGCAAGAGATCGTCCCGGGCATGCTGCAGCAGCCCGTAGAGCGCGTCGGCGTACCGCAAGCCGCACCATTGAACCAGGTTGCCAAACCATGAAACCACGTAAAACGACGTGCCAAACACTGGAATCGTACCATACGGCGTGATTTGGCGGGCTGGATCCTGAAACACTTCGGATGCCTCATGCCAATCCTCGAAGGGGTCCTCGCCCTCGGTCAGCGGGTCCGAGGGGACAAAGCACTGCGCGCCGGGGCCTGTCCCGGGGACCTGGTAGGCGTAAAGGAACGGCAGCCCCGTATAGCCCCAGAAACGGGCTTTTTCGAGGTAGGCCTGGTCGCCGGTCAATTCATAGCCCATGCGGTAACAGTCAATAACCAGGGCGCTGGCGTAAACATCCGGCGCTTCCAGAGACACTTCCCAAGTCTGCGCCCCCAAAGGTACGCTGAACCGGTCGAGAGCCTCGAGTGCTTTTAGACCCGACTGGACAGCGTCCGGGTCTCCTGTGGCGAGGGCGTAGGCGAGCACAGGCCTCGCCTTTTCCGCGATTACGCCGCTGTTGGTCGTCCCCGGCTCTCCGAGGTTGTTGCGCTTGCCGTTCGTGAATTCGAGGCACTTGCGGCGCACTTCAGGCGTCGAGATGAAGGGCCAGGCGCCGTCGGGCAGTTGCGACGCGATCTGCTGGGAGACGTTCATCCCGTCCAACTGCTCAGTCAGAGGACCGAGCAGGCGGTGGAGCTGCGTATCGGCGGGGATATTGCACCGGTTAATCCATCTTTCGTCGCCGCTTTCAAGGTAATGAACGAGAATGCGCCCTTTAATGTCGGGAGACGGGGCGGGTTGCTGGCCCATGCGCCAGTGGTTCACGAACCCGTCTGCCTCGGTATCGTAACAGGTCTCTGCCCATCCCTGGATGAGGTCGTCAAGAAATTGTTCGAGGGGCTTCACGAGGTGCACAAGCTGGGGCCTGCCGTAAATTCGCAGCCACATTGGCACCGCGTCCGTCACGCGCGTAGCAGCGGCGGCAAAAAGATGGCCCTTGACAACGAGCTTCTGGGAAGCCCCGAGCTCATAAGGTTTCGTCGCGATGCGTTCGTTGGGCTGGGTCCAGCCGGACGTGTTGGGCACAAAAACAGCCATTAAGTGGTTTCTTTGGCCTTCCAGGAAATTGGGCGACGCGAATTCGGCCATAGGAAGAGGTTCATTGCCGTCCCAAGGCTCGAGGGCATCCCACAGCCAGCCCGTTAGCGTCCCGCCGCCCTCGACGGCCATGACTGGAACCGTCAC
>CAZBQH010000366.1:0-12656 GCA_964493915.1 uncultured Nitrospiraceae bacterium
ACGAAGAATCCCCGCCGGTACTGCGCTCTAAGCAAGAACTCCACCCCCATAAAGAGGACCGGCAGCCACACGCTTACGTCCGGCAAAGGCCAGTAGCACCAAAGTAGGTTGTAGCCTCCAAGCATCCAGGCGATCGACATAAACCGGGCGGACGCAACCGACAGCCCTATTGCCCGTGCACACAGATATGCGGTTATCCCGCAGAGCCACAGTTTGAGCGATACATAGAGCGTCGTCGCCACATGGGGATCTATTACCGCATGCAACAGCCTTGGAACATAGAAGGCCGCCGTCTGGAAATTGGCCATCAAGGGGAGCCCGCCCAGCTCAAGGTGATTCCAGAGAGGCCATTCGCCCTGCTCGAGTGATCGGGCCGAGAGGACGTAGTACGTGTCAATTGCGGTAATCGTGTCGAGCAAGAGACGGTCAGTGCGTTCCTCAGTTTCCGGGTCTGCGTAGTGGCGCCATGGCGGCACCTCGTAAAGGATACTGCCTGGCACGAGCGTCTCCCCTCGGAAAAAAGCACTAGGAAACACGCATGCCAGGAGCGCCACAAGAATCAGGCCTTGGAAGGCGACTTCACGCCATGTCATATGGGAGTGATCTGGGTACATAGGCGCGAGTCTAATCAGTCGGGAGCAGATTGCGCAACCCTGAGAACGACCGAAGGCTGGTTCTAACCGTTTCCAGCTTGCTGGGCAGCATCATCTTTCTTCGATGCCAGGAGAGCTTTTTCCGTCTCTTCGATCAAGTGGTTAATCTCGATGGGTTTCTCAATGCAAGTGCAGGTCCCGATTTCGAGCGCGTCCTCGGTTTCTTCTCCCGCACGCCATTCTTTGGCGGCAATGACAGGCGTGGCCGGAGCATGCTGCCTCAAGTTTCGCAATATCGCGACCCCATCGTTTTCCGACGTCTCGACATCGATGACAATAAGGTCAATGGGTCTGGATCGCAGTATACGAAGAGCTTCCGATTCAAGTGCGGCCGTGTCGACGCTGTAGTGCTGGGCCCGAAGTGCTTGCGCGAGCACCTCGGCAAGTCCCTCATCCTCCTCGACCAGGAGGACTGCCGGCATTTTATCCTGGTTCACCGGCTGTTTCTGCATTGCCGTTGTTGCCGTTGCTCCTTTGACGTCAATCGAAGGGAGCAAAATGGCAAACCTGGCGCCTCGCCCCGGTTGGCTTTCCACCTCGATTGTCCCTCTGTGCGTTTCGACCACCGCACGGACGATCGCCAGCCCCAGACCAAGGTGTCCCTGACTCTGTTTGGTGGTGAAGAACGGATCGAACAACCTTTCCTTAACTTCGGGCGGCATACCGGGCCCTGTATCGGCGACGGTAATCTTGACAGCATTCCGATCCGGCTCGTGAACCGTTTCGACGGAAAGCGTCCCCCCTTCGTTTCCCATGGCCTCGATCGCATTATCAACCAGGTTTCGCAGGGCTTCTTCCATCCGGCGGCGATCGAGCAAGACGCGCGGGAGCCCTTCGCCGTAATGCGTCGCCAGGTCGATGCGCACATGCTGCCTCGCATTGACGGTGTCCGCTACGACTCGGTGAAGCGCAAAGTTAACCAAGCTCGGCTCCATTTCCGGGCTGTCCGGGCAGACGCTCTGCAAGCGTTCAAGAACTTGCATCCCTTTGGCCAGGTTTTCACGAACCTTGCCCAGCGCACCGGATGCATCGCCTTTCTGTTCGCTGCTAAGGAATACGTCAATCTGGCTGGCAGCTTCATGCAGGGGAAGGGAAAGCACCTCGTTGGCCCGAATCGCCACTGCGCGTTGAGCTGCCAAGCGCTCCGCCTCAATCCAGGCGCTGCGTTTGGCGTCCTGTCGGCGGAGGGTGCAGCCAAGCTGTTCCAACTGACTCAGACGGCGCTCTTCGCGCTCCCGACGCGACACAAGCACTGAAACGGCCTGGGCAAACGCGCTCAATGCTTCGTTCTGTTCCGTGCTGAATGCAGAGCAAGAGCTCTGGACAGCGATAAAGCCCCACGCGCGCTCGCCGTCGCGAATTGGGGCCGTCATAAGACCCTGAACCGACGCCGGCCCCGGAAGTACGCTGGAAGGCGCGCCAGCGGCCTGCATGCACCCAATCAGCATGTCAAGAGACGATTCTGGCCCAGCGTCGCCCTTCAGCAAGGTCAGGGCCGTGCTTCGTTCTGCTTCCTCCGGCCCAACGACGGGGCCTTCGACCGAATGCCAAGCTCTGTAGATAGCGGCGCCTCCGTTGGGGGCTGTCCACAGCGCACAACACCCCGACGGCGCCGAAAAGGCTTCCCGCAGGGCCTCGCAAGACCTTGCAGCAATCTCGTCGAGGCTTTGCGCCGGATCGGCGCCCGCTGTCATTCCGGTTAAGATACGGCGCCAATGGGCCTCGAAGCGAAGTTGAGCGTTTTCTTCCAACAGCTGTCTATGCCGCCCGGCAAAATACTCCCCCGCTTCCCGTAAAGCGCGGAGCTCAAATAGCCCCTGCCCCGTATCGACATGCAGGCTTTGCTCCCTTGACTTGACCACACGTTCCGCCTCTTGATGGATGCCGCAGACAAAGCCTTCATCCAGGTCGAGCCGGTCCGCCCGTTCTCGCAGCGTCTTGCTGCGTTCATACGTAAGACCGTGGGCGAGCAGGTTGGCGAGCGCAGTCGTATCGAGGAGGGCGGTGGGGAACCGTCCTTCGCTGAGGGCATTTGCGGGGAGATGATGAGCCCAGATGACAACCTGCAGATCCTCTGGAAAACCCCAGTCTTGTGCTAGCCACCTTCCTGCAACTGTGTGCGAAATGCCGATTGTCTCCACTTCAGCCTCTATGCTCGACGCCTCGGAGCCGTGCGACGCGCTCGGCAGTTTGCTCCACGCGTCCGGCATGAAAACACTGAGAGCGAGTTTGCCCATGTCGTGGAGAAGGCCGGCTGTAAACGCCTCCATCGAGTCGACCAGACCGGTTCGTGTTGCAATGCGTTCCGCACAGATGGCGCACAGCAGGGAATGCCGACGGATTTCGCGCAGACCTTCGGACTGCTCGAGGGGCGAGGAACTAACTGATGAGTTCACCATGTTGAAAAGGGTACGGCGCAGCCCTTCGATGTCGAGAGCGAGCAATACATCCTCGATATGACGGAGGGGTCCGGGCCGCCGTTGAAGTCTTGCCTCGCGAAATCCAGCAGCGGCTAAAGCCGGATCGGACAGAAAACAGGCGGCGACGGTGTTGAGGGATGTCGACGACACGGCAGTGGCCAAGGCTTGCGCCGGCATGCCCGGCGCCGCAGGAAGAAAGTGCAACCCGCGCGCCTTCTGCCTGAGTTCCCTTTCTGTAAACACGGCCGCTCCGCCCGCTGTGCGATGGTCATTCTACCGAGAGTCTAAGAGGGGGCTACGCGAAAGTCAAAGGCAAGAAAGCAAAGGGACAAACTGTTTTACACTGGATGGTGGTTTCTTGTAGTCGCCTCGGCGCCGCCTGGATGCGCTCGAGCAAGACGTCGAATAACCAGACCTAACACCGTAAGGACCATCCCTAGGCCGACGCAAATGACGCCCCCGAGGTAAGTCCCCACGGCGAGAACGCCTACACGCGCCAAGCGCCCCATTGCGATGCACACCAATCCAATAACCATAAGAAAGACGCCCGTAAGTGCATAGTCGAGACGTGAATACGCCCCCGCATTGGTCGACAGTCCTGTCAGCAACGTGCGCAACGCGTCGGGCGATTCGAGCAACTGCGGATACTGCTCGGCCCGTTCCAGCAACACGACCTTTACCCGGTGATTGGCCCAAAGCTGGATCAGCGCCCGCAACAGCCCATAGGCCAAGGCGCCCACAACCAACAAAAACGGCAATATGATGAGCAAAGCGTTCATAATCATCTCATTCCAAAGCATTTGACCCCCGGTATGACGCGGTGGTTTCATGGCGGCCTGCCATGTGAAACCTGTAGAACCTGTCGAAGGTCCAAAAACATGATGAAAACGAGGACGAGCGCGTGGATCCGGAGTCTGACAACGGCCGGTCTTATTGCCATGGTCGTTTTGGTTGTCTCTGTGGGTCTGATCGCTCCTCGTCTGCCTCGTGTTGTGGGAAGGCCGGAAGTCCGCCAACAGCGGTCGTTTACCTGGGATGGGGTGAAAACGCTACGTCTGAAAAACGCAGAAGGATTTGTCTTCGTCCGTACGGACAGCGTTGACGCCGTTGAAGCCGCTGCCGATGTCCAGATCTACACGCGCATTTCCGGCGCACGAGAGATTGCCGAGCAGTATGCCGCAGAACTGTTTCACGTACACCAGTCTGCAGATGGCCTTCTCGAGGTTACAACGGAGCCCGGACAACGTCCCGACGAACTCGATCTCCTTGTCGATTACCGGATCACAATGCCTGAGGGCGTCAACCTCGAGGTCGAGAACGCAAGCGGCAACCTTTACGTTGCACGAGGCTGTGGACAGGTGAAAGTCCTGGGGGGAAATACGGACATCATCATAAACAGCCCCCAGGGTCCCGTAAACGCTCAGACGACGAATGGACGGATACGCCTTATAGCAGGCGGCGAAAGCCATCTCACGACCGTGAACGGGAATGTGTATGCCCACATCAGACAAGGTTCCCTGACCGCCCGTACGACGAACGGACTTATCGAAGCCCGTTTGACGCCAGACGTCGTTTCCTGTGATTTGACGGCTCACAACGGCCCCATTACACTCGAAATGCCTGAGGATGCTTCTGCCAGGGTTTATGCAGAAACGGCCTACGGCGAGGTCCGCTCGGATTTTCCCCTGAGCACAGGGGACAGCGTCCGGCGCCGCCGCCTGCTCGAAGGAACGATTGGGCAAGGCGGCGCCGATTTGCGGGCTAGCACTCTGAACGGCAATATCTGGATCAAAAGGAGCGGTTGATGACAAGCGCGGCAACAGCAATACCGCCCTATGTCCTTGCTGCAGAAACGTCTGGCGAATCCACGGACCTCGAGTTGGTCAAACGGGCTAAGGCCGGCCAGGTCGATGCTTTCTCACAGCTTGTTCGCCGCCATCAGCGCGTGGTCTACAATCTTGCATACCGCTTTATGCGGGATGCTTCCCTTGCCGAGGACATGGTTCAGGAAGCATTCCTCAAGGCCTATCGCCTTTTGAGAGGTTTTCGCGGCGATTGTGGATTCTCTACCTGGATGTATCGTGTAACTTGCAGCGTCTGCTTGTCCGAGTTAAGCCGACGTAAAAAACGCAATGAAGTTGCTTTCAGTCCGGCTTACGAACACCTGGCCGGTGAAACGGATATCCAACCAACGGACATCTACGAAATCATCCGGCGCTGCGTGACCAAACTGCCCGACCGCTACGCCACCGTTGTAACCTTGTACTATCTCAACGAGTTGTCCTACGACGAGATCGCTGAAGTTATGAGCATCCCTGTTGGCACGCTCAAGACGTGGATGCACCGTGCTCGCAAGCAGCTTCGCGAAATTGTCGAAAAGGAGCTTTCAGGCGATGAAACCGGCCTTTTTTCATGACCTAGACGTCCTAATCGATTCCGCCTTGGCCAGCGAAGCCATGCGCCCTGTCCCAAAGGGTCTTGAGGCCCGCATAGAACAGCGTTTGACGATCGCAGCCCTGATTGAAAAGGAACGTCGCTCCTGTCGGGAAGCCGCCCTCGCCTGCGCCGGTTTTCTGGCTGTAATCGTGGCTGGCGGCGTCACTTTTCTGTCGATGGTTGACCTGCCTCTTCTGATCGCTCGCAGTATGCCTGGAGGGCTGGGCTACTGCGACTATCTGGCCGTATCGGCCTCCCAGATATGGGCAGATTTCATCGGGTCGTCCTATCTCGGTTGGCTGAATCTAGCGATTGCATTCTTGCTGACGGCTCTTGCAGCATCCCTACGAAAGACTCCCGCTCTGCACTCGTAGGTGCTTCGTAAGCCATTGCAGGACAATGCGTTAAGTGGTCGAGATCCGCGTGCCTCATCCTATTTTATTCCTCTTGTTTTTGTGGTATAATTCGTCCGCCGAAGAAGATATATGAATTAACTAGCTATATAGTATAGAATGAGGTTTTGGCTATGACTGTGAAGTATCAATGTCCTGTCTGCGGGCGAAAGTTCACCGAATGGGGCGCCGAGAAAGCAGGGTACAAGTGCCCTCGCGATCAATGGTCGCCCAAGGATCACGCCGAGGACGTCGACCTTGTACCTATCACGCAGCTTGAGGTTAAAGCAACAACGCGTAAACCGACTCTCAAACGGTCGCCGAAACGCACCCCTGTAACACCTGTCGCGCACGCCAACCTTGAGATAGAACAAGACGAGACGTCGGAAGCCGAGGAAGGCGCCGAGGAAGAAGACGTCGAAGAGACTGAAAACCAAGTAGATGAGGAAACAGAGGGAAACTCCGACGATGTCTCCGTTGATGAGGAAGACCTTGCAGACGAGGACGAAGAGCCGGAGCTTGACGTCGAAGAAGACCTTGGCTTTGGAAACGCCCACGAACTCCCCGAAACAGACGTACAACGTCCTGACGACTGGTCGGCGTGAGCTCCGTGGCCTCGCTCAGTCGATGGTCCGGAGAAGACCGGGCCTGTTGGAAGGCTGAGTCTTTAGTTACTGAGCGGAAGGCGTATCGAAGGATCTCTCTGTCGGGCCGGCTCGGGTCTCTGCTTTGGCTTCTTGGGCTTTGCGCGTTGTGATGCGGATGTTATCGTAATCGAAAACGAGCTCGATTGCGGGGAATTCTTTCAGGAGGTCATCCCGGAGGATCGTCATGAGGTTCTTCCCCGCCTCCGCATGATAGGTCCACAAACGATCCTTCAGGGGTATGTTCAGGACGTACGAGTCAATCGTTATCCTTACGCCCATTTTCCGCCCCAGTTCCCGAATCACCTTGACAAAATCCTGATTGTCGCACTGGAGCGGCGGCGCCTCGATCGGCGTAAAGAGTTTGCGGGCCACATCGGGCGCCAACTTCTGCCCTTGAAGCATCTCGTGTTCTGTCTGCTGCGCAACCTTGACTGGGGCGTCGGCCGTTCCCTCCGGCTCCCTCTCGTCGTAATTGACCCGCATCACCATTGCTCGCGGCACATCCAGCGTAACACCTTTGATGAGTTGCACGACATAGCCGCTTGGTGTTGTACGCAAGACCTGCACGTGACCTAGCGTCTTGCCCGTTGTCAGAACAATCTCGTCGCCATCCTGTTGTTCCACCGGCGCCTGCACAGATGAAGCGGACTGCTCCTGTTCCTCCTGCCGACGCGGGCCGTTGCCGGAGAGTGCACTTCCTGCGTTGTAAGCCCCTGAAACCTCTGACATGGCTTGACCTTCAGGTTCGGGAGCCGCCGCTAGACTTGATGACATGAAAGCAAAAGCTATCGACAGCATACAGAAGACGTGCAGCATGTCCCTTCCCCCTACCAGCGTGATCCAAGGGGCATCAGCGCCAATAGACTTCCCACCTGACGAACTGGCATCTTCGACATTTTTCACCATTCTAGGAGTGCCACAGCGTCAAGTCAAGGCGCCCGGCGTGTGCATGGATCATGGATAAATCGCGAGGTGCCAGGGAAATGACCCTGACGCCGTGTTGAGCCGAAGCCTTTCATGGCCTACAATGCCCTCCAAGAATGGAGCAGTTATGAGCACAATACTGGTGTCGGGCGTCGATGAAGCTGCTGTCCAAGCCTTGACTCGGGCCCTCGAGGCCGACGGACACAAGGTCATCCTCGCCTCGAATGGGCCCGAGGCCTATGCATTGGTTTTGTCGGAAAAACCCGCGTTTGTTTTTCTGGAAGACGCCTTAGCTGTCTTCAGCGGGCTTGACACCAGTGCAATGCTGCGCGCCGACCCGGATATACCCGATAATCTCCCGATTTTTATCTTTGGGACGGTCGAGCCCAGCCGCAAAGCACTCGATCAAGCGGGCGTCACACGTTTCCTTGCGCAGAATAAGCTCACGGTTGACTTGCCGGAACTGCTGGGCAACCTCGGTGGCAACGCTCCTAGCTGGTGAATAAAAAAGGGAACCAGAACCGCTCGGCCCAGCGCCAAGCCTTCGCTTCTACTTGATCTCCACTTCCCGTTTTCTCCTGGCTGATTCGTAAACGGCATCAATGATTTTCTGGATATCAAGAGATTCCGTAGGTTTCACACGCACAGGCAGGTTCTTCTCGACGCACTCCGCAAAGTGCCGAATTTCCATCCGGTGGCCCTCTTGTTTCGGTAACCAGTCGAAAGTGTTCCGGGTCAAGGCATTGTTTTCATAGCCGAAGACACCTAACGGATTGGTCCCAATGCCGGCCTTGTCGCCCAAAACCGTGACGCCATGCACTTCTTCGGCGATGTTGGCGGCCCAAGACACCTCGACCATCATAGTAATGCCTTTCTGGAATCGGACCAGGGCCGTGGCATAGTCCTCGACGTCGAACTCCTTGGGGGGGTAGGTCTGACCCCAACTGCTGTTGCATAGATCGGCGCGATCTCCAAACTTGCGCCAGGTCATTCCCGATGCGGCAACAGGTTTTGGATTGCCCATAAGCCAGACACAAAGGTCCATCACATGAACACCGATATCGATAAGCGGCCCGCCGAGCGACTCTTTCCTGATATGGAACTTTCCCCAACCGGGAATTCCCCGCTTACGCAGATACACCGCCTTCGAGGTATAGATCTCGCCAAGAGCGCCGCTTTCAACCACCTCTTTTAGCTTTTCATTTGCCGCTTCGAAGCGCATATGCTGGGCCACCATAAGCTTCTTCTTGACTTTGTTGGCGGCCTGAATCATCTGCTGCGCTTCCCGGGTGTTCATGGCCATGGGTTTCTCGACCAGCACATGGGCGCCGGACTTGAGAGCTGCCACTGAAACCAGACAGTGCGGCCTGTTCTGCGTGCACACGTCGATAATGTCGTATTGCACTTCGCTCAACATCTTTTTGTAGTCGAGATAGGCCTTTCTGGCGCCGTATTTCTCCTTTGCCCGTTCCGCGCGATCTTTGATGAGATCGCATACCCCGATCAGTTCGACCCGCCCCTCGCCCTCGAGCTCCTGCCACGCCGGCAGGTGACAAGCGTCGGCAATCGCCCCGGCGCCTATAAGTCCAACCTTCAGCTTCTTGGTCGCCATTCTTACTCCTTCCCTATGAGCGCATCTTCTATCCGTTCATCCCCCTGATCGTATACGCCGCGGTCCGCGGCCGATTCGGACAACGCCCCCAGCTCGAGCACCGCGAGATAAGGCAAGTGATCGGATGCCATTTCCGCCTCCCCCGCCGAAACGACGCGGCATGATATTACATTCAGCTTCCTTGACGCCAGAACAAAATCAATACGCGAGCCCTCTCCCCCGCGCCGGAAAGTATGAGCGATGGTTCCCTGACGCCAGTTCCAAGTGTCCATGAAAACAGAACGCAGAATCCGCAGAGCGGGTTCATCTGTTTCTTCGTTCATGTCTCCTGCGAGAATCGTCGGTCTCCCGCTTACATGGGCTGTCAAGACGCTTGCCTGGTCTTTGCGCACGTTCTGCTCCAGAGCCAGATGGGTGTTCATCACTTCGAGTTCTTGGCCTGCCACATACATACCCGCGGTCAGACAGCCCCGCTGTTCGGTTCCTTCAGGACATGGGAGCGTGATATTGCGCTGCCAGAGGATTTCGTAGCGAGTCAGGGTCAGATTCCCATACTGGCCCCCGTCCTGATGGAGATTGGGGCCGAAAGCCGCCCACATATCGAGCTTCCGGGACAGAATGGAAGGCATATCAAGGCCCCCCGTGCGTTTCATGTTGCGGTCTACTTCCTGTAAACAGACGATGTCGGGCGAAACGGAACAAATGACGTTGACAATGCGATCCAGGTCGATCCTGCCGTCACGTCCTTCGCCGTGGTGGATGTTGTATGTCAAAACACGGACTTCCGTCGAAGACCGCGCCCCCGAGCACAGGAACCCTCCCGCAAGAACCAGGGAAACCATCCATCTTGTCCTCATCTGCCACGCTCCTTCGCTGCCTGGGTCAGCAGCCGTCCTATCGCCACGCGCCGGGTCAAGATTTCCTCGCCGATAGCGGCCAATTCTTCATCCGATGGTTCCAAAGAAATGGCAAAGCCGCCTTGCAAGGGACGCCCTTTGCTCGCAGGCGCCTCCCCTTTCTGCACCGCCTCGGCAAGCGCTGCAAAGCAACCATAGTCCTCGATCCCCTCGCGCAGCAGTTCTGACCGTATCGAGGGCAGGAAACCGTTCGGGCTGGGGTAGTAAAGATAGTCTTGCCCGCGTTCCGCGCCGCGCCAAACGAGGGGGAGCTCTTTCATATACTCTTTCCAGGATGTCGGCCACGTGTTGAGGCTGCCGCCCTTGAGTCCGGTCATACCATTGTCCCAGCATACCCACCCGATCGATCGCGCCTCGATGGGACGTCCCCACAAGCCAAGTGAAGGGAACCCGCCTGGGGTGACATGCAGCCACAGCTCTTTGGGGGCAATTCTTTTTGATGCGGCATCATCCAAATCATCGCCAATACGCGCCTCGGCAAGTGCCAACGGGCGCCCCGCAGCGCTGGATCGAAACTCAAACTCTACCGCCAAGAGCGTTTTCGCAACCTTAAGCTGTCCCTCCGACCGACTCAGCATTCCGCCTGGTCCCGCCAAGCGATGGTCCCATCTCACCGTCGCTGGTGAGAAGACCGTCCCGTTAAACGCCGTGCGCACTCGGATGTCCATCGCCTCACGACCTGCCAGCCAGTACAAGACGATCTTTTCTGCATAGACTGGCGTGTCGAAATCCAGCCGCAGCCGCTCCGGCGACCGATCCGTGGGCGGCCCGCCCGAGCACCATGCGGTGAAGACGCTCCCGTCGCAAGCGTCCTCTCCCCGGCTTTTGTAGGGAGGCTCGAAAGGAAACGGTCCGATTGAGGAAACGGTTGCCGCGGCTGGGTGCGTAGTCGTATCCATCGTAAGGGACAATCCGTGGATGAGACGCTGCCGAGCCATAGGTATGCTGTTCTCAAGCGATACGGCCCAGATGTCGACGACGTCCTCGAAATAGGGGTGGAGAGCGCCGACGAACAACCGTTTCATACGGGGTTCTAAAGCGCCGACGCGGACGTAGGAGGCCTGCGTCTCATTCCACGTTTCCCGAGGGCTCATCGGCATAGGCTCTACGTATGCCGTTTCCAGCCGGCCGTGATCAGCTAACCAGTCCGCCATGCCGGTCAGATACATGCCCAGAGGATCCGGGCCGCCGCCGTGTTGGGGCGTTTCAGGGGCAGCAATACAAGCCTGCGGAATGCCAATGTCTATTGTAGAAGGCCCGTCTGAATTGAAGATGTACTCAAGGTGCTCCTTAAACCGCTCCAGCTCTGCTTGCCTGCCCATGCGCACAGGCGCCGCGTCGTTACGGCTCCAAATGGTCAGCCCCGTGTATTGAGGCGCAAGACTGTCATAGAACGGCCGCCAAGCCTCGAGCGAAAGGTCCTTGGGTGCACATAGATCTATCACGGCGTCCGTATCGAGCAAAAAGGCAGTCCGCAAAACGGGGGGCGTCTTCAACTCAAGGTCAAAGACTTCGATGGTGACTTCCACTTTCTGGCGCCACCGTTTCCCTCGCCGAACCGTCACACTGCCCCGGTGGATGCCTGGCGAGGCCTCTGCCGGCACGCGATAGCGCACCCATATAGCGCGTGTTTGGCGCGCGGGCACATCGAACGGGCGAAGCGGCAGCAAGGGATCAGGCTGAAGCGCGCCCCTTGGTTCCATTCCGCTGTTCCCGGCTTCGGCATAACCTACGAGCCAAGCATCGGGCGGACCAATCTCCTTATCGAGCGGCTCAGGCACCAGCTCGACGCCCTCGAGCCCGTGGCGCCCCGCCTCGATGGCTATCTGGAAAGCCTCCAACTCCCCCCGGCCAGTGTAGAGCCGCACCTGCGGCTCGCCGCGCTCTCGTTTTTCTGCCTGCGGCATAATGGATACGTCCGCGGGAACCGTCCAGACACGGGTGGCCCCGAGAACAGTGATGAGCATGAAAAAAACGGGCATCTTCGTTTACACCTTCTGAGGTTACATAGTAGTCCCGAAGAAACGCCATCGTAAAAACAACGGGGTCTTTTCCGGCTCGAGTTGACGCAACGGCTGCAAAATCCTAGCATGTGGCCCTGATTCCAATGGCTACCAGAGGAAAACATCCAGCTATGGCGAAACCGGAAGCAGGCTTCGCGGGCGTGGGTTACATGGGGCAGACAGTTCATCTCCGCAATTGCGCTGAGAATCAAGACTGCGAAGCCGTCACAATCGCCGAACCACGCCGTGAACTGGCCCGGGGCGTCGCGTGCGCGTATGATAATCTTGAAGGTCTATGGAAACCACCTCGAGCGTACTCAGGGCCCAGACGTCGAGGCGGCGTCCGGCGATCCGGATGCGGTCAATGAGAGAGGTCTTCCAGGGGCCGCAATTCCTCCGGATGTGTCGGCTCAGGGCGTAGGAATAAGAAGAAGGAGACAATCGACGATGTCAAAGTGGCGCATGGCGAGTTATCCTGCGGTCCTATCTGTGGTTACTGCACTTGTGCTTACGGGCTGCGCTGTTCTTGCTACATCCACCCCCCTCAACAGCTACGTTGTCGCCGAAGATCCCGCCTATGCCTATGACGTGCACAGCACCATTCGAGGTCAGGGCTTTACCCTGTACAACTTGAAGATGACCTCGCAGCAGT
>CAZBQH010000367.1:0-11039 GCA_964493915.1 uncultured Nitrospiraceae bacterium
TGATGAAGAAGCGTTCGATTCCCTCTTTGAGACGGTGGTAGCTTGAGGGCAGCGGCGAGCCATCGTCGTCAGTCCGTGTGCTGTATAGCTGGTGGGCCACTGTGGCAACGCTGGTAATGTCTTCAATGCCCCATACGTGGTGCCGGAACAGGCCGCCCCATTTCAGCGGGCAGTTGATCGCCTCGAACAGCACCCCGTTGTTCTCGTAATACGGAAGCGCCAGCAAGAGGAAGCCTGGCGGTTCCTGGCCGGGATATGCCGTCTGCCAGAATGAAAGGAAGTTTGTGGTTATCCAGAACATGTCCATCATCTGGCTGGCGGTTCTCACCGCATAGGGCACGTAGATATATGAGGTTGGATTGGAGAGCATCCCGGCGATACAGGCCTTAGCGGCATCGCCGTTCGGGTCCTCCGGAACGCCGGACTTCACGCCCTGCACAGCGGCTGTCAGGTCTATGGGCACTTCGAAGTATTCCGGAGGAAAGACCCCCGACAGGCCCAGAGGGTTGCTGCTGACGGCGCGGGGGTCAGACGGACAGATAGCGATGGCGGGATCGGTCCAGTAATCCGGGTAGAGGGAATCTGCGCCAATGCCCATCTGCACAAGCCACCAGGCGATGTTCCGCCAGTTCTGGCCGGGCGGGAAAAGGCCCCCCTTGCTTTCGCTCGCAAACATCTTGAATATGAGACCGAATTGCTTGAGGTTGTTCGCGCACGAGGCCCTTCGGGCTGCTTCGCGCGCGCGCGACAGAGCTGGCAAAAGGATGCTTGCCAGAATGCCGATGATAGCGATGACGACGAGCAGTTCGATCAGGGTAAACCCCTTTGCACGTCTGTTCATATCTCCATCTCCTTTTCGTTGCGCCCGACCTTTCGGGGCCGGAGCGACTCGGTTCCTCGCCCCCTATCTTGAAAGCACACCCATACTAAGGGATTTCATAGCTATTTGTCAAGGTTTTTTAAAGTTTCTTATCATAATTGTGACGAGTTAAGGCTTTGGAAGGTCATACACGTGCAAGACTGTGCAGAAATATGCGCGCAAGTACCCATCTTTCTCTGCGACGAAGGGTTCGCGGGCACGGAAGGAATGGTGTTCCAGCGTACCGAAAACACGTGCTGTAAAGGGTAGTCAGACGTGGCCACCGGTGCGTTCTGTAAGCCGGAGCGGTCTGAGTGACAGGGCCGACGACGACGATGAATGCGGGCGCGGCAAGCGTCCGCGGAGCGCTCTTAGTTCGAGGCCTGCGTTTCTGCGTTGTTGCTGATTGACCAGCCGTCCCGGGTCGCAGTTACGGCGAAGCTTTTGCCTTCTTCGGCAACCTCAACTGTGACGGGGAAGGCCCCGTTTTCGGTGCGCAGGTTTACTCGAAGGGAGGGGGCCGCTGTGCCAGGCGGCAGCGCGCAGATCAGCGTTGCCGTGTGGGCGTTCGCAGCTTGAAGTCGAAGTACGGTCCGGTCGGCAGGTTCCTGTGTGGCGTAGACGCGGTGGATGCGGCTGCTTTCGATGGCAAGGGCGCCTTCAGGCGAAGAGGCCGCCGCAATGGCGACCGCCGGTCCGGAGGCGTAACGCATTAGCACGCCGGCCTTTCCGAGGGGTGTTGCGCCCTCGCCCGCGAATTGCCATGTTGTTTGGATGTCGTGCACCTGCCCGGATTGAACGGTGTCGAGAACCAGCCAAAGGCTTTGCCCGTCGAACCAGACGCGCCGCTCGACGGTCGGCGCGCCGGCCAGATGCGCGTAGGCGCGGTGCCGTCCATAGACATGGGTCCATCCATCGCGTTGTTCGGCCGCCACGAGCTCGTATTCCTGGTCGGGCGCCGTTTCAGAGGGTGTGTACGATGCGTCGTCCAACGAGATGGTGTTGTGGACCGGTGTGGCGATCTCGGGCCGCTTGCCGCCGGCTTGGAAATAGCCGTAGCGGCCCGGATCGGCGACAAGCATTGCGCCATAGCCGTGGATTTCGAGGTTGAGGAGGTCCAAGTGGCCGTGAGGTCCTCCGTGGGGGCCGCAGTCAAAGGCGGCATAGCGCGCTGCCGGGGTCCAGTCGGACCGCATGAACACGTAGCCGGCGTCGGGGAACACGCGCAGGGTGTCTGGGGGTGCGGGGACTGGATCTTTCAGAACAGTGCAAGCCTCTGGACCGAAGAGCCAGTAGTGCTGCGGCTCAAGCTTTGCCTGCGATCGCCAAGGGCCTTCGATGCCCAGGAGGGCTGCCGTGGCTAAGGCTTGGCGGCCGCTGTTGTCGCGGTCTGTGTCGCTGAGGGCGACGAGGAGCCCTTGGGGGTCCAGCGACCACAGGGTGAAGGTTGCCATTTTGGCGAGGGTATTCTGCAACGCTTCTGGAAACCGTACGTCGTTGAGGCGGGCGAGATGCATTGCCTGTGCAAAGACCATGAGGCAGACATTGTGGTAGCTGGGGCTTTGCTCGATCTGCACACCGTCCGGCCGGACCTGTTCCTTGAGGCACTTCAGCAAGGTATCGCGGGCATAGTCGCGCCAAACGGCGCTCTCTTTGAATTCGGAGAACAGGATGCCCAGATTTAAGAGGCCGCGCATCTCCATCGAGGCCCAGTTTGAACCTGTGGAAGCGTGGTACTGGTGCAGGAGCAGGGCATGTTCTGCAAGAACGGCCAGCATTCGGGCATGGAGTTCGGGCGTGATGGCGGGCGAGTTGAGGAACAAGTAATAGGCCCAGGGCCAACTCTCGCAGCGCAGGCCGGCATTGAGCGTGGTCCACCACACTGTCCCGCGGTTGGCGTCTGTGGTTGCTGGGAGCGGGACGTGGTCAAGCCATGATTCGAGTTGATCTGCGAATGCTTGGGCATAGTGCGCGTCGCCTGTGTAGGCGTAAGCGAGGCCGAGGTCGACCCAAAACAGCGAGCGTGCCAACGTGTCTTCGAGGTCTTTGCCGCCGCGAGGCGGATTCGTCCAGGGGATTTCCTGCGGTAAGGAGATCCACTCGACGATGGTCGGGGCGCAGGTTGATGGAAATGCGTGTTCGACGGTGCGATCGGCGCGGGCCATGGTTGCGTCCACCTCCTCGGGGAAGTCCCGGCGCGCGGCCTCGGCGATGGAGGTGATGGTGTCCTGGCTGAAGTAGAATGCGGGGCGGGTGCGTTCGCGGAAATGGTCCAGCAGCGCCTGGGCGGCGGCGTGCGGGTCTGCGGTTTCGAAGGCGTCGCGGACCACCGCGAGGTCAGGGCGGTTGAAGTCGAGTGTTTGGTGAAGTTGGGCCATGGACCACGCGAACGATGCGTGGGGCGCGGCGCCCGTCAGAAAAGCATGGGTAAGGAGAAGGAGACAAGCCATGGCGAAGACCTTTCGCAGTTTTTGAAGCCGAGACAGCGCTGTTTCTCGGCCTGCGTCGGTGCTCAGGGCGCTCTCCAGCTTATCCCTATCCTCCGCGCAGGCACAACCATTCTAACCCAAATTACCCATAGCAAAAACATGACATTTCTGATGAGTTATGGCATGTGACATTTCTAACGGGTCTTGACACGACTACGTGGGCCGTTTGCCATCGCCCAAGCGCAGACGATAAGATCGCGAGACCTGCTCTAGGCAGCGGATGACCACGGAAACACGGTAGATGACCACCTTGACAGATCCCCGCAAGCAGCCGCGGTGCTCTATTCACGTCCCTTGGACTGGCCTATGCTCCATCCTGTGGATGGTGTGTGCCGCAATGCTTGCAGCGGGTTGCACGCCTTCCGTTCCAGCGCCGGGAGGGCCGGAGAAGCGAGCGGACCTGGAAGGCCGGGAAGATTGGCGTTGGCACAACCCGAACGACTATGGCAAGTCGCTCAACCCCGGCCGGGAATACCGGATCCGGATGCTGGCAGGCGTTTACCATCCTGGGGGGCGGCCCGGCGGTTTCGGGCCATATATCAAACAGATGCGGCTATTGGCTGACGAATACGAGGCGACGCATCCCGACGTGACCATCGAATTTCCAGTGCAGGCGGTAGTGGCGGGCGGCTCGGAAGGGGAGTGGTTGCGTACCCAGCTCCTTGGGGGGGTCGCGCCGGAGATTGTGGCGCTCAATACGGAGGCTGTGTGGCCGGACATTGGAAAAGGGTGGTGGATCAGTTTCGAGCCCTACCTTGAGCAGCCGAATCCCTATGTACCGGGCAATGATCGATGGCTAGACACCTTTGCTCACAAGGCCTTCACTTTGTCCCGCCGGGGACCCGACGGCCAGCTTTACTGCATTCCGTACGACATGTGCGAGCTGGCGATCTTTTACAACAAGGACATCTTCCGGAAAGTGGGTATTAATGTCCCGCAGACATGGGCGGAGTTTCTCGACATCCAACAGAAGCTCGAGGACGAAGGCTACATTCCTTTCCTCGCTTACTTGAAAGAGTGCGGCCAGGATTGGGGGCCGGACCTTCTTTTTGACCAGTTTTATTATCCTATTCTCGAGGAGCTTGACTACCTTAAGGGGTCGCCCGATGAGGAAGCCTATATGCGGGGCTACTTGATGCCGCAGGAGTTGTGTTGGAACATCAAACGGGGTTGGTTTGTGCCCGACGACCCGCTGTATGCGGAGAGCTGGCGTCTCCTGCGTGAGTGGCGACGGTATTGGCAGAAGGACCTGTCCCATAGCGACCTGTGGCGTTTGTTCGTGACGGAACGGGCGCCGATGATCTGGGACGGGTCGTGGTTTCTGCGGCGGATGAACCACGACCCGTTGGTGGATTTCGAGTGGGATGTCTTCTATCCGCCGACGGTTACGAAGGCAAGCTCGCCGTTCGGTTCGGGCGTCGACCCGAGCGTCATGGGGGGCGGGGCCATGCAATACCATGTGACCAACAGCGCCATGAACAAGGAAGGCAAGCTCGAGCGGGTCATCGATTTCATGATGTTCCTGACGAAACCGGAGAACTGCGAGAAGGTGGTCAATGAGGCGGGCATGTTCATCCCGAATATTGAGGGCGCTAGGATGGTTGAGAGTCTTCAGCCGTTTGCGGAGATAGTAAAACGGCGCTATTGTTCAGTGAAGTGGATCTATTCCCTTGACCATGATTTCAACGACGTTCACATGCGGATGATCCATCTCTATCTGGGTTATGGCCTGACCCTGGACGCGTTCATGGAGAGAATGGGGGTGTATTTCAACGAAGCGGCGGACCGGATGATCCGACGGTATCAGTGGGCCTATGTAGGGCCTCCCGACGAGAAGGCGCAGGCTGCTGCGGAGCGTCTCGGCGTGCCGTATGAACCCAAGCTTTTCCCGGTGAGGGCGGGTGGTGGTTCGGATACGGAACCGGCGCCATGAGACCAAGGCATCTGACGCTGGTCTACCTGGGGTTGTTGCCGACGTTTCTGTTGTTGGCTGTTTTCAGCTATATCCCGATTATTATTGCGCTGACCGGGGCGTTCTATGAATGGGACGTGGGCGGCGTGTCGCAGTTTACCGGCCTGTCCAATTTCCGTCGTATGCTGCATGATGAAGCGTTGCTCAAAGGATTCCGCAACCTTCTCTACATGCTGTCTGTTTCGTTGACGGCCAAGCTGTTCGTGCCGTTGATTGTTGCCGTGTTGATTTTCAGGCTGCGCAAGGAAGGGTGGCGCTATTTCTACCGGGTGTTGTTTGTCATACCCATGGTGGTGCCTGGCATGGTCAACATCCTGCTTTGGGGCTATATTTACAGCGACGCGGGCCTTCTCACGATGGGTCTGCAAAGTCTGGGAGTCGGCCATTGGACTACCGGCTGGCTCGACGATCCGCGTACAACCATCTGGGCCATTATCATGATCGGGTTTCCCTTTGTCTGGGGGTTTAATCTCCTCATTTACTATGCGGGTCTATCGAACATTTCCGAGAGCGTCATCGAAGCGGCCGAAATTGACGGCGCATCGTCGTTGCAGCGGTTCTTCCATATCGAGTTGCCGTTGGCGACGGGCCAGATCAAGCTTCTCGCTATCTTGTCTATTATCCAAGTGATGCAACAATTTGAGCTGCCCATGATCCTGACCAAAGGCGGACCGGGTTACGAATCGATGTTGCCGGGATACTGGATGTATCTGAACGGATTCTCGTTTAACCGCATGGGGTACGCGTGCGCTATCGGTCTGCTGCTGTTCCTCTTGATGCTCGGCGTGACCATTCTCAACATGAAGTACATCCGCAGCGGGGCGGAGGTGTCATGATCAACTTCTGGCGGAGCAGGGTCAGCCGGGCAGGGGCCATCCACGCCACTATGGTTGTGTTTGCGGTGTTGACCTTCTATCCCTTCGTGTTCATGCTCATTACGTCGATTAAGAGCATCCCGCAGTTCTACCATAGTTTTTGGGGTATCACCACGCCGCTGCACTGGGACAACTATGCATCTGCATTCCTTGTCATTCACCGTTACATTCTGAACAGCGTACTTGTCAGCGCGACGACAGCGTTGGGGGTGGTCACGCTCGGATGCATCTCCGGTTATATCTTTGCCCGTTTCGTCTTTCCCCTGAAGCAGGTATTGTTCTTCATGATCCTCGGGGTGATGATGGTGCCGGCCGTGCTGACACTGGTGCCTGCTTATGAGGTGGTCAGCGCGCTGGAGCTGCTCAACACGCCGGCTGTCCTTATACTCCCGTACATGGCCGGAGGGCAGGTCCTTGCCATTTTTCTGCTGCGGAGCTTTTTTGAGATGATTCCGCGGGACTTGTTTGATTCGGCTACGGTGGACGGTGCAGGCCACTTGCGCGTTATGCGGACCATTGTCGTGCCTTTGTCGAAACCTATTCTGGGCGTTGTTGTCATCATGGATGTGCTGGCTACGTGGAACGGGTTTGTTTGGCCATACGTCACGCTTAACGACGCCCGTTGGTTCGTTTTGCCTGTGGGGTTGTTCAGTTTTGCGGGGCAGTATGGCTCACGCTACGGGGAGATGTTTGCCGGTTACACGATCGCCGCGATTCCCTTGATCGTTCTTTTTGCCTTCACGACGCGAACGTTCCTGCGCGGGATTACCACGGGCGCTTTGAAAGTCTGAGCCCTCCGGCAGGCGGGGACAGGCCCGTTTCCCGGCTGCGGGTCACGTGCACGTTTCTGCGTTGGTCGATTGACCTGTTAGGCGGGACGGACTATGCTTTATGAACTAGCGGACGGGCGTGGAACTCGAAGAGGGGGTCTGTTTCGAGAAAGGAAGTCTGATGTATGTATCGCTTCGTGATGTGATGACTGCAGAGGCGGGTTTCAAGAGTCCCGCCGAGGGATTTAAGCGCTTGGGCGTTGATGCGGCGGAGATTGCCCTGGGGAGGGATTTCAAGGTACTGGCTATGGACTCGATGGAACAGGTGAGCATCGAGAAAGACGCGGATGCGGAAGCGTATAGGAAGCATCTCGAGGGCCTTGGGATCCGGCCTTGTTGTTTTCTGACGGCATGCGATTTCAGCGCGGGGGATAAGGAATCCAATATTGCATGGATTGCCCGCGCGATAGAGCTGGCCCACATCATGGGGATGCCGGTTATCCGCATTGACAGCGCTATGCGCCGGGAACGGGAGTTGACGTTTCTCGAGCGGGTCCAGCTTTTTTCAGAGGGGTTGGGGGGCGCCCTCGATCGGACCGCCGGCCTGGATGTGGCGATGGGCATCGAGAACCACGGGTTCCAAGGCAATAACCTGGCGTTTCAATTGAACGTCTACAACGCGGTGGGTTCCGATCGGCTTGGATCGACGTTGGACACCGGCAACTTCTATTGGCGCGGTTATCCGCTTTCGGAAGTCTATGGCATCTTGGCCATTCTCGCCCCTTATACAAAGCACACCCATTTGAAGAATATCAAGTATCCCGAGGAGAAGCGGGAGGTTGTGCGCGAGGCGGGATGGGAATACGGCACATACGTTTCGCCGCTCGACGAAGGCGACATTAACCACCTGGTGGTTTTGAAGATGCTGGCGGCGACGGAATACGACGGCGATATCTGCATCGAGGACGAGTCGCTGGGCCATTACCAAAAAGGTGGAGAGCGCATTGCCGTTCTCGAACGCGACGTAGCTCATGTCAAAAAGACCCTTCAGGCGGCAACAAGCTGAGAAGCCCCGTTCTTTCGCGCGTGGTCTGGTGCGGCTTGCAGGGGGGATGGTATGCGTCTTTCTGGGTCTCGCGGTAGCGCATTATGCGGGATTGGCAAGGAAGCTGGAGCTGGACTTTGCGGGGGAGCGCGCGATTGGGGAAGCCGTGCGCCTGGCGACGGGCAACTACACCCTGCGGTATGAAGCACCCTCGGGCGTGATCTACCGCAAGCAGTATCATGGGCGATTCGGTCTAAGGCAACCTGAAGCTCCTTCTTTCGATGTCAAAGTCGCTTACGACTCTGGGAATCCGGCTCAGTTTCAGCCGGCGGGCGAATCGTATCTGCCTGGTTTGGTATCGGTGCCTCTGCTGTTGGCGGGACTTGGTCTGATTTTGAGGTCCCGCCGCGAAATGTTGCGCGGCGCCATGCGTGGGCGCCCGGAACGAGAGAAAGCGGAGGAGAAGAGCGAGTCGCGGGGAGCGCAAACGTAAGGCAGGAAATGTCGGTGTGTTGCGCGAGAAGCGGCGTCTCAGCGGCGGCCGCCCCAGAACTGTCCCGAGACATCGGTGGGGGCATAGTTGTCGGTCATAACCTTGCCGGGGAGCGGCCTGCCGTGTGCGGGGGAGAACTGGAGCATGCGCTGAACGAGGATGGGCTGCGTGATTTTGCCTTGGCTGAGGAGCGTGGCAGCCAGAGTGCTGAGGGCCGGTCCGTCGAGCGGATGTTGACGCCACGGACCGTCCGGCCAGGAGTTTCCTGTCTCGGTGGATGCATCATTTTCGAAATGTATAGCGACGAAGACGGTGTTTACACTGGTCTTTGCCCGGAAAACGTAGACCTGCTTGAAGGCTTCGGTCAAGGTGGCTTTCATCGTACGGATGACGTAGTCGTTTTTTCCGCCAAGCTCACCGATGCAGTTGTAGACCAGACAGCCGCCGTCGACGAGACGGTCTTTGGCGATCTGGAAGAACTCCCGGGTCGCGAGGTGGTAAGGCAAGTATGCCCCATAGGGACTGGACCCGTAAGCGTCCATGATGATGGCGCCGTACTTGTTTGTGGCGCGGCGCAGATAGAGGCGTCCGTCGGCGACGGCTATGCGGAGTTGGGGGACTTGGGGGACGGCAAAGTAGGCGTGGGCGATGCGGACAACTTCGGGATCGATCTCGACGGCCTCGATGCGGAGGTCCCGGCCCATTTGCTGGACGTAGTCGCGCAGGAAGGCTTTTGGGCCCGAGCCCCCGCCCAATCCCACGAACAACACCGACTGGATGGTTGGATTCAACACCATGGGCATGTGGAAGAAGTCCGTGTATTCGAAGGCGCCGTCGGCGGGGGCCCGTTTGGACATGGTGCTTTGAGGGGCGTTATCGAACCACAAAATGCGTTTGTCGCCCTCGTCTTCGACAAGAATGTGGTGGTAAGCGGTATACCGTTCGTAGATGATCCGTTCTCTTGGTGCGGGAGTTGCGGAACGCGTGATAATAAGGGCCAACAGGAGGACAAGGGACTTGACGGCCGCCTTGTCGATGGTGCGCCGCCGGGCGGCAATCCAGGAGGCGGCCAACGAAACTGCGCCGACGGTGAATACGAGGGCCGATACGCCCCATAGGGTTTCGCGAACGCCGTAACGGACCATGAAGATCATTCCTGTGAGCAGCACGCCGACTATGCTGCCGCAAGTGGATAGGGCGGCGATCCAACCGGCCGAGATACCCACCTTGCCGAGTTGTGTTACATGAAGCCGGACCGCTTGGGGCATAACCGTTCCCAGAGCTAGAAGGGGAAGAAACGAGCAGGCGCCGGCGGCTACAAGAGGATGCCACCAGGCCGGTTCGAGGTTGATCAATGTGTTGCCCAAGGCGTCTGCGATGGGTTCCATGCCGGTGGCGGCGATGCCGGCCAGCATCAAGACAAGGCCCAGGACGCCCCAGGACTTAAGACGGTCGGCCAGATAGCCCCCGACGGCGTAACCGGCTGCAAGGCCGCCCATGCACACAGCGATTTCTGCGGCCCAGACGTCCAGCGTTCCGCCGAAGTGCCGTTGAAGGAAGCGGACGGCGATGAACTCGTAGACCATGACGGCGCCGCCGGATATGAGCACAACCACTGCGAGTGCGAGCGTCGTTCCAGCACGTAGGGCAGGGTTCTTAGCGTTTTGTGGGCCTTCTTGGCTGGTATGCGATGATTTCATAACTTTTAGTGAGCAGCGCGGAGCCTATGGACAAACATTCTATGGTTTGGCCTCTACATAAGGCAAAACGTTGAACAATGGAACTTATTCCTTGTTCAACGGTCTGTTTGAGGCGCTGCGTTTGCGGCGAAGCGTCCTATCGCGTTTGAAGCCTTTGCGCCAACGGCGTTAAGCTGCGGTATTGGCGCGTCTTTATCCAGGATCGCCGTCGTAACTGCACGATGGGGCAGTGGAAGCGCAGGATGGCCCCTACGGGGAACAACGGATGCACTCGTTTGCGAAAGAGGAGAAAAGCGATGGCGAGCATGAGACGGATGCGTTGGACGACCAATTGGCGCGGCCGCTTCATCTTGTTCGCAGTTCTTGCGGCGGCAGCGGCCGGCAGTTGGGCCTGTGAGGAGTCCCCCCTCGAGTGGACGGCTTTATTTCAGGGAGTGGAGTTGACGTCGGCCATCCGCACGGCCCCCGACCCGCTTGCCGTATACGCAGTACGTATCGATTTGCAGGACCGCGGCGTCGACTTCATTGTGACGCCGTCCAACGGCGACAGACCCGGCGAAACCGACAGCCGCACGCCGAGCACGTTTCTCGAGGAGTTTGACTGCCAAGTGGCGATCAATGCGTCGCCATTCAGCCCTGTGGTGATGGAGGAACGGCAGCCCCAGGATGTCGTCGGCCTCTCGGTGTCGCGGGGGGACCGCTATTCGGAGCCTCACGGGGATTGGGATGCGGTCCTCATCTCGAAGGACAAGAAGGTTGCCTTCCTTCCCCAGAACAGCGCTGTTCCTGAGACGTGCAACGCGGCAGGAGGATTCCACCTTATACTGAAGGACGGC
>CAZBQH010000368.1:0-10116 GCA_964493915.1 uncultured Nitrospiraceae bacterium
CGGTAATTTTGAGTTTCATTGGTCGGGCCCTTACCTCGAGGCGCACCTGCTTTCCGATGTGGGAAAGAAACGCACCCACAACGAGGATCGGTGTCTTATCTGCGCTCCCGAGGATGATGCCATAGCCGGCTCGTGGGGATTTCTGTTCGCAGTTGCAGACGGGATGGGCGGCGCCAGCGCCGGCGAGTTTGCCAGCGGTCTTGCTCTGAGCGCCTTGGCGGACGCCTACTATATGAATGCCCATGGGCCGCTCCCACTACGCCTGCGTTTGGCCCTCGAGCACGCTAATCGTTGCGTCTTCGAGGAGGCGGAAGGCAATGCAGATTACCAGGGCATGGGGACGACTCTCTCCTCGCTTGTTGTGCACGGCGACTGCGCATACCTGGCCCAAGTCGGAGACAGCCGCATTTATCTGGCGCCTCAAGGGAAAGGCATTAACCAGCTCACGGACGACCATTCTCTTGTGGCGGAGCAAGTGCGCAACGGTTTTATCTCGGCAGAAGAAGCCCGCAACCATTCGCTAAAGAACCTGATCACCCGCGCTGTCGGCACTCGTGAGGGCATCGATGTCGACCTTTTTGCCCTGCGCCTCACGCTGGGCGATACGATTCTGGTATGCTCCGACGGGCTTTCGAATCTCGTTGATGACAAGGCCATGTCCGAGGCTGTCGGCGACCCAAGTTTGCGCGGCGCCGCCCACTTCCTCGTGGGCCGGGCAATCGAGGCCGGAGGACCGGACAATATCACGGTGGTCCTCGTACGCGTGACGGATACACCTCCAAGGCAGCGGCTTCAAGAAACTCCCGACATCATCAAGCTTCGAGATGAAAGTTTTATGGGGAGGCTGCGTAAACTCTTTTCCTAGTTGATTCTTTCGGACGGAACGGCCTTGGGGCCTTAATCATTGGGCTCTTGCGGGCCGCGCCTGCCTGTGCGACGAAAGGAGGTTTTACTTGGCAAAGGAGGGGGACCCGATCCAGCAAGCGGCGGCTGTTGCTGAATGGCGCAAGGTGCTGGGAGAAACTAGTGTCAGCGACGATGATGCGACCCTTGATCGCTATGCCAGGAGCACCTATGGCCGCGGTACGCGTCCCGTTTGCGTGCTTTATCCGGTTTCCACCGGTGAGGTTCAAAGCATTGTACGGATTGCCAACGCCTCGAGGACGGTGCTGTA
This sequence comes from uncultured Nitrospiraceae bacterium, assembly GCA_964493915.1. Taxonomy (GTDB): domain Bacteria; phylum Hydrogenedentota; class Hydrogenedentia; order Hydrogenedentales; family SLHB01; genus CAZBQH01. The sequence goes on from CAZBQH010000368.1 coordinate 1,175, forward strand.
TCCCGTTTCGCGCGGCAAGAACTGGGGCTATGGCGATGCCTGTGCCCCGACCGAAGGTGCGGCCATTGTGGATCTGAGCCGGATGAACCGGATCCTCGAGGTCAACACGGAACTCGCCTACGCCGTGATCGAGCCTGGCGTTTCTCAAAGGCAGCTCTATCAATATCTCCAAGAACACAGCACTGGGTTGTGGATGGACTGTACGGGGGCAGGACCTGACGCAAGCATTCTCGGCAACACGTTGGATCGTGGTTTTGGGCACACCCGCTACGGGGACCACTTCACCACAGCCTGCGGCATGGAGATTGTGCTGCCCGACTCCCGGATCCTCAATACGGGTTTTGGCCACTATGGCGTTGCTAAGGCCGCGCGGGTCTACCCCTATGGCGTCGGACCCTACATGGACGGCCTTTTCTGCCAGTCAAACCTGGGGATCGTGACGCGTCTCGGCATCTGGCTCATGCCTGCTCCTGAGGCGTTCTGCAACTTCTTTGTTTCTGTGAAGCGTCCCGTCGATCTGGCGCCGCTCGTTGATTGTTTACGGCCTCTTCGTATGGGCGGCATTCTGCCCACAACGCTGCACATTGGCAATGACCTGCGCGTGGTGAGCGGCAACGGACCTCATGGGCCGGACTATGAGCCGCCTTTGACTTCCGCAACGCGGGAGGCTCTCCAGAGGAGCCATGGCATCGGTGCATGGAACGCCGCCGGCGCCCTTGTTGGGACGCGCGGTCACGTAAGGGCTTCGAAGCGGGCCTTGCGTAAGGCGGTGGGCCGCCTGGGCCGCCTCATCTTTGTTGGCGGTCGCAAGCTCGCCCTCGGCGAAGGCCTCGTGCGTGTTCTTCAAAGGGCGGGACTTGGCAAGACAATCGCCGAACAGCTTGAAGCGGTGAAGCCGGTAGCGAGTCTGATGAAGGGCGCGCCCACGGCGCAGCCTTTACTTGGCGCTCAGTGGGGCCTCCATACCCATGTCCCGGTACCCGACGCAGACCCTCTTGATCTTGGATGCGGCCTGATGTGGGTCTCGCCCGTGGTCCCCATGACAGGTCGTGACGCCTTGGCCCTCATGCATGCGGTCGAGCCGGTCTTCTCCGAGCACGGTTTTGATCCGCTGGTCACATTCACGATGATCAACGAGCGCGCTATGGTGGCGATTATGAACATGGCCTATGACCTGTCTGCCGAGCGGGAATGTGAGAGGGCTCGCGCCTGCTACGACGCCCTGATGGGAAGCATCATGGCGGAAGGCTATGTTCCTTACCGGGTAGGGCTTCAGGGAATGGCGAAACTCCACCAGCCCGGCGATGTTTTTTGGGATGTGGCGCTTCAGATCAAACAGGCCCTCGACCCTGCAGATATCATCGCCAGCGGCCGCTATATACCGTCTTTGCACAAGAGCCAGTAATCTGTGCGCCGGCCGCTGGTTCAGCCCATGGGGCCCTGCATGCTGAACTCGGGCTCGGGCACCTTGTCCTCGTAGATTTCGACGCCCTTCTCGTTTCGCAGTCGCTCGAGCATTTGCGTGTAAAGTATCTGCGGCGCCAGGATCATCCGCGCTTCTTCGAGCGTCTTGTCGCGCTCGGGCAGGGCGTTCACGATGCGGCAAACAAGGTATGACTCCGGAAGTCTCTTGACTTGGGGTTTGCCTTCGGCGTCACGTTGCACCGATTCCGATTCAGGAATGTATACCGGTCCGATTATGTCCCCCTCCTTCGATCCGGAAGCTTGTTGCCAAAACCCGAGGAACTTCTTCTGCTCGGGGTTATTCTGCAGGCGTGTCGTCAGGAGGTAGGCCTTGCCTTGCGCTATGTAAGGCGCCGCGAGCGTTTCCACGCTCTCGCCTGCAACCAGTTTCTCACGGATTCGGGCCGCTTCGCTGCTTGCATTCGGATCGTCAACCGGAAAACACAGACCCTCGATTGCAACCTCCTCGAAGTTGACGAGCGACCCCTGAGACACTTGGGCGTCATATTCCTTCTGAAACTGTTCCTCGCTGATGGGCAATGCGCCGCTCCTGTACGCGTCAATCGATGCGTATTGCAGTGCGGCCTCTCCCAGAAGATGCATGTAGAGATGATCGATGCTTGCTTCGATGCTTTCGCGCATCGCCTTGAGCATCTCGTGGGAGACACTGTACTCCTTGGGATTGTGGATAGTTGCTTGCTCTTCAGGATGTTGCTGGTAGTACTGTTGCTCTGCGAGTTCACGAGGCAACATAGGCTCGATCTTGTCCCGGTATTCTTCAATGAGCTCATTCTTGATTCGTTGGTCCACGTAGTTCTGCAGTATGCGGAGCAAGTCGCCTTTGGTCTGCACCACCGGGCGCTGTTCCGGCGGCATTTCACGGATGTATTTGGCCACGTCGCCGCGGGTGACGTATTCATCTTCAATTTTCGCAATTTTGATCCGATCTTTATCAGCGACAAGGCCACAACCGCTGAAAAACATCAGGACCGTCGCAAAAGCAACGGAACACAAGACAAGAACGAACATACTTTGAGAAAAACGCATTACAAACTCCTTGATCACGTTCAATATAAGGCCGCGCCAATCGAGTGTAACACGCTGTCCCTGAGCGCGCAAAAGATTTGTATGCTCCCCGCGCGCGAGGACATGTCCTTGCGCTTACGTACGGCAGGACGTTATGATCGAAATGTGATTAGATCGCATAAACAAGGCGATTCCTGAAGGGTGTTTCCGATGTCCTACTACGTATTCATGGCGCTCATGGCCGCCGTTCTTATCTTGTGGATCATCATCGCCTTGCAAAGGGACCATCCTGCCGGCGAGAGCAAGGAAGACGACGACGACGGGCAACAGCGGGACATGTAGCCCGGGCTTGCATTGTGGCGAGTCCTACCAGAACGTTGGCGTTAAGGCTATTCTTGCGCGTCTCATACCATTTCACACACCCGTCTCTTGGCTCTTCTCTTCCTCGTAACCAACCGTATATCAACGTGTTAAAAGAATTTGCCTCATTGGCATAAGGATTGCTCCGTTACCACGTGTCTGCGTCCCAGAGAAGGAACGAGACGATGGTAACGAACGCACATAGTCTAAGCTTCCCCGAGAGACGGCGATTCCTACGAATCCCTTGGTCGATCGGCATCTATTACCAGGCCGGACCAGGGGCGGACGCCTATGCCATGCTCTGCGATATTGGTCGAGGAGGCGTCCGAATGCTCACGCAACGCTTCCTCTACCCCGACTCCCGCGTGATGCTCAGGATACCTGGCATGAAAAGTGTGGAAGGGACCCTCGAGTTTAAGGCAAAGGCTGCATGGTGTCGGCCGGTTGACGGGGAAGACCGGTTTGTGGCCGGTGTGCGGGTGCTCTTTGACGACCTTGAGACGGTGGTGCTGATGTCGGCTGCCCTTTACGAAGCGGCCGTTCTCCACGGCGCCCTCGACGGTCCCGCTGTTTCGCTTCGGATTGACCCAAGGGAATGGACCGCTGCCCGAAAAGCTGAGGAGCCAAAACGGATACATGCAATAGCGCGCGCATAGGGCGCGCAATACGGAGGTGGATACAATGGGTATTTTTACAAGAGTCCGCGACATCATTAGTTCGAACATCAGCTCGATGTTGGACAAGGCTGAAGACCCTGAGAAATTGGTCAAGCTGATGATTCGGGAAATGGAAGACACGCTGGTCGAGATCAAGGCTTCCTGCGCCGGCGCCATGGCTACCCAAAAAAAGGTGGAACGCGAGCTTGGCGAGGTCGAAGGGCGTGTCGATGACTGGGCGCATAAGGCCCAGGTGGCCGTCGAAAAGGGCCGCGAAGATCTCGCTCGCGAGGCCTTGGTCGAGAAGCGCAGATATCGCCAGCGGATCGAGACCCTTCAGAAGGAACTGGCCCAGTGCGAGGCGTTGGTTGACCAATACCAGACGGATATAATTCAGTTGGAGGACAAGCTTGCAGCCGCTCGCGAGAAACAGCGCGTTTTGGTCCAGCGACATATCCTCGCGCAGCGCCGTGCTCGCGCTCAGAAAGACATCCGCCGCATCGATACCAGCGACGCGCTTGTCCGCATCGAGAAGTTCGAGAACCGCATCGAACACATGGAGGCCCAGGCAGACCTCGTCAACTTCGGGCGCAAACCCCCGCTCGAGGACGAGATCGACAAGCTCGGCGCCGATGAGGATATCGAGAAAGAACTCGAGGCGCTGAAAGCGGCCTCGAAAAATGCCGAGGGCGGCCAACCTTCGTAGGGCCGGACGCGTTAAGATGGAGAGGAAGGGATTGCGCCGCATGATTGGCGTGCACACCGGATGAGGGCAGAGGATGATGAGGAAGGCGATACGGCTTGTGGTCTTGCTGATGGTCGCAATTCTGGTGGCGCCCGTCTTGTTAACCATGGTGGCGATGCTGGCTGTGCTCGCACACGCGTTCCTCGGGCACTTCCCGTACATGATGGAATTTAACCGCTCGTGGTCGCACGTAGATCCCTTGGGTCTTTATTGGCTAGGATACGCTGGTTTCATCCTAGCGTCGCTCTTTTTCGTCCTGACAGTCGTCGTTGTGTTGACGCGGCTCATTCGCCGCGACACAACGCGCAACCGAAGGGACCAGGACGCCGAGGAGAGCCGCCTGATTCAGGAATTGCACCAAGGGTTCGGCCGCCTCGAGGAACGCGTCGAGACGCTCGAGACTATTCTTCTCGACCGCGCGCGCGTTAGAAGTTAGAACCGAAGAACACTATTGATGCCGCACAGGAAGGGGCACATCCGACATGGGCTTTATCGAATTGGCAATCGTCTTGATCCTCGGGTTGCCTGTCATTGCCCTGCTCGGCGGCTTGATGCTTCAGGCGCTTAAGATTGTCTGTGGAGAGAAACAGCGCGCAGGAGGGCGCAACGAGGCGGCTATGATCCAGGAGATATACGACGGGATGTCGCGCCTCGAGGAACGCGTCGAGACCCTCGAGACGCTTGTGTTGGACGCAAGCGCAACAGCTTCCCGGCCTCGATGATGGCCTGGTCAAGGAACCATCTATGATCTGGGGCCTGCTTTTTGAGTTGCTCCTACTTGTTGGGGTCGTTGTATTCGCGATCAACCTGTTCCGCACTGCGCGCCGTGACGAGCCGCCCAAGTCCCAGATGAAAAGCGAGGCAGAAATGATCGCCGAGGTTTATGAAGGTCTTAGACGCATGGAAGAGCGCGTCGGCGCCCTCGAGACGCTGTTGAAAGACAGAAGCAGCTCATCCCAGGTCAACCAGGCCGGGGAAAACCGCGTAGAGAGAGGCCAACCATGAGCATCGCTTGGCTTGGAGCCATCGTCGTCTTGCTGGTATTGGCCATCCCCCTCGTGGCCATCATGTTGCCCGTTTTCATCATTCTTGCAGTGGGCTGGGCATCGCGCGGTTCCCGGACCTCGCGCACCGTGAGGGAGGAAGAGGCCAAACTGGTTCAGGAGATCCACGACGGGCTCGAGCGCATGGGCGAGCGCGTCGAGTCTCTCGAGACTATTCTCGCCGAACAGACGAAGAAAGGAGCGCACCTATGACCTATAATCGCTACTCGGAGCGCAGCGGGCTGTACCGCGCACGGGATGGCGTCATTTTCGGCGTATGCAAAGGCGTCGCAAGGCATTTCGGCGTGTCGGTCTTCTGGACCCGCGTAACTGCCGTCCTGATCTTCTTTTTCACAGGCATCTGGCCGGTGGTTGGCATCTACCTTTTGCTTGCGCTGGTCATGAAACCCGAGCCTGTGCTGCCTCTCAAGACCGACGCCGATCGCGAGTTCTACGATTCTTATGTCAACTCCCGCAGCATGGCCTTGCAGCGTCTCAAACGCACCTTCGACCAACTCGATCGCCGGATCCAGCGCATCGAGAGCATCGTTACGGCCCACGATTACGATTGGGAGCGCCGGCTTAACGAATAACCGATCCCGCGCAACATAGCGGCTGTTGCGACAGGCAGCAACGCGCCAAGAAACAGGCCGCGCTTGTCCACAGTTGCGCATACGCCAGGCCGACTCAGCGTCCATCCTCCGTCTCCTCGAAGTCTCCTCTTCGAGGCTTATTTGACATGCGCGTGCTTGTCGGTTAGACTTTGCTTTGCATGGATTGCAAAAAACCCGTGCGGCGTATCTGCGGGGATGTAGCTCAGATGGGAGAGCGCTTGTCTGGCAGACAAGAGGTCAGGGGTTCGATTCCCCTCATCTCCACCATCGAATGTGCTAGGACGCCCGTAAATGCTTTTCGCTATAGCGTTTACGGGCGTTTTTGCTTGGTTGACAGAACAGCCGTTCGGGCTTGGTTTTGCCGTTGTTTTACCCCGTTCTGTGGCAGACCTGCCACAGACTGCCACAGAAAATACCCCTGAAAATGGGCTTAAGCAAGGGGGGTTGTGGTAGTCTTGGGGAGAGAGGGGCGCCCCGGGCGCCAGCGGCTCACGGCCTACCTCTCCCCGGACGAAGGTGCAACGTGGCCTTGGTCGCGCGCACTTGAGGACTACCTCGAAGGGGGCTGGAAACTTCGCCTACCCCTCGGTCATCGAGAGCCGCGACGGCCCTATCCACTGCACCTATTCCTGGCGCGAGAAGAACACCGAAGGAAGCAGCATCAAGCATGCGGCCTTTAATGAGGCCTGGGTGATGGAGCTTTAAGCGCGGCACAGGTATTACAGCGGCGCCATGGGTAACCAGTCCCAACCGCGAACCGAATCAGCGTCGGCATCAGCCGGCATTTGCATTACAGGAAGGACCCATCCAATGAGAAGATTGTTTCCCCGTCTTTCCGTCTGGCTCCTGGCTACCGCCTGTGCAGCCTTCGCACAGGCCGGTGAAGAAACGCCTGCTGCCACCGAAGTTCAGGCCGAATTCACGATGCCCATCTACCGCAACCCTTCTGAGGCGGAACTCACGGTGGTCGTACCCCAAGGAATGGCCGACATGCCCGCCGCTTCGGTTTCTGTTGTCTCTACTGAAGGCAAGGAAGTATGGAACGGGAGCTTTCAGCTCTCTCCCGGCTGGAACGCCTGTGTTCTGAAGGACATCGATTCCTTTGTTCCGGGGCGTTACATGGCCACCGTTACGGTGGGCGAGTCCGCGATGAGACGCATGCTTCGTATTGAGCGCATCCCCGCGATGCCGCTGCCCGACGGTCCCATTGGTTTCCGCAAACTGCTCTTCACGCCCGACAATTGGCTCTTCGAGTCGTTCAGCAACCTCGATATTCGCTATTCCAAGGCCACGATGACCGAGACCTACCGCTCCTCCAGTCCCGACGTGGTGCGCGTCAACGGCTACGCATTCCGCCGCACGACAGAGGGCGCCTATGTGATACAGGGAGTTGAGCACCCTTACCGTCGCGGCTATCTCTACTCGAATGAACCCCGCCCCTTCATCGTGCAAAGCTCGTCGCCCGAAGGCCCCTATGTGCCTGTCGACACGGCGCCCCAGACCGAGCCCTGCAAGGATGTCTTCAAGAGTTTCCATATCCTCGGCTCGGCGCCCAGGAGGCGTCAATACGAGATGTACGACTCCACCCGTCATGGGGCCTACAATCTGTGCGATATTGGCATAATCCAGAATAATGACCCCTACGACTTCGGCTGCGTGAAGGCCGGCTACCGAACCTACTGGGTCGTTGCTCGCACCTCGTCGGGTAAGACCGTTTTCCTTCGCGACACGCCTCTCTTCCGCGATGTCCCCTTTTACGGCGGCGATGTTTTCGACGACGGATTCATGACCAACGACAATTTCGGCAACTCGTGGCTTTCCGAAGACGGCAAGACGCTCTTCCTGGCCCGCGGCCAGACCGTCCGTCGTTTCGCTCCCTACGACGTGCCCTACGACCTCCTGCCCAACTGCAGCCGCATACTCACCATCTACAGCACGGCCGATGGCATCGACTGGCGCTACTGCAATTCGCTTTCCTATGGCGGTCCTAACGACAATCCGTTCTCGCAGCAGTACGGCGCCGACATCCGGTACATGCCCGACGCCGGGCTCCATCTCGCCTTCGTCAACGCCTACGACAGTGAGAGCCAGCAGGTCTATCTCGATCTAAAATACAGCCGTGACGGCATCCATTTCTACGACTTCACCGACCCTCGTCCGTTTGTCAAGACAGACAATCTTTTCGACTGGTACTTCGGCGAGTTGTACCCCGTACAGGAGATCGTCCAGGCCGGTGATAGATATTACCAGCTTGCCTCTGGCGCTCAGCTACCGCACTACTACGCCGAGCCCCTGTTCCGCCACGACGCGCCGAGCGAGATTACGGCCGAAGACTTCAAGTCCATCTTCGGCAATCGCCGTTTGGCCGAGAGCCTCCCGTACTTCGAGTCGCTAGGCGGCTGGGAGGGCCTGGCCAAGCACGCTCGCGATGGCCACTTCGCCGTGGGCGTGATGTCCTACCGTGCTGATGGCTGGTTCGGCGTCCGCGCCGATAGCCGCGAGGGTGTCTTTGTTACCCGTCCTATTCTGGGAGGCGGCGCCCTTTACGTCAACGCTTGTATCGCCGAAAACGGCCTGCTCCGTATAGAACTGCTGGACGCAAAGGACCAAGTACTCGACACGGCCGATGTTCGGGGCGACAGCATCAAGGCTCCTGTCTTTGCGATGCCCGAAGGCGACTATCGTCTCCGCGTCACGATGCGCCGCGCCGACCTCTACACGATGTACATTGAACCGTCCACCACGCCGAACGCGGAAGCAACTCCAGCAAACTGAACGGAAAACTCATTGACAAGTCAGACAGTCGACCCTAACGTTGCATAACGGGCGGAGGTTTTCGGCTGGTTTGGGGGGTTGTCATGCGGCTTGTTGCAACGCGCTGAGGTACTGAACGATGTCTTGTTGTACCTTGTGGTTTGGGGCCATGCTGAGGGTGAGCTTCCCTTGAGGGCGAATGAGACGGCCTGCGCGCTGGATGAAGCGACGGCGCAGCGTGTTGAGGGCCTCGAAAGACCAGGCAGCGCCCCGCTTGGGA
>CAZBQH010000369.1:0-6924 GCA_964493915.1 uncultured Nitrospiraceae bacterium
CTGTCCAGTTCATTTGCGTCGTCACGGGGACGCCGCCCATGGAACAGTGGATGCCATGCGGGACGGCTCCGATCTATAGGGAGGTGGGATTCACTTACCGCTTCGTCGCTGTAGGCTCAGGCCCTTGGCCCCCTGGTGCGCCTCAGGCTTGGGCTTCAATCAAAAAGGAATTGACACGATGACCACTCTCGACAAAGGAACCGCGATTCTCTCTGCGCTCGCGATGGCCTGGATTGTGTGCGGGCCGGCGTCTGCTGAGGACGCGCCTGCCTCCAGCGTTTACTCGCTCACGCCCCCTTCCTATCACAGACTTGGCCCGGGCGCGGTTTCGGAAGAGGATTTGGGCAACGCGGACGCCTTCCACTTCGACACGCAGTGGGGCAGCATCGAGATTGCGTCCCTCACGATGGGCGATCCGCAAGACACGCCTTTTGGGATCGATATTTTCCTGAAGCGGCCGGGTGAGGATTGGGCGCTGCTGGCCAGTCCCTGGAACCGAAGCGCGGTCTCCGTCCGCGAGTGCCGGCTGCTGGGAGATATCCTGCTCGTCCGCGGGGATCAGTGGAATTACGTGGGGAGTTACGTAATGGTGATCGATCTGCCCCAGGCCTTCGCCGCGGCCGGCGAAGAGCCCCCGGATAACGAGGCGCCCCGTTCGAGCGAGGTCGACTATTTCCTGCAGATTAAGGCCTGCGCCTGGGGCTTCTATGTGCCTTGTATCAGGTATAGCCTCGCTCCGAATGCGGAGTGGCTTGCGTTCGAACGCTGGAGGCCTCACTTTGCAAGTGGCGCCGAGTGGCCCTACTCGGTGTGGGCGCTCGACATACGCGAACGCCCGCTCAAGGCCTACCGGGTGTATCCTGTCGACCCTGACAACGACGTTAGCCCCGAAGGTCATGTGCACTCAACGGCCAGCAACCTCCTGTGGGCGCCGGACAGCAGCGAACTGCTGTTCTTTGGCGTCTTGGGGCCCACGCGGCCTCCCTGGGCAATGATCGGGAATGGCAAGCTTGTCATCGCCGACACATCCAGTGGCCTTGAGGCGATCCAGGTGCGGACGGTTCCGGTGCGGTGCGTGCGCGGCGGGGTAGTGTGGTGGGCGAGCGAGAAAGTTCTAGGCGTGTACGTCCGGCGACCCGAGGATCCGGCCAAGCCGGAGAAGGCAACGACATATATCAGTCTGCAGGGCGAGGAAGTGGCGCCTCCCGCTGAGCCTGGGTCGTAGTTTAGGGTTCCTGGCTTGGCATTGATTAGAACGGCGGGTTGGGAAGCGTATCCCACACAAGGAGCAAACGGGGATTGCTCCCCGGCGGGAATAGGGAACGCTCTTACGAGCGCACTACGAACCAAGCCCGGGCAAAGGCGGGCTGGAAAGTTGGCCCGGCAACAGGAGAAGGCATAATGGCTATTTTAGCCAAAGCGAGCGTGGTGCTGTTCGTTTTCGCGATGGCCTGGATTGTGTGCGGGCCGGCGTCTGCTGAGGACGCGCCTGCCTCCAGCGTCTACTCGCTCACGCCCCCCGCATACAACCCGCTTGGCCCGGGGGCGGTTTCGGAAGAGGATTTGGGCAACGCGGACGCCTTTCACTTCGACACGCAGTGGGGCAGCATCGAGATTGCGCCCCTCACGATGGGCGATCCGCAAGACACGCCTTATGGGATCGATATTGTTTTGAAGCGGCCGGGTGAGGATTGGGCGCCGCTGGCCAGTCCTTGGAGATTCAGTGCGTTCTCAGTCCACGAGTGCCGGCTGCTGGGAGATGTCCTGCTCGTCAGCGGGGATCAGTGGAATTACATGGGCAGTTACGTAATGGCGATTGATCTCCCCGAGGCCTTCGCCGCGGCCGGCGAAGAGCCCCCGGATAACGAGGCGCCCCGTTCGAGCCAGGTCGACTATTTCCTGCAGATTAAGGCCTGCGCCTGGGGGTTCTATGTGCCCTGTATCGAGTACAGCCTCGCTCCGAACGCCGAGTGGCTTGCCTTCGAACGCTTCAAGCCTCACTTTATAAGCGCTGCCGAGTGGCCCTACTCGGTGTGGGCGCTCGACATACGCGAACGCCCGCTCAAGGCCTACAGAGTATATCCCGCCGACCCCGAAGACGACGTTACCGCCGAAGGAAACGTGCATTTTACGGGGACCAACCTTCTCTGGGCGCCTGACAGCGGTGAGTTGCTATTCTCTGATGCCTTGGTGCCCGGTCGGATTTCCGGGCCAATGATTGGGTGCCTCAAGCTTGTCATCGCCGACATGTCTGGGGGTCTCGAAGCAATCCAGGTGAACACAGTTCCGGTGGAGTGTAAGCCTGGAACGACCATTTGGTGGGCGAGCAAAGACGTGCTTGGGGTGTATCAGCCTAGACCAGGCGCGCCGCGAGAGCCCATCAAGGCGACGGCGTTTATCAACCTGCAAGGCCAGGAAGTGGCGCCTCCCGCTGAGCCTGGGTCGTAGGTTATGGTTCCTGGCCTGGCATTGATTAGAATGGCGGGTTGCCAAGCCTATCCTACACAAGGAACAAACGCGGACTGCTCCCCGGCGGGAATAGGGAACGCTCTTACGAGCGCACTACGAACCAAGCCCGGGCAAAGGCGGGCTGGAAAGTTGGCGCCTAGCTCCGCGCTGACAGGCCACAGATTCCGGACTGCAAACCGGGGCGTCGCAAGAATCGTCGGATTGACTTTTCCGCCGCAAACGTGCTATAAAATGGTTCTGCGAAGGGGACGTGCGTATAGCCCCGGTCGCGTTGCGCGGGGGCGTAGTTCAGTTGGTTAGAACGCCGGCCTGTCACGCCGGAGGTCGCGAGTTCAAGTCTCGTCGCTCCCGCCATTGAAGTCATGAAGCCTCTGTGGTTTATGGAACAGCCGCGGAGGCTTTTCTGGTTTCCGGTGATGACCTTTGCACGGCCTGTTAACAGTTTTTCGGAGCATTCTTCCAATTGCCCTCAAGATGGAGCCGCACGTCAGCGCGCGATCCTGCATAGTCCTGCACGGGTACGCTTGCACTTGTGTACCCTGAGACCCTCGAGCCATCTTTTGCCCTTGGCGTCACAGGGGCCGAAGGGGATCGTGCCGACAGCATGGCGGAGGTCGAGGTTCCTAAGTCGGACCAGAGATGTTGTGGCGGAGGGTCAGGGTCTCCACAATGTCCCGTCAGGCAAGCGAGACACGGTCCATTCGGGATTTTCATCCGAGCAAGGGAATTGGGCGGCCAGCTTTTCGTCGAACCCGATTCCCCATCCGGGCTGGTCGTTGGGGTAGACGTAGCCTTCGGCGATCTGCGGCAGCCCTGGGAACATCTCGTATTCGATTGGGCTGCGTTTGGCCCATTCCTGGATCCCGAAATTGGTGCAGGCTATGTCCAAATGTACGTTCGCGGCCATGCCGACGGGCGACACGTCGCCGGGGCCGTGCCAAGCGGTGCGGATGCCGAAGGCTTCGCAGAGATGCGCCAGTTTCAGGGCAGGGGTAACGCCGCCAATCTGCGAAATGTGGACCCGGATGAAGTCGATAAGACGCCGCGCTAACAGCGGCGTCATCTCCTGCGGATGGTTGAAGAGCTCGCCCATCGCGATGGGCGTCGCACAGGTGTTGCGGATGTGTTGGAACCACTCGATGTCTTCGGGGGCGAGGGGGTCCTCAAGAAAGAAGAGGCGGTAGGGCTCGAGAGCCCGGGCAAGCCACACGGCATCGATTGGCGCCAACCGTTCGTGAACGTCGTGGAGCAGCTCGATCTCAGGGGGCAGCTCCTGCCGGAGCGTCTCGAATAGGGCCGGGATGTGGCGGAGCTTTTCCCGCGGATGGAAATAGGCGCCGGGCAACGCTCCTTTGGGCCGGTGGTCTGGACCGCTCAGGCCCGGGTAGCCGCCAAGCTGACAGCGTACGTAACGGAAGCCTTCGTCGACGAGCCGCTTCGCGTTTTCGACGACCTCTCTGGTGTTGCGCCCGTCGGCATGCGTGTATAGGGCTACGCCGCCCCGCGATCGGCCGCCCCAAAGCTGGTAGCAGGGCATATTCGCCAGCTTGCCTTTGATGTCCCAGAGGGCCATGTCGACTCCGCTGACGGCACTGTTCAGCACCGGTCCGTTCCGCCAGTATCCGTTGACCATCGCGCTTTGCCACAGGTCTTCAATGTTGCGCGGGTCCTTTCCCGCTACAAAAGGGCCGATGTGGTGGTCAAGCGCTGCCTTGACCGCAAGATGCCGCTGGGTGTACGTGGCGCACCCCAAGCCGTAGAGGCCCGGTTCGTTCGTGGTGACTTTAACCACGACCAGGCGGCTCCCTGCCGGTTGCGTCAGGAACGTCTCGACCTTGGCAATCTCGAGTGAGGTCATCATTGCATTGCCTTTTCTCTCAGGTGTGCGCTAGATGGAGATGCCCGGAGGCGTCAGTTGGGCGGTCAGCCCGCCGTCTACATAGAGGACCTGCCCCGTGATATAGGCGGCTGCCTCGGACGCCAGAAACGCGACGGCTGCCGCCACATCCTCCGCCGTGCCTACGCGGTTGAGAGGTACGGCCTCGAGTCTGCGGTAGACATTCTGGCGTATCTGGCCGGGCGCCACTGCGTTCACGCGGATGCCGTAGCGTCCGCAGTCGATCGCCATACTGCGGGTGAGCGCGTCGATTGCGCCTTTCGAGGCGTCATAGCCCGCCAAGCCCTGGTGGGCGCGCAGGCCCCCCACGGAAGAAATGTGGATGATGACGCCGCCCTCTTTCCGTTCCGCCATATGGTGCGCCGTAAGGTAGCTCAGGTTGTAGACGATGCGCACGTTGCGCTCGAAACTCGACACATAGGTTTCTTCGTCGAGCCGCAGGAAAGGTTTCGAATGCATGTAAGCTGCATTGTTCACGAGCACATCCACGCGGCCGTATCTCTCTATCGCTGTGTCGAAGGTCTTCTGAGCCCCCTCCGCCGTGGCCGCGTCCGCCGTTACCCAGACGCAGCTCGTACCCGCCGCCCTCAGGTCTGCAGCGACCGCTTCGCCCGCATTCTCGGAGCGCGCCGTCAACACCAGCAGCATGCCTTGCCGAGCCAGGAAGTCGGCAATGCCCACGCCAATGCCGCGGCTCGCCCCTGTGACGATTGCCACCTTCCCGGAGAGGTCCGGGAACCGCGCTGACACTTTAACGAATGGCTGCCGCGTCTCCACGCATTGACCTCGCTTTCTGTCTGAGGGAGACCCCATAGAAGAATCCCACAGGATCGAAAACCAACCGCGCCGACTATCACCGCTGCCTTGCGGGCTGAAAGTATCCTGCACAGTCCCGGCCAATTCAAGTGGCCGCCTGTTTTCCCAGTTCTGTGACGGCGATTCATGGGGATAGGCACAGCCGGTGCAGTTGCAGGCTGCCGCTTTGAGACAAACTCGCATCGGGCAGTCGTTGCCTAGAGAGAGGAGAGACCCGCAGGAGAAGAGGTCAAATAGACGCAGAACTAAGATTCCGGTGCAACCGCAAAGCCGGCCTATTCGCCGTCCCCCCCAAACTCGAGGTCGTAGACGTAGTCGTTGACCGTGAGGTTGGCGTCCTGGGGATTGCGAACGGTCTCGCCGTTCATGGTCAGGTTGACGAAGCGGACATCCCGGACGCAGTTGACAGGGTCATTGCCAAGTATCAACGATTGCGGCTTGTTCGCGCCAAGACATTGGATGTTTCTGAACGCGATCTGCTCGACCGGTCCGAGTTCGTCTGTTACGGACCATCGCCCTTTCGTAATGCGAATCTGAATCAGCTTGCCCCGCACGTCTTCGCAGCGGATGTCGTCGAAGACAATATTGCTGACGGGACCTCGGTCTTCGAGCCAGATCGCCATCGTCGACGCCTCGAGGAAGTCGGTGGTCAGGTCGTGGATGATGTCGATGTCGCGGAAAGTGACGTCGCGGATGGGCTCGGCGGCGAAGGACGTGACGCCGATGCAGCGGACCTTGTCGTTCCAGATGACGCAGCGCTCGACCAGGACATCATGCGTCTCGCCGGCATTGGGCGAGGTCTTCATGACGACCCCGTCGTCCCCGACCCGCAGAAAACAGTCTCGCACTACGGCGCGCCTGCTGTTGACGAGGTTTATACCGTCGTTGCTCTCGCGATGCCCGACGAGTTTGATGTTCTCGATACGCACGTCCTCGCACTGCGAGACAAGTACGGTCCAGGACGGACCATCGAGGATGGTGACGCCCTCGATGCGGATGTTTCGGCCGCCGTTCAGGTGAATGGCGCATCTGGCGTTCCAGTCGAGGCCTGACAGGTCTATCACGCCCCGTCCGCGAATCACCACCCCGTCCGCACTTGGCGCGTGGAAAAGAGGTTGATAACGCGGTCTGCTGTGGGCCTCGTTGCGGGTCACAGGCTTCTCATCCTTCGGCATGACGGCCTTCAACCAAGCTCCTCGCGCGATGTAGACTTCCTGGCCGGCTGCAAGTACAACAGGCTTGTCGAGGATATGGATGCCGGGACCGAAGTAGAGTACGTTCGCCTCTCCCGCAGCAAGCGGTTCTTTGTCGAGCGGATCCGCGAAGACGAAAAGCGGGTGGGTGGTAAGATGATTCGGCTCGACGGAGAGAAAGCAAGGACCGGCGATGTCGAAGGAGATTACATCGCGGTCGATCGCTGGCTTGATGCCTCGGGCCAACGGGCGGACGACCGCCTCGCGCACCGGCCAGTTGGGAAGGGCCTCGATATGCGCCGGCCCGTCCGTCTCAAAGTCGCAGAAAAAGGCAGGGCCCCCGCGAAAGACTGTGACGCTGAAAACGGGCACAGGTTGGCCATCGACACGCACGGTCCAGTCTGGGCAGGCGGGGATGCCCTCAGGCGCAGGCGCAATGACCGTCTTCGCCTCGCTTTGCTGTCCAAGTCCCGCAGCAAGCAGGCCAAGCGCGACGTTCAGCGCAGAACGCATAAGTCTAAACACAATACCTGAACTCCTGTTAAGTCT
>CAZBQH010000370.1:0-2505 GCA_964493915.1 uncultured Nitrospiraceae bacterium
GTTTGTTGTCGGCACGCAGCGCCGACACGACAAGGCTTATCAAGAGACCATTGACAAGATCCATGACGGCGCCGTGGGTGAGATCGTCGCGCTGCGCGCCTATTGGTGCGGCGCTCTTCCCTTTGTCCGCGATCGGGAGGAGGGTTGGAGCGACCTCGAGTATCGCGTGCGCAACTGGTACAACTACTGCTGGCTGAGCGGCGACAATATTGTCGAGCAGCATGTCCACAACCTCGATGTATGCAATTGGGCGATGGAGAGCCACCCGGTGTCTGTGTTTGCGTCCGGCGGGCGCGCCTGGAAGCCGAACGAGGAGAAGTATGGCGACCTGTTTGACCATTTCTCGTGCGACTACGAGTACCCCGGCGGCGTGCATATGACCAGCATGTCGCGCCACTGGTACAACGCTGACAGCGCTGTTTTCGAGGAAGTTGCCGGCACGAAGGGGCGCAGCAATTGCCACGATATGAGCGAAGGCAGCGATGTCGACTCGCTTGTTCAGGAACACATCGACCTCGTGAAGAGTATACGGGGCGAGGGTCCTTACCTGAACGAAGGGGTCCGAGTGGCGGAGAGCACGCTTACGGCCATTATGGGCCGCATGTCCGCCTATACGGGCCTGCGTGTTACGTGGGAAGAGGCGCTGAACTCCGACCTGCGCCTTGTGCCGGAAGACCTCAGTTTCGACCGCGCGTATCCGGTTGGGCCGGTTCCCAGGCCTGGCGCGCCGGCAAATGCCTGAGGCGGGAAGGAAAAGTACAATGAAAAGAAGGGGTTTCATGGCGTCATGCGCGGCATTGGCAGGCGGACTCGGCATGGTCGGGCCCGCACGCGGTGAGGAACCGGGGGCTGAGATGCTCTTTGCCAAAGCCCCGCTGTCTATAGCGGTTCCTTTGCATTGGTTCTCCGGCACAGATGAAGAAAAGATCGCCCAAGTGGCTGAATGGGGTTTTCCCGCCTATGAATGGCTGGGAACGGAAGGCGACCTTGACGCGCTGCGCCGCAAGGCCGACGAAGTCGGGGTGAAGCCGAGCTGCATCGTCGGGGCAGGCAGCATTGCCCCTGGCGGAATGGTCAATCCTGACGATCACGACGCGGTCGTCGCGCAGTTCGAGCGCCAGGTTGCCGCGGCCCAGCAGCTCGATTGTACACGCCTGGTCGGTCTCACAGGCAACGCTCGCGACGACGCCTCCTACGACGAGCAGATGGGGTATGTTGTTCAGTGCCTGAAACGTCTTGCACCCATTGCCGAGGCGAATGGGGTGACCCTTGTCCTCGAGGCGCTCAATGTTCTGGTCGATCACAAAGGCTTTTTCCTGACGCGGACTGACCAGACCATGGCGATTCTCGAGGAGGTGGACAGCCCCAACGTGAAGATGCTCTACGACATCTACCACCAGCAGATCACCGAGGGCAACATCATCCGCAACATCACCCAACACATCGACCGAATCGGGCACTTCCATGTGGCCGACAACCCCGGCCGTCAAGAACCGGGAACGGGCGAGCTCAATTACACCAACATCTTCAAGGCCATTCACAAGACGGGGTACAACGGTTATGTCGCTCTCGAATGCGGCAACTCGGGCAACGTCGAGCGCGCCATCCGGGCGGTCCATGCATGTCTGGATTGGGAGTGAGGGCAATGGTGACGTTGTCGTGGATTGTCGCGGCCATGAGCGCCGACCTGAGCGCCGGCGCCGTGGCAACGGGTGCGATCAATTTGCGCGACCCGTTTATTGTACCGGTGCGCGAAGAGGGGCGGTATTACCTATATGGGACGCGGCCGTTTCTGCCGTCTGAACCCGGTTTCGAGGCCTATGTGAGTGCTGATCTTGAAATGTGGGACGGCCCCGTCAAGGTGTTTCGCGCACCTTCTGATTTCTGGGCTGACCGCGACTTCTGGGCGCCCGAAGTGCATCTGCATACCGGCCGCTACTATATGTTCGCCTCGTTCAAGGCGGAGAGCAAGCGCCGAGGAACGCAGATCCTTGTCGCTGACAAGCCGGCGGGGCCATTCAAGCTCCATAGCGACGGTCCCGTAACGCCGCGCGATTGGGAATGTTTGGACGGCACGCTCTACCTTGACAAAGAAGGCCGTCCATGGATCGTTTTCTGCCATGAGTGGGTTCAGGTGGGCGACGGTGAGATATGCGCCTTGCGGCTTAGCGACGATCTCAAGCGTTCTGTGGGCGAGCCGGAGCTGCTTTTCAGGGCGTCCGAGGCGCCGTGGGTGATCGACATGAACGCTGGCAAAGCCGCCAAGGTCACCGATGGGCCGTTTCTGTATCGAGCTGGGAACGGCGAACTCCTCATGCTCTGGGCTAGTTTCGTTGAGGGTGGACGCTATGCCGAAGGGGTGGCGCGATCCGAGTCCGGCACGATTCACGGGCCCTGGAAACAAGACCCTGTCCCCTTGTTCTCCGACGACGGCGGTCACGCGATGCTCTTCCGCACTTTTGAGGGCAAGCTGATGCTGACGCTTCACCGTCCCAACAAATGGGG
>CAZBQH010000371.1:0-2937 GCA_964493915.1 uncultured Nitrospiraceae bacterium
GTCAAGCCGGACCTTCCCGTTTATCTCTCCGTAGACGCAGTGCCCGGCAAGAGCTACTACGGAAAGGTCGATACGATCGCGCCGTTGCCGGATGCGCAGAGCATGTGGATGAATCCCGACCTCAAGGTCTACAACACAGACATCATAATCACGGGAGATACGGAGGGCTTGCGTACAGGCATGAGCTGCCGCGGGGCCATACTAGTTGAGGAGTACGACGACGTAATCTACGTGCCCGTACAGTCGGTGGTGCGCGTTGCGACGGCGCCGACGGTCTATGCTTACGAAAAGGGTAGAATTGTGCCCAAACCCATCGAGATCGGTCTGGACAACAACCGGATGGTTCACGTCGCCGCCGGTCTTAATCCAGGTGAATTGGTTCTTCTTGCCCCTCCGCTCACCAGCGAGGAGTCGTCAGAGACGTCAAGCCGGCCGCGGCGTCCGGCCGCGGTTGACGGGGATGATGCAGCGGAAACGCAGGCGCCCGATCAGGGGGATTCCGCTGCGGAGCAGTCAGCCGCTTCGTCTCAAGGGGCTCGATCCGGTCCAGATAGTACGGGTGGCTTGCCGGGGGGCGAGGGGTTGGGCGGCGACATGCGGGAACGTTTCCGGAACATGTCCCCCGAGGAGCGGCAGAAGGCGACGGAGCAATTCCAGCGAAACATGACGCCCGAACAACGCAAGCAGATGGAGCAAATGCGTGAACGCTTCGAGAACGCTTCACCCGAGGAACGCAAGAAGATGCGTGAAGAGTTCGGCGCAGGACGGGGCAACAGAGGGGCGGCTGATGCCTCTTCGTGATCAGAGTGCACGCAGAAATGGCGTACTTGTCAAACTTGAGGACGTCCATAAGACCTACCACATGGGCCTGGTCGAGGTGCGGGCATTGGCGGGCGTGACTATCGAGTTTCGCGAGGGCGGATTCTACGCCATTATGGGGCCGAGCGGTTCGGGCAAGAGCACGATGCTTAACCTGTTGGGCTGTCTTGACCGGCCTACAAAAGGCCGCTACCTTCTCGACAACGAGGACATCAGCAAGCTCAACGACGACCTGCTTAGCGAGCTTCGGTTGCGGCGGCTTGGGTTCATTTTCCAGAGCTTCAACCTGATCCCGCAACTGACGGTCCGCGAAAACATCGAGCTGCCGTTGTTCTATCTCGGATGGGAAGCGCAACGCAGCGCCGAGCGCGCACGGGAACTTGCAGAACGCGTGGGTCTTGCCGCACGCCTCAACCACCGGCCCACGGAGCTCTCAGGCGGGCAGCAACAGCGCGTCGCCATCGCGCGGGCATTGGCCAACGATCCCAAGGTTATCCTGGCCGATGAGCCGACCGGCAACCTCGACTCGGAGACAGGCGAACAGGTGATGGAGTTTCTATTGGACCTTAACGGGAACGGCAAGACGATCATCATGGTGACCCATGAGTCGCAAGTAGCAGCCCACGCCCGGACACGCATCCACATGCATGATGGGCGCATCGATTCGATAGAAGGCGACGGCCATGCTTAATCTGCGGCTGATGCGCAACATCAACTTGGGCGTCAAGAACCTGATGCTGCATAAGCTGCGCTCGTTTCTGACCATGCTGGGCATCGTGTTTGGAGTGGCCAGTGTCATCGCCATGCTCTCTATCGGTGCCGGCGCCAGCGAAGAGGCCCTTGCCCAGATTCGTAAGCTCGGCAGCACTAACATTATCATTACCTCGACCAAACCGATTGAAGACGCTTCTCAGTCGAACGTACGCAGCTTCATGAGCATCTATGGACTTCTCTATGAAGATGAGCAGCGGACTAAAGAGACCTTTCCCTACGTCAAGCGCACAGCCCCTATCAAACTTGTCAGGAAAGAGGGACGTCTTCACGAACGGTCGCTCGAACTCCGTGTTGTGGGCACGACTCCGGAGTGGTTCCTGCTCGTTCAGCGTCCCATTGTCGCCGGACGGAATCTGACCTATACCGATATGAAGGAGAAATCGGCTGTGGTGGTCCTGACCGAATACGGTGCGCGGCGTCTGCTTGCTACGGAGCGGGCCATCGGTCAATCGCTGCGCATCGGAAGCGACGCCTTTGAGGTGGTGGGCATCGTCAAGAGCGAATCAGGCGAGACCAGCGACATCCAACTCCCAGACCAGCAGGTAG
This sequence comes from uncultured Nitrospiraceae bacterium, assembly GCA_964493915.1. Classification (GTDB taxonomy): domain Bacteria; phylum Hydrogenedentota; class Hydrogenedentia; order Hydrogenedentales; family SLHB01; genus CAZBQH01. The sequence goes on from CAZBQH010000371.1 coordinate 2,140, forward strand.
ACGCCTATATCCCCTTGGATGTTGCGCGCGAGCGGTTCGGCGACATAACGAGCATCCGCACGTCTGGCTCGAGTATCCGCGAGCAGGTCGAGTTGCACCAGCTAATTATACAGGTGGATGAGAACGACCACGTCGAGTCGACTGCAGCCGGCGTCACGGCGATGCTCGAGCGGTTTCACCCCAAGAAAGACTACCGGATCGACGTGCCCCTGGGCCTCTTGCGACAGGCTGAGGCCACGAAACGGACATTCAGCATTGTGCTGGGCTCGATAGCGGGGATCAGCCTGCTCGTCGGCGGTATCGGCATTATGAACATTATGCTGGCGTCCGTCACCGAGCGGACGCGCGAGATCGGCGTGCGTCGCGCCATCGGCGCCAAACGCAAACAGATCGTGGTGCAATTCCTCATTGAGACCGTTGTGCTCTCGTTTATGGGCGGGCTCATTGGCATCCTGATAGGCATCGCGATTCCTACGCTCGTCACCTATTTTGCCAAGATGCCCACCGTGACCACGGCTTTCAGCTTGGTCCTTTCCGTGGGCATCAGTGTGATGGTCGGCGTTATCTTTGGCATGTACCCTGCCGTGCGCGCCGCAAATCTCGATCCGATCGAAGCCCTGCGCCACGAGTAGTAGACGGGAGAGCGGCTGGAATGCACAGAGAGTTGGCGCCTTGCATTTCCATGTGCAGAGGCGGACGATCGGTTTTCGGCTGTGTAGATTGTGGGCGCTGCGAATGACATCAAAGTTACAGATGATTGATCCTATGCTTTTCATACGAGGCCTCTGCCACGCAAAG
>CAZBQH010000372.1:0-9261 GCA_964493915.1 uncultured Nitrospiraceae bacterium
TCGTATGTACGCTGGTCAACGACCGTCCCCGTTGTGCACGCGTCAGAGTCGCTGCTTTTCGAGCCATAGCGGTTTGCTGACGTATTAGTAACATTTGCTGTGAGTGTGTTGGCTCCAGCTTGGACCAGGTCGCCCACCTCGAAAAGGTACGGCGTCCAGAGGCGAACGCCGGCTTGTCGGCCGTTGATGTGCATCTCAACTGCATCGGCTGCGCGTTCGACCACGACCCAGACCGCCCGCTTGCCAAGATCCGGCAAGAGGAAGTGCTGCGTGTACCGCATGGATCCAGCATAATAGGGGTAGCCGTCGCGCGACCAGTCCCCGAGCCGGTGAAGCGGCTGAGCGCGGACGATGCGGCGGCGGGCGTCGAGCTCGAAAGAACCGCACAGAGCCGTCATGGGCAGCGCATGGGGTCCGTCCCATTCTGGAATGGTCAGGCGCATCAGCACCACGTTGGCCCCTTGGCGCAGGAAGCGGGCGACGGGCGCCGCGAGATTGCTCTCGTCCCATTCACGGCAAGGCATCAGATTCAGAACGTGTCCGTTGAGGGCAACAAGCGAGAGACCCAAGTCTTCGGTAACGAAGCGCACCGCACGGGGGATCTCCCCCACCTCGAACGACGCGCGCGTCCAGTAGGTCCGCCCACGGTCAAAACCTGTCACGGGATAGGCGCCTTCCATCACTCCCCAGCCGTTCCCTTCGCCGACATGAGGCTCAACGCCCTCGATGAAACGCCCATCCGGCGAGGGCATGAAACGCTCGGGCGCCAAGGTCGCAGCCTCCTCGAGCGGAATGGGGCCGTTCGCCTCGGTAAACACGCCCATGGTCAAGGGCAGAATGTTGTCACCAAGGGGCTCGACCCGCCACGGTGAATCCAACGTCATGGCATGTCTCGCACCGGAGGGCGGCCGTTTCCGCTGCTCTGAAACGGAACCTGAGCCGATGTCGATGATCTGCAAGCCGTAAGCATCCAACTCAAACGACAAGACTGTATTCCCGGCATCGGCCTTGCTCGGAAGGGCAAACCACGCGCCCGACTCAGCATCCAGCTCGCTTGCGGCGCCGGAAAACGGCACGCTTGCCCGGCCCGCGTACGGCCGATCGCTCGTGTTGACCAGACACAAGCGCAATCCTGCCGCGACCTCGCGGGTCTGCACCCAAATGTCCGGACTCGGTGGTTCGAGAACGACGCCCATGGCGGGGCGCACGGCTTCCCGCAGCGTCGCGTAGAGACGCGTGCGCTCGCCAGGCTCGAGGCAATTAGTAAGGAGGACGCTGACATTGGAGTGCGCCCCCGCCAAATACTCGCTGTGTTTGTCGGCGCCGCCAAAGAGCGCACGGGCGCGTGCGTTCACCTCGCCCGGAGCTATCCCCCACCGGTCTGCAACGCGCCCGTCGATGCCACCGCCTTCTGCAGCGTGTGCAGGAGCTGCGTTGACAAACACGACATGTCCGCCCGCCTGAGCAAAGCGCTCGAGCTGGTTCAATGCTTCCACACCAATGGTCTCGCAGGCAGGCAACAGGATCGTTCTGAATGCGCTGTTTCCGATACGAAGCCTTCCGTCTTCGATCCTGCCGCCTACAAGCGGATCCTCGAAGAGAATCTCGTAATCGGTTTGGATTGCCAGTAATGAACAGGCAATGCCTTGATATGTGCTCAGCAGCCTCCGCCAGTCCCGCTCGTAGTCCGGCGACTGCGCGCAGTGAGCTTCATGGCCAAAGGCGAAAGCGGCCCAGGCGCTTGTGATGGGATATAGGATCGCCACGTCTGCAGCATGGCGCCCCTCGGCAAGCAGTCGGCATACCCGCCCGGTGTAATCGGAGAACAGGCCGTAGTGAGGCCACAAGGCGTTCTGAAACAAATGCGACGGGGGCCAACTCGCGTCGGGCGGCAGTTTGCGGAACCCCTTGATCGAATAGTAGGCGCCCATAAACTGCAGCATGTTGATGCCCAGAACCGCCAGGCGATCGAAGACGCGCTTCATATCGAGCGGCGTCGTGTTCCAACCGCTCCCCGTGTACGTTTCGCAAAAGACGCGCTCCCTCCCGTGCTGGCTGGCAAGGCTGGCGGCCTGTTTGGCCGGAAGGACCAGCGCCTCGGAACCAAGCTGTTGGCGCGACATCACATTGTCAATGCCCGGGACGTAAAACCACTGCACGGCTTCATGCCAGTCGCCGGTGGTTAAAAGCGTTGCAAGAATGCTTTCCTCGGCGTTGACATGCCCCGTCAGCGCGATCCGGTGCTCCCGGCACCAGGCGCCAACTTGACGAAGGAAGGCGTTGCCGAATCGCTTCGAGAGATACCGCCAGAACGCGCAGCGCGTACTCCTGTAGTCTCCGACGGGAAAAGCCAGCTCGTGCATTCGCGCGATCAAATCAAAGCCTGCTTCTTTTCGAAAGGCTTCCGGTAGTCCGCGATGCCAAGGGAGGCCCACATAGTGCGGGGCGGTCTGCAGGATCCAACCTGTAGACAAAACCGGCTCATCGATAAAAGATCCAACGATTGTGCCGCCGAATTCCTCTTTGAAACGCCGGTAGTACTGCTCATGGGTGCAGTCGATAAACCGCCTCACGGCCTCCGGCGAGCAGCCGTCGAGCGAGCCATGCTGATTCGTCGAAAAAGCGCTCCAGCGGCACGCGGGATGGACACCGCCCGCAACAGCCTCGCTGAAAACGAGGAGGCTGGCGGGACAATCGCTCGTGTTGGTCCATTGCTCGGGCATGACGTCGAGCGTTTCGATTCGGGCGAGATGACCGTTCCCTTTGTGCTTCCAATAGAGCAAGCGGACCAGGAAGGGAACGCCAAGGGCGGCCAGTGCAACGGTTGCACCCCTCTCAACGTCATAGCGACCGTACATGAGATTCACCATCCGGCATTCGGGGTGTTCGCTAAGCACCTTGCCGCCGGCGGGGCCGCTGGGCCATGCGTACTCGTCGTAGATCCATACGCGCATCCCTCGCCGTTTCGCTTCGTCAAGAGCGATGGCGTAAGCCCGGAAGTATTCTTCCGAAAGATAAGGGATCTCGAGGCCGTAGGCGGGATGAATGAAGAACTGCATGATCCGTTGCTGCTGAAACGCAGCGATCTGACGGCGGATCTCGTCTTCGCGGGGCGTCGCATTCCAGAACCACATTATTACGGGCCGGAATGGGTCGAGCGCCGTAGGTGGAGCCGTGTCCATGGCGATTGTTGTTGCACTCCTAACCGGAACGAGCGAGCGAGACTATGCCGGAAGAGACGTGTCGTTTTCCAGAAAACACAGGACATAAGCAGCCTAAACACCTCTTTCAAGGCCACTCGCATCTTCCCTCGATTTGACAAGCAGGTAGGACCTGTGTGCTACTATGTGCCGTAAGATTTCGCAGCGGGTGGTTGCGAACTGGGGCGGCAGCGTCCCGAGACAAGGGGGAATTGAGTTTCGCGCACGGCGCCCATGTGTGCGGCCAAGACGACAAGGGCGCAGGAGACAGCGGCAACAATGGATATTGCCAGCCTCTTCGAGAAGTTTTCCGCGCCTCCCCAGTCTTACCGTGCAATCCCGTTGCTGCGAATCAACGACGCCGTAGACCCCGCTCAACTAAGGTGGCAACTCGAATCGCTCAAAACAAACGGTTTTGGCGGAATCTTTCTGCTATGCGAACACATGGGCGAATCGGGCCCGGACAGGTTTCTCTCGCCGTGGTGGTGGAGTGTTGTGGATCAGGCGGCGCGGATGTGCGCGGAGATCGGTCTCGAGTTCTGGGTCTACGACGAGGAGGATTGGCCCTCGGGATCGGCGGGAGGGCAGTTGACAGAGGCCCATCCCGAGTTCCGCTGGAAATACCTTCACGCCGCTGAGACACTCCACCAGAACGCCGGCCCTGTTCGCGTCTCGATAGGCGAGGGCGAGCTGGTAGCGGCCGTCGCATTCCGTATGGATAGGGCAGCCATTGTTGAAGACTCGCTCACCGATCTGACAGATCGTGTAACGAACGGCCTACTCGAATGGGATGTGCCGGGCGGCACATGGCACATCGCCATTTATACGGCACGACCGGGCGTGGGCATCTTTCTTGACGGCTACAGCGATCTGATGGACAAGAACGCGACGAGCGCCTTCGTAGACTGGGTCTACCGGGCGCACGACGAGCGCGTGAAGCAGATCCCCGGAATACGTATCGAAGGCTTTTTTACCGACGAGCCCGCCTTCTCGTACGCCATGATCCAACTCGGCGATCGGTTCCACTGGTATCCGTCGATGCCCTATACCCCTGGGCTGGGCGAGGCGTTTCAGACTCTTCACGGTTACGACTGGCGGCCTTTGCTGCCTCTGCTCTATCACCAAGGCGGCCCGACCAAGATCCGCTTTACCTGTCACTACTGGGACGCCTGCCGCCATCTCTACCGAGAAAACTATTTCGGCCAGATCTACCGATTCTGCGAACAGAACGGCATGAAAGCCACCGGACATCTCGTCGTTGAGGAGGATTTTCACAACCATCTCGCTCAACAAGCAGGCAACCTGCCCGGGCACTTCCGCTACATGCACATCCCGGGCATGGACTGGATTCACCCTTTCGAAGACACGTTTCGCCGCCTCCCTGCCACGACGCCAAAGTATCCCGTGTCTATGGCGCACTTGATGGGGCGCGAAAGGGCATGGGCTGAGAGTTTTGCGGCGTCGGGCTGGGGACTGGACCCGCGCAGCATGCGCCGCATCGTCAACTGGGAACATGTGAACGGCATCAGCATGCAGATCCCCATTTGCTACAAGTTCTCGCTGCGCGGCGGGGACCGCGCCCAGTTTTACGTGCCGGGCATCAGCTATCAGCAGCCCTACTGGGACCACATCCGCGGGTTTGCAGATTACGAGGCGCGCCTCTGCGTTCTGACGGGAGGGGACGGCCATGTGGCGCAAGTTGCATTGGCCTATCCCGAGGTAGACATCTGGACCCACTGCTGGGAGCACGCTCTACTCCACGAGCGATCCGCGTCCTACAACCGTCTGGGCGATATCATCCGCTTTGCGGGATACGATTTTGACATCCTCGACGACGAAGCATTCCTCAAGCAGTCTCATATCAAAGGCCACTGGATCAAGACAGAAACGGAACGATTCGAGATCGTCATGGTTCCCGGCGTAGACGCCGTCCGTAAAGAGGTGCTCGCCTACTGGCTCGACTTTGTGCGCAAAGGCGGCTGCGTGCTGTTCGTTGAGCGTTTGCCGCGCCATTCCTACGAGGCCGGGGGCGACGATCCCGAGGTACAGACGCTTCTGGACGACTTGCTCGGGCCTGATCGCAGTCTCGGCGCGCCCTTCTGGCGCGACCATGGGAGCGGCGGCCGGGCAGGATTCGCACCATCCGTCGAGGATGTCGGCGCCATGCTCCCTGAGGTCGCGGATCCTGACTTGATCGTGGACGGCAACGGCCAGTTCGTCGCCTATCACCGGCGTCTCGACGACGCCCACCTTTACCTCGTCTACAACGATAGCGACGAGGCAAAGACTGTGCGCTTAAGACTGGGCGGCCGGGGCATTGCGGAACGGTGGCTCCCGGAGACCGGCGCATGCCAGCCCATCGACTGGGCCAACGACGACAACGCATACAGCGTGATTGTCCTCGCCTTTCAACCTTACGAGTTAATCCCAATCGTCCTGCGGGCGCTGCCGTCCGGGAGTCCTGCCGTCTTCTATGAGCGGATTCATGAGATTCCTATCAAAGGGCCCTTCCGCTTCTCTGCCGAAGAGACTTTCCACCGCCCGGAGGTGGCCTGGAACTTCAGCATTGACTCGGAAGGCCTCGAGTACTCGAGAACAACGCCGGCCGTTGGGCCGGCTGAATTGCCTCTTGGCGATTGGCAGACGCTCGGACTGGCCAACTTCTCGGGCATAGGCCGGTACGAAACCAGTTTCGATCTTCCGGCGGCGGCTGAAGGACGGCGGATTCTGCTCGAACTTGGGCGCGTGGGCAATACGGCGGAGGCCTTTGTGAACGGAGACAGCGCGGGGATCGCCTTTTTTGAGCCCTACAGCGTCGACATAACGCAATACGTTCGCATAGGCACAAACCACTTGGCAATAAACGTCGCCAATACGTTGTCGAACTACATGGCCCAATTCCCTCGATACGAGAATCAGGACCTCGCACGCGGCGGCGATTTTCCTGAGCGGCGCGTTAGCGGACTGCTGGGTCCGGTCAAAGTGGCTATCGAAGAAAGCATCTTAGAGGAACACTAGAGGCGCCTTGCAGGTTCCGCCGACGCGACGCACGAAAAATTGCGGGAAATCCTCTCGTGGGCTGGCCCGGACCGTACAATGTACCTTTGTTGTTCCCGCCATGCCGGGCCAACACTTCCGGTTGCATGTCTGGCGTCTTGCGGTGTTCCTATTGCCGCTCTTGTGCGTCCCACCGGCCGCCTCTGGCGAAGAAACGAAGGAGCATCGTATAGAGTCTGAGTTGAAATCGTTCAGCAACGGATTCTACGCCGTCACAGTCGCGGACGGAGCAGTGACCTCGCTACGTCTTGACGCAACAGGCAAGGGCGCCTACGGGCACGAGTGGATCGCGTCGGGACAGACGATCACGGGTCTCTCCGGGCTGCGCGCGGAAGGCCCCCGGCTCGCCATGGCGTATGGGCATAATCCGTTCTCGTGGCCCATTCCCTTCATCCGCGAGGGTTACTACGACGCAGACCAGCACCTGCACTATCCGGACCCCACCACAACGGCCAACACCCAGCCCATGGTGTTACCGGTGCGCAAGTTTGTGACGAGCACCGGCCAGACAGTCTTCATCGAATACTTCAAACGCCAGCAAACGGGCGACGACGCCTTTCTATGGCTCAATCTCAAAAACGGGAACCGGCTGTGGGTGTTCGGCGACGAGGGGTTCGGCGGCCACGCGGCGCTTCATCTGCCGCATATCGAGGCTCTGTTCGTCGAGGTAAGGGACGACTTTCTGCGCGTCCACTCGCGAAGCGCAGGAGAAACAGTCGAACTCGAGATCATGGCGGAGCCGGAAGGCATGGAAGCCCGGTTCACCACCCTCGTCCCGGAGACCGAGTTCATACCCGAGTTCCTTGTAAAGAACGACCTAACCGGCAAAACCGTTCAGGCAAGCCCGCTCGCAACCGACCTGCTTGATATGGCCATCTATTGGCATCCATCCATGATGACCAGCGGGGAGTGGATGCTCGATTCGGTCCGCACCCACTGGTTTACTGACGCACGCAGCGTGTACGGCGGCATGCTGCGCGAGGGATTGCTCACGAACTTCGCCCTTATCGGCTATGACCGCTACGAGCACTTCGGAATGCTCTTCAACTGGGGGCAGTATCCCGACTACGGGGCGGGCGGTCTGCTCAATACCCCGCCCGGCAACGCCCCCTACGACATGCGCATGCTCCATGTGAACGCCATGCACGTAATCGCTCTGGCCGAGTATGTCATGACAACAGGCGATCGCTTGCTGCTCGATGCGAAGTCCGCGCGGTGGATCGCAACAGACGGCGACGAGTCTCAGCCGATCTGCGGCTCGAGCGCAGAAGCCATGGACTTCGTGTTGGCGGCCGGCGACTCCCGTTTGGACGGCAGCATGCCCGACAAGACTTACAGCCTGGGCCAGCGTTTCACAGCGACCCAGCCATTCCAAACCGTTTACCTGCGCTTGGGCGCGCCCGTAACAAATCAGGCAGACGTCTACGAGGAGAAAAGGACTGTCGATGCCGAGGTATGTCTCTACCGGGTCCAAGACAGGGCGCTTCTCGCGCGACAGACCATCGAGCTCACGGTGGGCGAACACGATCAGCGCGTCCAAGTGGCGCTCCCGAAACAGGCGCCGCCCGGGCAGTATGACGTGCGTCTGAGCGACCCGCGCAGCGGCAAACGCTACTTTGGCCCATGCATCGCCTGGTGGACCGACCCGGAAGCGCCGTATGGCGGGGGCGCGGCGTTCTTTGGCCCCTTGTCGGGCGACATGTACGACCGCGCCAAATGCCTGTTCGAGTATCTCTACAACTACACAGGCGCTCGAAATGAAAACCTGTCCTATTACGTGGATGACCGTGAGATCAATATTCCCGATCAGAGGTCGGGCCGGCCCGGCGTGTCCATGCAGAACTCGTACCATGAATGCCTGGGCGGCGGCTATGACGCCATGATGGGGCTCTGGTACCCGAGTGCATGCCGCGCCATGGCGCAGCTCGCGAAGATGCGCGACGACGCGCATGCCGGCCAGCACTATGCAGACCTCGCGGAAAAGGCCGACAACGCCTATAACGGCAAGTACTGGCGCGAGGTGGCGGAAAACGGCAAGACTTTTCGCCGTTACGTAGGGTCCATTGATTGGGACGGGAATGTCCATGATTACGGGTTCACATACTACAATCTTGAGGCCGCTGACCTCGGCATTCCTTCGCCCGCTCAGGTGCGCGACATCCTCTGGTGGCTTGACCGCGGATACTGGAAGGACTCGCAAGACAGCCCTTGGCGGGAAGATATCTATGCGCCATGGCAAATCGCCCCGCCGTTCAACACCATCGAGATAGGCGGTTGGACAGGAATCACCGGAAAACTGCCCTACTTCGAGGTGTTGACCAACGGCGGCGCCCGCCTCATCTATGAGGCCCGGGACTTGACTGTTCGCGCACGCCATGCCGGCGTAGACAACATGCATGAACGCAACAAGCAGGTGCTCGCCCGTTTCGCCAGTCCGGACCGATTGACCGGCGGACGCACGTTCCCCGATCCGGGCAAGCGAGGCCGCTGGCACTTTGGTCCTCCCTTCGTCGACCGTGCAGACATCGAAGGATTCCGCGAGATTTTCCCAGGGAACGGGTCGCTCGCAACAGCGCAGATCGCCGCCTACCTCGGCGCGTCCTTTGAACCAAGCGGGCTGCGGCTCACTCCGCGCGTCCCGTCAGACCTCGATGGGCTTGCTATCAATCACATCGGATTCCGGGGCGGCGTCTTTGACTTCGCGCTCGAGGCCTTGCGCGACCCGGTCGATGTAAGACAAGCGCAACATGCAGACGAGCGCCAGTGGGTCTTCATTCCGGCGGCGCCTTTCACCCAAGCAGGCGTGCAGGTGCACGTCGCCCCCGACTCGGCGCCCTATCGAGGGGGCGCACACGTCACGCTGACCCTCGAAAGAAAGGACGGCGCAGGCCAGTGGTCGTTGGCTACACGCAATTGGTTGAGTCACGTCCGCGACGGTCAGTGGGTGTGGGCGCGCACAGACAAGCCGCTCGACAACGGCGTGTCGTACCGCCTCCGGGTCGAG
>CAZBQH010000373.1:0-2032 GCA_964493915.1 uncultured Nitrospiraceae bacterium
AACGAAGACGCCGACAGCCAGTATACGGGCCGCAAGATTGCCGAGGAAGTGAGCGGCCCCTTATGTAAAGACCTTGACCCCTCAAGGCCGTTTCTGCCCACCAGCCCGTATGGAGGCAAGCCGAACAACGCAACCAACACCGGCGACTGCCATACCTCGGCCTGGTACAAGGCCGTCTATGACCGGACTGGGATGGATCACTACCGCGAACGGATCCAGGATACATGGGGCCGGTTCATCAGCGAGTACGCCGCTGCCGGCATGCCCCCGCTTCGGTCCTTACGCAAGTTTGCGGATGAAGCCGACTTGCACGATCCCGCGGCGCGCATTCTGGAATACCATAACAAAGACAATCCGCATAACGGCATTGACGACGCTACCCACTTCCAGCTACTTCGGTGGACTGCCGAGGAGCTTTACGGCAAGAGCGAAGACCGGATCGTGATGCTTCGGCGAATGGAGTACGTGCAGTACGAATGGATCCGGTTGGCGTGCGAATCGGCCCGCCGCCGCGCCTTTGACTGCAGCGGCCTCCTCTTCTGGATGTACAACGACTGTTGGCCGGCCAATGGCTGGAGCGTTGTGGATTACTACGGTTTCCCGAAAGCGGGTTATTTCGGCATGAAGGCAGGGTTCAGGTCTGTGATTTCTGCACTCGAGCCTGCCGAGGAGCAAGTTCGGATTTGGCTCTGCAACGACTCGCCCGATCCTGTCGAGGCGGTGCTTTCCGTGCGGTTCCAGCCGTGGATCGGGGCGTCCCTGTGGACGCGGGACGTCGCTGTGAAGATCCCGGTAGGCAGACCTATCGTGGCGCTCGACGTCCTGAAGGATGAGATAAGCGCCGGCGGGATGCTGGTCTGCGACCTGGCGTCTTCCATGAACCAGGATCGGGCCCTCTACTACAGGGGTACGCCCAAAGACATGGACCTGCCCGAGGCCCGCCTTCAAATGCGACAGGAAAGCCTTGGCGCGTATGGTACGGTGACCGTTGCCACGGACAACTATGCGCGCGTCGTGTCTTTCGAGGACGAACTGGATTACGAGGACAACTATTTCGATCTGATGCCTGGTGAGGAACGGACCATCAGATGGCGTGCGCCCGGCGGCGAGTGGCGCGGCCCTATCGAGGCGGTCTGTTGGAATGGACGCCCGTCCGCGGCCCCCTTCGAGCCGCGGCCCCGTGAAGAATCGCGTTCCAAGATCGCCTCCCTCGGGCCGCCGCAACAGGTGTGATTCTAGATGTCCCTGGGTAGGACGCAGCGCGCTGTGTCCAGTCTTTGTCAGAAGGAATCATTCTACAGTGAAACAAATCCTTGATCTCGGTGGAGCATGGCGGTGCTGCTCGTTCGACGATGGGGCAGGCAGCCTCGAGATGGCGCGGCACAGCACGCAGACCTTCGTCGCTTCCGTTCCTGGGGACGTCCTGACCGATCTCGTCCGGGCCGAGCGGATCGAGCATCCCTACGACGGCCGGAACGTCGAGAAGTGCGCCTGGACACGTTACAAAGAGTGGTGGTACCTGAAACAGTTCCTCGCTCCGGAAAACTTCGCGGGCGATGTCGTCGAGCTCTTCTGCGAGGGGCTGGACACGCACGCCACGGTCTTCTTGAATGGCCATGAGGTGGGTTCCCATGCGAACATGTTCGTGCCTGCCGTCTTCGATGTGAAAGATGCTGTCAAACCTGGCGCGATCAACGAAATCGCCATCCGTTTTGCATCAACGACCCGCATTATCGAGGAACTGGACGCTTCGCCTTTCACAGCGGCGTTTTACAGGCCCCGCGTTTATGTGCGGAAAGCCCAGTGGTGCTGGGGTTGGGACTGGGCGCCGAGCCTGCCCGGCATAGGCATCTGGCGCCCCATCAGTCTGCAAGCCTATTCCCAGGCCCGCATGGATGACGTCTTTATCAGGACGCTCGCAATTGAGGGCGGCGCCGCCCAGGTCGCGTGCGACGCCGTTGTCGCTCCGCTTGGCGGATACGCCGGGGAAGCCCATATGGTTGTGGTGCTGGCCCGGGAAGGGCAACGCTAC
>CAZBQH010000374.1:0-20943 GCA_964493915.1 uncultured Nitrospiraceae bacterium
GCCAGCAAGAGTCCCAGGATTCGGGGCAATCTGAGTTCGTGGACGATACGCTCCGCGGCGTCCCGGTCGGCCTCGGCGTAGACCCAATCCTTCCGAGCCTCGACCTTCATCCGAGCCGGGCCTTAGCCAGCCGGACGATTCGGTCGACCACTTCGGCAATGCTCATGGCAGACGTATCGATGACGACGGCGTCGTGCGCCTTACGCAAAGGCGACACGCTTCTGTTGCAGTTCCTCTCATCCCGCTCGTGGATCTCCTTGCGCAATTGGGCCATGTCTACCTCGATGCCTTTTGCAGCCAAGTCTTTGGCGCGTCGGCGCACCCGCTCATCCAACGAGGCGTCCAGGAATATCTTGCATTTGGCTTTTGGGAAGACGACGGCGCCTATGTCGCGGCCTTCGGCGACTGTTGGCGTCTTGGCGCCGTAGATGCGCTGGATGCGTACAAGATGCTCGCGTACAGCGGGCACTTGGTCGAGCTTATAGACCGCACGGGTGACTTCGGGCGAACGAATTTCGTTGGTTATATCCGTATTGCCTATGCGGACTACCTGGCCGTCACGGCCCCAGTGCATTTCGAGGCGCATGCTACACGTAGCGGCAGCGAGGGCGCCGGCGTCGTCCATATCGACGCCTTGGTGCAAGGCATGCCACGTAGCTGCCCGATACATGGCCCCTGTATCGAGAAATGCAAATCCCAAGGCGTCTGCGACGAGCCGCGCGACGGTGCTTTTGCCGGCGCCCGCGGGCCCGTCAATGGCTACGATTTGCGTGATATCTTCCATGAAATGGCGAATGCCTTCCGCAACAGGCGCTTTTCTGGAAGGAATTATCATACCCCCATTGAGATTATCAGGGATGGTAGCATGCTTGATTGGCGCCTCTCAAGCGTCTTCGCGCTCGATGGAGCCGCTTGCCCGGCGGACATACCGGGTCGGCGTGTCGGCAGCGCCTGACGGTGTCAGCAGAGCGGCTTCCGGCGCCGGCTTGTTCTGAGCGAGGAAATACGGGGCGCGGTAGAGACGGACCCCTGCGTCAAAACAGCCCACCGCGCAGGGCTCTGCGCCGTCTCCCTCCTCGGGCCCCACGATCTGGTACTCAGCGAGGCGCTCCCTGATTGTTTCGAGCTCTTTGCGGGCCTGTTCCTCTGAGGCACGCAGTTTCTTAATGCGTTCGCCCCGGGAACGGATGGACTTGAGCATCAGTTGAGGAAAAGCGTGTTTTGCGCGTTGGACCAATGGGACAAGGCGTTCCTGCTCCTGGTCTGCAGCAAGGAGCGTGCGCAGGACTTCAAGCCGCGGCGTGTTGGCCTGGTTGAGTTGTTCGAGAACCTCTATCCGGCCGTAGACGTTCGAGAGTTCTTTTATGCGGTGGTCCAGCTCGGCCGTAAGTTGGCGACGCTCGTTGAGCCAGTTGTCCAAGCGTTCGCGCAGACGCGTAAGCGAGACCCAGACGTGGCGACGATTCGTGCCCCGCGCCATCAGCGAACGATGGAGGACAGCAAGCCGTTCGAGCTCCTCCTGTACGTCCCGCTCGATATAGTCTTCGTTGGCCGAGGGTGCCAGTGCCGCTTCAATTGCGTCGAAAACGGAGGACAATTCCTCGAGTTGGATCTCCTCGTTTTCGGGGTGCGTCTTCCTGCGCTCAAGTACCCGCAGATGCTCTCCCACGGCTGCTGAGAAGGAATACAGGCCCGTTGTGACCCGGTTGAGAAAAGCCAGCCGCCGCTGGATTTTCTGGATCTCGTTCATGCGGTGCTTTACGGAATCGCCCACGCAGATATAGAGCACAGCGTTGTTGGCTAAGTCTTCGATTTCTTGATTGGCGCCGTCTTGCATCTCGCGCAGCATTTGTATTCGTTGGCGGAGACGCGCCGCGGCGGAGGTCAAACGGCCTACGTCAGGTCCGGGCGATTCCCCATAGTCGCGGCATGAGAGCTCATCTCGCAGCACGATGGACAGGGGCCTTGCCGGCGTGCCGGAGAATCGTGCCGCCCGCGCCCGGTTTGTGACGTGAACCTCGCCTCCATCCAAGGCGCCTTCGACTTCGATGTGGGGTGCAATATATCGCCCGCCAATGGCGTCCTCGGCAACGTGCAGCTTTCTGCCCGCAAAGACCAGGTCGGCGCCGTATGCGCTTTTGCAGTAGACGTCGCCTTGTTTGGCCACAACGCAGGCGCGGTCAATGATCTTGCGGACGCGGACGTCACCGCATCGGGTGACGACCAGGTCGGAGATGTTTTCCCGAATCTCGCAGTGTTTTGTCGCGGCGAGCCGCCCCAGCACATAGCCATTGACGGTGCAGGATCCCCCGTCGACGACTACCAGGCAGTCCTCGGGGATGCTGTCTAGAACCTTCAGGTCGCCCTGGTGGGTGAAAACTGGGCCTCGATGGACCTCCTCGATCCCTGCGATGACCCGGACCTCGCGGGTTGCGGCTTTCCGTATCTCTGCAGAATCGACATAGACGAGTTTCCCGAACAAGCGCGCGACGTCCAGCCCGGACCCTGCCGGGGCGCGCGCAGTTGTTGCGAGGGGGAGATGGGGACTGAGAAGCGCTTCGATGCGGGCGAAGCATTCAGGGTGTTTGGCTTGCTGTACAAGAGCGTGCGCCGCCGATAAGAACGTGAGTTGCTCGCGGCTCAAAGCAGGGAAGCCTTCCTCGAGCAGCGTGGCGATGGCCCGCCGCAGAAGCGGTTGTTGGCGCCGGCCTTCGGTTACCGGATCCTGCGGCGCGGGGCGCGCACACCAACGCTCGATCAGCGAAGGCAGGGCCGCGAATGGCTGAGTCTGGCCGGACTGGTCTTCTAAGGAATTAAACCAGGCCAGACAAACGGCCATTTCCTCGATGCCGACCGCATCGAGCTTATCGGGCGCCAACGACATCACGTACTTGAGGAGGCGGGTGAGCATTTCCTTTCCAGCCTATAGCCGCCTCGAATCCTCGGTCTTCTCTTTGCATGCAGCTATTGATTTCTCATAGGGCGGCTCGAGAATGCCGTATTCCGTAATGATGCCCGTAATAAGCCGTGCCGGCGTCACATCGAAAGCGGGGCTGTACACTTTTACGCCTGCCGGAGCGGTCTGTCTCCCAAAGCCATGCGTCACCTCCGCTGGGTCGCGTTCCTCGATGGGTATGGCGCTGCCGTCAGCGAGACTCAGATCGAAGGTTGACATGGGGGCTGCCACGTAGAAGGGGATGCCGTGGGCCTGAGCCAGCAGCGCTACGCTGTATGTGCCGATCTTGTTGGCGGCATCGCCGTTCGCCGCGATGCGGTCGGCCCCGACCACCGCCAGTTGGACCCGTTCCTCGCGCATCACCTGGGCTGCGGTATTGTCGCAGATGAGCGTCACGTCGATCCCTTCATTCATCAGTTCCCAGGTTGTGAGCCGTGCCCCCTGGAGAAGAGGGCGTGTCTCATCGGCAAAGACGTGGAATCTCCGGCCTTGCTCGTGCGCCCGGAACATTACGGCCAGCGCGGTGCCATAGGCGGCTGTGGCCAAGCTGCCCGCATTGCAATGGGTGAGGACCCCGCTGCCCTCGGCAATGAGCGGAGCACCGTGATCGCCGATGGCCTGGCACCGCCGTTTATCCTCCTCGCATATCTCGACGGCCTCGGCTTCGAGCCGGTTTGTCAGTTGTTCGAGACTGCCGGACGATGCTTGGGTGGCGGCCAACGCACGCATCCGGTCCAGCGCCCAGAAGAGGTTGACCGCTGTCGGGCGCGACGTTGCGAGATAGCTGGCGACTTCGTCGACTGTGCGGACTGCTTCACTGCAGCTTTTCGGCTTGCGCGCGTTGAGCCCCACCATGACGCCGAAGGCCGCGCAGACGCCAATAGCAGGTGCGCCGCGCACGCGGAGCATCTTGATGGCCTCCCAGACCGCTTCTGGGGTCTCCAATGCGATTATCTTGTATTCTGTAGGCAGCAGCGTCTGGTCGATGATGCGCAACTTGCCGTCTGTCCATCGAACGGGTTCAACAGCCACGTGTGTTTACCTCCTCTGTGTTGCCGGCGCAAGTAATACTAGCCGCCAGGCAGGCCCTTGGCAAGCGTTGCCTTTCTCGCCATGCATTCGATACCATCTACTGGAGGGGAAATGAGAGGAGGACAACGGATGGGCAGGATGGTTCTGCCGCTGCTTTGCCTGCTTGCCACAGTTGGGGCGGCCCAGGCGCAGCAGGCGGATTCAGGCGGGCTTGCCGCGTCCGACACGCCTGCGGAGGAACACTCTGAGATGCCTGGTGGTACGTTCTGGACGAACTCGATTGGCATGGTCTTCGCCCGCATCGAGCCTGGCTCGTTCATGATGGGCAATGACCAGCCGCTTCCTGCGGAGTTGACCCACGATTATCCTCACAGGGCCAAGGGCGATTTTGATGAGCGGCCTGTTCACGAGGTCGCCATCACGCGGCCCTTTTACATGGGGGTGTTCGAGGCGACGAACGCCCAATTCGAGCTGTTCGACCCTGGTCATGCCAGTCTCCGGGGCAAGCAGGGCTTCTCGCGGGAGGACGACGAGGCGGTGGTCTTCGTCGACTGGGCGGCTGCAGTCGCTTTTTGCAACTGGTTGTCGGAGAAAGAAGGGCGTCCGTATAGGCTGCCGACCGAGGCGGAATGGGAATATGCGTGCCGTGCTGGGACAACGACTGCCTTCTCGACCGGCGACGTCCTGCCCGCCGCCTGTCTCAAGAACGCCCGGGAGACGTGGTATCCCGATCCGAACCGGGTCGAAGAAGGCCGTGCTTTTGACGACGACGTAGTCTCGCTCAAAGTTGGGATAACGCCGCCTAATCCTTGGGGGCTCTGTGATATGCATGGAAATGTCGAGGAATGGTGCCTCGACTGGTACGGGCCGTACCCGGAAGCGTCCCAAACGGACCCAGTCGGCTATGCATCTGGGGAGTTCCGGGTAACACGCGGAGGGAGTCATTCCACGGAACCGTACTTTCTGCGGTCGGCGAACCGGCTTGGGACGATCCCCGAGGATGCGAGTTGGCTCATTGGGTTTCGCGTGGTTCTTGGCGAGATGCCGGGCACATCTCCGCTGACGCCGCCGCGTTTGCCGTTGCATCAGCGTGACGTAGTGCAGCGCGCGTCCGCAGGTGAACACGAGGAGGGCGACAGATCCTTCTGCGAGGGTCCGAGGCAGTACGTGAAAATCCCGCCGGACTCTTGGGGTCCACTTTTCTCAGAGCACAATCATGATCCTGGTCTTGTCGAGTGCCCGAATGGCGATCTGCTGGCCGTCTGGTACACATGCCACCACGAGCAAGGGCGTGAACTGGGGCTTGTGGCAAGCCGTTTGCGGTGCGGCGCCGACGAGTGGGAGCCGGCGGCGCCCTTCTGGGATGTCCCGGACCGCAACGACCATGCCCCCGCGCTCTGGTCTGACGGAGGCCAGACCCTTTACCATTTTGTAGGGCTTTCCGCAGCGGCGACGTGGGGCAACCTGGCCGTTGTGATGAGAACTTCGAACGACAGCGGCGCGAGCTGGTCGCCGGCCAGGCTGATCGCTCCGGAGCATACGGTGCGCCACCAGCCTGTCGAGTCCGTGTTGCGAACCAGTGCGGGCGCCATTATAGTGCCTTGTGACGCGGTCTCGACGGGAGCGGGGGGCACGGCCCTCTTGATCAGTCAGGACGGCGGCAAGACGTGGGCGGATCCTGGGGGCAGGGCGGCGGGCATTCATGCGGGCGTTGTCGAGTTGACCGACGGGCGTCTCATGGCATTGGGCCGGGGAGACGACATCGACGGCAAGATGCCGAAGAGCGTCTCGAAGGATCTCGGCAAGACGTGGACATACGAGGCCAGCGTGTTTCCACCTATCGGAGGCGGGCAACGGCTGGTCCTGATGCGTTTGAGCGAAGGGCCGCTGTTCTTTGCATCCTTCGCCGAGGCGATGACCATGACGGACGGCGCGGGCGGGCAGAGCGTTTGTTCCGGTCTGTTCGCGGCGCTTTCCTATGACGATGGGGAGACTTGGCCGGTGCGGCGTCTGGTGACGCCAGGCGGGCCGCGCCGGCAGGTCGAACGTATGGACGGCTTGCTCTTTGAGTTGAGCGACACAACAGCGGAACCGGCCGGTTACCTCTCGGCATGCCAGGGCCGGGACCGGACTGTCCATCTGATAACGAGCAGGCAGCACTACGCCTTTAACCGGGCGTGGATTGAGAATGAGTGACGCCGCTGCGCAGTGCGGCATGTCGATTCCGTGTTGACGGCTTGTCTACAATAGAGAGTCGTAACTTGCCTGAGTGGCGGGGGATCAGCCGTAAGTCCGTCTGTGAACCGCCGCCTCTTGTCCGCGGAAAGGGAAGCGGCCTGTTGTATCCCGTTCAGCAGAACTGACGAGGAGGGAGAGAATGTGAGGAAAGTGTGTGTTATTGGGCTCGGGTATGTGGGGCTTCCTTTGGCCGTCGAGTTTGCAAAGGGGGGACTCGATGTAGTCGGCATCGACCTTTCCGCGGAGAAGGTCACCCAGATCAACAAGGGCAAGTCCTACGTCCTTGACGTAGCGGACGACGTGTTGGCGCGAGAGGTCGACCGAGGCGCTCTACGCGCGTCGACGGACTCCTCCCTTATCGAGGACGCGGACGCCGTTTGCGTCTGTGTTCCTACGCCGTTACGTAAGACGCAGGATCCGGACATTTCCTATATTGTGGCTGCAACAGACGAGATCGCTAAGCACATGCACCGGGGCCTTCTCGTCGTTCTGCAAAGCACGACATATCCCGGGACAACCGAGGAGCTCATGCTGCCGAAACTGAGCGAATCGGGGCTCGAGGTGGGCCGCGACTTCTACCTTGCCTTTTCTCCCGAGCGCGTGGACCCAGGCAATCCGCATTACAACACGCGGAACACGCCCAAGGTGGTGGGGGGCGTTACCCCAGCCTGTACGGAACGGGCCGTCGAGCTTTATCGTCATGCGGTGGACACGGTGGTGCCGGTATCGAATGCCCGGGTGGCGGAGATGGTGAAGTTGCTCGAGAACACGTTTCGGGCCATCAACATAGGGCTTGTCAACGAGCTTGCCATTATGTGCGATCACATCGGCGTGAACGTTTGGGAAGTGATTAATGCTGCGAAAACCAAGCCTTTCGGGTTCATGACTTTTTACCCTGGGCCCGGTTTGGGCGGGCACTGCATCCCGATCGATCCGTTGTACCTTTCCTGGAAGCTTAAGAGCCTTAACTATACGGCGCGCTTTATCGAGTTAGCGAGCGCCATCAACGGTTCGATGCCGGAATATGTGGTGTCGAAGATAGGCGACGCCCTCAATGACGCCCGGAAAAGTGTGAAGGGTAGTAAGATCCTGGTTGTCGGCGTCGCGTACAAAAGCAACGTCAACGATACGCGCGAGTCCCCGGCCATGGACATCATCGGCCTGCTGCGGAGAAAAGGGGCGGATGTCTCGTATGCCGATCCTTACGTGCCCACACTCGAGGTTGGCGGGGAAATGATGGAGGTCTATGACCTTGATCAAGGGGTGTCTGATTTCGATTGCGTGGCCATCATAACCGCGCACAGCGTTATTGATTACAACCGTCTGCTTGCCGAGGCGCCGCTGGTGTTCGACACACGGAACGCCACGCAGGATCTTACGCCGCCCGAGTCGTGCAGATTGGTCAAGCTGTGAGACGGGCCGAGGCCGTTCCCATAGGGTGAAGAGGCGCGCGAGCGCCGGCTTAGAGCATCTGGGCGCGGCGGATGCGGGGTGTTCAGCAGGCAGACGCTCCAAATGGGGCGTCGTACCGCAAATAAGGCGTGGCCAGAGGCGCACCCGCGCCGCGTCTTTGTTGTCTTGGAGGATTGAAAAACAAGGACATAGGGTGATAAGGTTTTCAGACACGCGTCGGCTGAGCGGATACGGCATGCATTTTGCTCCGTAAAGCCGAAACGTTGCTCCTGTTCTTTGTTTCGCCGCAGCAAACACACGTCCTTTTAATCACGTAGATGCAGGAAGTGCATGCGGCGCTGCGAAGGGGCATTGGGAACGGACAGAGGTCCAGGAGAGAAGGGAATGATCAAGGCAAACCGGTTAACGATGCACTATGGGCCCGTGGTGGCCCTCAGTGATGTGTCGTTCGAGGTAAAGCAAGGCGAGATCGTAGGACTTCTTGGCCCTAACGGGGCCGGCAAGTCCACGACAATGAAGATCCTGACCACGTATCTGCGCCCCACAAGGGGGACGGCTATTGTGGGAGGGATGGATGTACTGGAAAATCCGCTTGGGGTGCGGCGAGTGATCGGCTATCTGCCCGAGGTGCTGCCTCTCTACATGGACATGGAGGTGCGCTCTTACCTCCGCTTTGTAGCCAAGGCCAGGGGCCTCAGCGGCTCTCGTCTCCGCGAACGGACGGACATCGTCCTCGACGAGTGCGGTCTCCGGCCGATGTACCGCAAAGTCGTGCGTGAGTTGTCCAAAGGTTACCGGCAGCGTACAGCGCTTGCCCAAACTCTGATTCACGACCCCGACATCATCATCCTCGACGAGCCCACGTCGGGCCTCGACCCGCATCAAATCGTCGAAGTCCGCCAGCTCATCAGGAACCTGGCCAAAGGCAAGACCGTTATCCTCAGCACCCATATCCTGCAGGAAGTGGAAGCGACGGCCGACAGGATCGTTATCATTAACCGCGGCAAGATTGTAGGGGACGGAACCATTCAGGAGTTGCGCAACGCCGCGAAGCGTTTTGAGCGGGTAAAGGTGTCCGTCGCAGGGGCCCGTGAGGAGGTGCAGCGCCTGCTCTCAGGGGTTGAAGGCGCGCAGCGCGTTGAGTTCATGGGCGAGGATGACGGCTATTGTAGTTTTTTGGTGCTGGGCAAGATTGGCTCCGAGCTCTGGCGCGAAGTGAGCGCACTGATGCGAGCAAAACAATGGAGCCTGCGTGAGCTCGGCGAGAAACCGCTGACCCTCGAGGAAACCTTCTTGGCTCTGACTGAACCCGACAGGAAAGAGGCCGCCATTGTTAAGGGAGGCAGCTCCAAATGAAGAACACGCTGACCATCGTTCGCCGCGAATTCGCATCCTACTACACGTCGCCTATCGGCTATATCTTCATGATCGTGTTCCTCGTGATCAGCGTGGGACTCTACATGACGTCTTTCTTTGTGTTCCCTACGGCCGACATGCGGGGCTTTTTCGGCAATTTGCCGGTGTTGCTTTGCGTGTTTATTCCGGCCGTCACCATGCGGGCATGGGCTGAGGAGCGCAAAGAAAACACCTGGGAGATGCTGCTGACCTTTCCCATGAAGGCGCGCGAGCTTGTCCTGGGCAAGTTTCTCGCAACACTGATCTTCTACAGTTTGACCCTCGCAGCGACTTTCACTGTGCCGTTGATGTTGGCCGTTCTCGGCAACCCGGACGGCGGAGCGGTCTTTGGGGGGTATCTGGGCGCGCTGCTTCTTGGCGCGCTGTTTTTGTCGATTGGCATTTTCTTCTCGGGGTTTTGCAAGGACCAGATTGTCGCCTTTGTGGTGACGCTGCTGGCCTCCTTCGCCTTGTTTCTGTTGGGTACGCAGTTCATTGCTTCGTATCTCGACGGCATGGTGGCGGGCCTGGGGTCGTTGTTATCGCGGCTTGTGGGCGTGATCGACCATTACAACGCCTTCACGCGCGGCGTTGTGGAATTGGGCGACGTTCTCTACTTTGTTGTGTGGACGACGCTCTTCCTGGTTCTGAACGTCATGTACTTGGACGAGCGAAGCCGCCCGAAAGCGCGGGCAACGTTCGCTTCGGCGGTTGTTCTGTCCGTAGGCGTGGGCTTGGCTTTCAATGGTCTTGTGGCCGGCCAAAGCCTTGCCCGTTTCGACATGACCGAAGACAAGATCTACACGGTTTCCCCGGCGTCGAAAGAGATTCTGTCAGGTCTTGACACGCCGGTGCAGGTTCGCTTGTACATTACCCCTGAAAGCAAAATGCCGACGGCTCTGAAGTCTCTGGAACAAGACATCTGCGACAAGCTCGACGAGCTTTCCGTAGCATCTGACGGCAACTTCAACTACTCGACAGTTTACCTCGAGGCCGCGAACGTTGTCAGCGAGCCGGATACGTTTGGCGCAGAGGAAGACGAAGAAGAAGAAAAGGACGAGGCCGAGATTATCGAAGAACGGATGCTGGACAAAGGCGTTCGGCCCTTCTCTGTGCAGGCGATGGGCGAAGACCAGGTAACGCAACAGCTCATTTACTCGAGCATCGAGGTCGCATACAGGGACAAGGCGGAGGAGATTATACCGCAGATCCTGCCGCAAAACCTTGACGAACTCGAGTACCGGCTTGTGAGCACGATTTACAAACTCACCCGGGATAAACAGCCTATTGTGGCGCTGGCGGCGCCCAAGAGCATGATCCCGCCCGAGCAGTTGCGCATGCTTCAGCAGATGGGTCAACAGGTGCCCCCCCAGGACGATCCGTACGAGTACCTCGAGCAGATCCTCCGCTATGAGAAATACGACGTCCAGCGCGTGGACTTGACTAAAGAGAGTCCGCTGCCCGCTGAGTATGACGTCTTGGTTATTGTGAATCCCTCGAACTACAGCGAACGGCAGCGCTGGGAGATTGCAAGGGCTTTGCGTTCGGGCAAACCTGTCATGCTGGCAGTCCAGAACTACAAGTGGAACTATCGTGTCGAGCGCCGGGCTTACACGGTGTCGAAAATGGAGGAATCGCCTCAGCTTAATGAATTGCTCGATGCCTACGGCTTGGGCATTGACGACGACATCCTGATGGATGTGAATCACGTGCCGCTCCAGCTAAGCGGCGGGAATCCCTTGGCTCAGTTGTTTGGTCTGGGCCAGTCGTTCAACCTGCCCATCCAAATCGAGGTGACCAGCGACACGATGAATCCAGAGGTGTCGATCACGAACCGTTTGTCTCGGGTGTTCTACCTCTGGGGTTCCGCACTCGACATTCACGAGGACAAACTGAAAGAGAACGGGTTGAACTGTCAGGTACTCATGAGTACCAGCGACCAAGCCTGGAAGATTCCGGCTGATACGAAGCCAACCAGCACCTTCTTCGAACGGCCGGGCGAAGAGGGAAAACAGCATCCTTTGATGGCGCTTGTCGAAGGGCAGTTCCCCGATCCCTATGAGGGTAAGGATCGGCCCGCGTGGCCGGAGGAGCCGCCCGCGCCGGGACAGCCACCCACACCGCCTACGCCGGAGGAGGAAGCAGCGGCGCCGATCACGCCTGCGCCCGGAAAGCTTATCCTTGCCGGCTGTGCGGAGATGTGGCGCCGCGAGTTCTTCACGCAAGACGGCAACATGGACCTCTTCATCAACAGCGTTGACGCCTTGGCGTTGGGCGACCAGTTGGTCCACATTCGTGCGCGTAAGCCCATTGATCGCGCGATCGTGAAGCCCGGCGCCTCGCAGCGTACGTTCTGGAAAGTGGTCAACTACGGGATGGTAAGCTCCCTGATCGCCGCAGTAGGCATCGTGACAGCCGTCTACAGACGTCGTTCCCGAAATGCCTACACCATGTCTTACGCAGGCGCAGAGTAGCTCGAGAGGAGAGAGGGAAGATGAAGAGATACCTAGTGCCGCTGGCCGTTATCTTGTTGGTCCTGCTGGGCCTTGTCTATCTGAAGAAGCAACAGGAGCGACCTGCGTCGATAGTCGAGCAGGTCAAGCTTACGCTGTTGGTTCCCGAAGATCTCACAAAGGGAGCGATCAGCAAGCTAGAGTTGTATGCAGGCGCCAAACCGGAGGAGAAGGTCGTTCTTGTCCGCAAGGATGGGTCGGACCAGTGGCGGGTCGCCTCTCACTTTGACGCGCCCGTTTCTGAGAACAAGATCAAGGACTTTCTCGATAACCTGGTGACGTTAAAAGGCGAGTACCGCGCCAAGGCGCAGACGAACGAGGCCCTGGACACCTATAACCTCAGCGACAACAAGGCTTTCTACGTGGCTGGCTTTGAAGCCGGCAGCGAGGATCCTGCTTTCCGCCTGCTTGTTGGTAAAGCGCCAAACTGGCGCGGGGTGTTCACGCGAAAAGAGGACAGCGACATCGTCTATGTGACGGATGTCGACCTCCGGCGTGAAGCCGGTATGTACGGAGACGAGACCGACAAAGCGCCCGAGGCGGGCACATGGCTTGACAAGATGGTTGTCGAACTCGACAAGGACAACGTCACAAAGCTTGCCTTGAATATGCCGGGAAAGGAGCTGGTGTTCGAAAAAGTCGCCAAGGAGCCGCCTGCTCCAGATGGAGAGCAGGCCGCAGAGACGGAAAAGGAGACGGCCGAGCCTGACACGGAGGACCCGAGCAGCGAGGAAAGCGGCTCCGTCGAGACAGGGGAGGCGTCCAAGCCGGTTGAGTATGAATGGAAGCTGTCTTCGGGCGGTTACAGCAGCGCCTTTAAGCAGAGCGGCGTGGATTCCCTGCTGACGGCGTTGAGCTCACTAACGGCTTCGGACATTGTGGACCCCGCCAAGAAAGAGGAGTGGGGCCTTGCGAATCCTGCATTCAAGTTGTCCGTCGGTTTGATTGAGGAGGCCAAAGACAAAGAGGTTGTGATCAATGGCGCCCGTCCTGATGCCAGTGAAGACGGCTATGTCCAGGTGGCGGGCGATGCGGACGGCATCGTCTACAAGCTTGCCAAATACCGTTTCGAACAGATCTTTCCGAATGGCGCCGCTTTGTTCGAGTTGCCTTCCCTCGCCCTTGACAAGGAGGCTGTCCAGAGGACGGCAGTCCAGGCGGAAGACAACTTCGTGCTCGTGAAGGACGGCACGGAATGGAAGGTGGAAGAACCATACGCGGATCTCGGCACCGACGAAACGACCCTTAACGCCGTTGTCAATGCGCTTGCGGACTGGAAAGCTGCTGATTATGCCGGCGCCGAGGCCGACGCAGGGCTCGACAATCCCACGCGCCGTGTGAATGTTACGCTCCGTTCCGGCGAGACGCATACCCTCGTGCTGGGCAAGGATGTCCCGGGCTACGACGAGGTGTACGTGCGGATCGACGACAATCCCGCTGTACTCGCCATGAAGAGAAGCGACGTGGAGCGGATCTTTGTCGCGCCCGAGGATCTCTATAACAGGGTCCTTCTCGATGTGACTGCTGAAGAGGTTCAGTCTATCAGCGTGGAACGGGCCGACGACGCTTTCGAGGTCGCAAGAAAGGACGATGGTTGGACGTTGACTGTAGGGGATGCGGCGTTCCCTGCCAAAGGGGAAGCGGTCGACGAACTCGCAGAAATGTTGGCGAATCTTCAGGCCAGCGACATCCTTTTCGGACAGACCCAGCTCGCCGAACCTGCCCGAGCCACTGTGCGCTTCACCCTGGAGGACGGCGCGCAGCATGTCTTGGAGATAGGCCCTGAGCAAGAGGACGCTTCTCCTGTCACGCTCAGCGGGAAGGCCAATGTGTTTGAGGTCGCCAAGCTGGACGCCGATGCGCTCCTGCCGGCGAGCGAGACCCTCAAGGAAGAGGTGCAGGAACCTGTCCCAGCGTCGGCCCCTGCTGCCGAAACTGAGGGCCCTGCGGTCGAGGAGGGTGAAGCGGCGGCGCCCACTGAGGCCGCGGAACCTGTTCCCGTTGCTCCGGTGGTGGTTGGTCCGGCGCCCGAGGCTGCACCGCCGGAGGAAGAGGCTGCCTTCGAAGGAGAGGCCGGTGGCGAAACGGCCGTGCCAGAGGTTCAACCTGCGCAGGGGGAACAGGCTGAGACGGCCGCTCCTGCAGGGTCCGCCGCGCCGGAGGCGTCGGTCGAGACCCAAGCACAGCCGGACGAAGCCGATGCTTCGGCGGCTGAAGCCTTGGAAGCAGCCCCTGTTCCGGCGGGTCCTTGAGACCGCTGAACTCGACACTTTGTGGCGCCCGGCCCTTGCGCCGGGCGTTTTTCATTATAGATGCCGCTGAGTTCGCGCTCGAGGGCGGCATTAGGAGCATCAAATGAGATGGTCTAGAGTAAGTTTTATTCTCGTGTTCTTGGTTGCCGCTTGCAGCGTCTCTGCCCAGGATGATGCGGCGAATACGCGGAGAAATGCTATCGTGCGCGCCATCGAGCGGGCCGCGCCGGCTGTGGTGTCGGTGAACGTGGTCCAAGTTCAACGCCAGCGGGTACTGGACCCCTTTTTCCACGACTTCTTTGATCTGTTCGGCGTCCCGGAGTTTCGAACGCGTGTCAGGGAACGGCGTCTTGACGCGGTCGGGAGCGGCTTTATCCTCGACTCGAGGGGACACATCCTGACGAACTATCACGTCATCGAGGGGGCGGATCGGATTGTTTCTGTAACGTTGCCTGACGGCCGGGAACTGCCCGTCGAGTATGTAGGGGGCGACGAGGCAAGCGACGTTGCCGTGCTGAAAGCGGAGGGGGAGAACCTGCCGGCGGCCGCCTTAGGGTCGTCGAGCGGTCTTATGGTAGGCGAATGGGTCATCTCGATCGGAAACCCCTTTGGACCCTACATGGACGATCCTCAGCCCTCGGTCAGCGTAGGAATTGTCTCTGCCAATCATCGCAGAACGCGGATCAGCCCTGCGCAGTCGAAAAGGTATTACCAGGACATGATCCAGACGGATGCGGCCATCAACCCGGGCAACAGCGGCGGGCCTTTGGTGAACGCTTTGGGCGAAGTCGTTGGAATCAATACGATGATCTTCAGCGAGAGCGGGGGAAGCATTGGTCTGGGCTTTGCTATCCCTATCGACCGCGTGCGTCGTGTTGCCGATGAGATTATCCGTTACGGCCGGCGCCGGAACCCGTGGCCAGGCTTTTCCGTCGAGGACGTCGCCGCACTCAGCCCGGCGTTGCAGCAGCGGCTTGGCATTGCAGCAGGCTCGGGCGCCGTGGTCGTGTCTATCGACAGCAATGCGCCTGCGTACAAGGCAGGCTTGCGACCTGGCGACGTGGTCACGAGGGCGAACGGTCAGACGGTGAGCGGCGGATCGGATCTTGACTACGTGGTTATGGGGCTGTTCGTGGGTGAAGAGCTGACGCTCGACGTGAAGCGGGACGGCAAGAGTTTGACCATTCGTTTGCCCATTAAGGAACTGCGCTAAGTGAATCCCTAGCCGGGCCGGCTCGGGGCGTGTTCGGCGAGCTCCCTTAAGTAGGGCCATGGGTAAATGGCCATCTTGTGGCCGTCGCTCCAACCGATGCCCAAAGCATAGTCGCCCAGCCGCAAGAGGCTGTCAACGGCGATATCGTCAGGAATCGACGAGGGGTCGAGCAGGGGCTCGCCCGTAAACTCGTCCACGCAGCGGGGGCACCGGCAGGAGGCACGTAGTTTCTTGTTGGGCACCACGTCTTTCGATCCGTCGGGCCAGCATATTTGAAGCCTACGCGGATCAGGGGTTGCCAAGGGAAGAGCCTGCTTTTCTACCCTGTGTTTGCATACTTGGTGTTGGACGTTCCCCGCCATCTCGCGAAG
Source organism: uncultured Nitrospiraceae bacterium (assembly GCA_964493915.1). Classification (GTDB taxonomy): domain Bacteria; phylum Hydrogenedentota; class Hydrogenedentia; order Hydrogenedentales; family SLHB01; genus CAZBQH01. The sequence continues at coordinate 15,384 of CAZBQH010000374.1, forward strand.
GGCCGGGCCGAGCGCCGCCTCGTCGATAGCGTGGGCGAAGGACAGCCCTTCGTGGAAAGGGAGTTCGGCCAGTTTAGCGAGTCCGAAACGGTTCTGGAGACTGCGGGCAGTTGTTCTGCAGAAGTAATGCTTTTTGTGACAATGGCTGCAGATGCAATAGGCCCTGTTCTCGATGTAGCCCAGCACGGGCACGTTTTGCTTCTCGAACAGGAGGACGGTCTCAGTCGGGTTGTCCGGTGAAAGTCTCTGGGGGTTGGTGATGATGACGGCTCCGTCCGGAGCTGCCTGTTGAACAATCGTGAGTTGGATATCGCCTGTGCCGGGCGGCATATCGATGATGAGATAGTCCAGTCTGCCCCAAGCCGTCTGAGAGAGGATCTGCTGAGTATAGCGGGATACAATCGGCCCCTGTAATACCGCTGGAGAATCGCCGAATAGGAAATCAAGTGCCAGGACCTTCAGACCCGAGAGCTCGACCGGCGTGATGAGGTTGTTGCTCATCGAGATCGCTGGTTGCCGGATCTTGAACAGTCTGGGTATCGACGCACCGTAGATGTCGGCGCCAAGAAGCCCTACCTCGAGTCCTTGGGCGCGCAAGGCCAATGCAAGGTGCGCCGCCACCGTCGACTTGCCCACGCCCTCCTTGACTGAAGAGACCATCAGGATTGTGCTGACGTTTTCTAAGGCACTCCCCAAAGGGACCGCCCGCTTTGCTCGCGCCACGACTCTGAGCTTTATCTCGGCTGACTCGACTCCAGGCAGCGCCGTTACCGCTTTTACACAGGATTCGCGGAGCTTCTCCTTGACAGGATTGGCTGGCTTTGAGAGTTCCAAAGTGAAGCGCACCGTTCGACGGTCAATCGTCAGGTCCTTTACCAGATCAAGCGTCACAATATCCTGCCCGAGGTCTGGATCTATGATGTGACGCATTGAATCCAGGATTTGCTGTCTTGTCGCCATCTTGCGTTCTCGAGTTGTGCCCCGGGCGTTTGCTGTAAGCCGATCCAGAGGAAGCGCTAACCAAGGCGTTCTGCATTTGCTGGCTCGCGACCCGGTGGCTTATGATGATCAAACCCCCCGGCGTTTTTTGAAAGACTGCGTTTCAGATTCCAAGCCCTCTATGCTTCTGCCCGGTTCGAATGGGCATCCCTAACCCAGTATAATCCCTACGGCTTCCTGAAGAAACAGGGTCACGGGGAAGAGCCGAGTTGCCCAGCCAAATGACGAAGTCAAACGGAAGGACGGGAAAGGAACGCCCGCCTGCGATCCGCAAAGAGGTGCTCCTGGGGTGTGCTGATCTTTTGGCGTTTCTGGGCAGCAGCGTTTTGGCCGTGTATATCCGGTTTGGTGCGCACCCGCCGGACGAGCATCTGCTGCCGTACTTTTTGTGTGCGCCCGGGCTGCTGTTGATTCGGCTCGTAGCCGCTTATGCGGTCGGTCTTTACGATTTTCGCCATAGATTGACGCTGATCGACCATGGTTTTGCGGCAGCCGGGGCCGCGTTTTGGGCGGTCGCGGCGGGCTATGTCATGGTGGCCTTGCTCCGCTTGTACTATTTCCCGCTGATTCGCGTGAGCAGGCTGGTTGCGGTCATTGACATGGGCCTGCTTGTTCTTTGGTTCATCTTGTCTAGAGGGGCGGTGCTGGCGCTGCTCGAGGCGGGAGGCTATCGTCTGCGCGTTCTACTGGCCGGGGCGCCTGACGAGTGCCGCCGGCTGGCTGCCGAAATCAGGGAGCATGCCCCGAAGCTTCTCGAAGTGGATGCCAGAGGCGGGATATCTCCACGTTTGATGGAGGCGCATGGCCCCTATGACCGCGTGATTCTTGTCGAAGCAGACCTGCCCCAGGGGGAACTGCGCGATCTGCTCGGCGCGTGCGATCGCTCGGCAACGGAGGTTTACTTTGTTCCGGGGCTAACGCTGGCTACGCTTGCGAGTTCCCGCGTCACAAGCCTCGCGGGCATTCCTCTGGCGCCGCTCCAACCGGTTTTCGGGTCCGGTTTGTACCGTATCTTCAAACGGCTCATGGACGTTGCCGTTTCGCTCCTGTTGCTTGTGGCGACCTTGCCCATCACGGTCGCTGCTTGGGCGGCGGTAAAGGTCGCCTCGCCCGGGCCTACCTTCTTTCGTCAAGAGCGGGTCGGACTGCGAGGTAAACAGTTCCGCATCATAAAGTTCCGCACGATGGTTCTTAACGCCGAGGAGGGGTCGGGGCCCGCCCTTTCGACGGCTGACGACCCGCGTGTGACTCCTGTCGGGCGGCTTCTCCGGCGGTTGCGGATTGACGAAATCCCCCAGTTGCTTAATGTACTCCAGGGCGAGATGAGCCTGGTGGGTCCACGGCCCGAGCGCCCGGCCTTTACGGCCCAGTTCATTGCGGAGAACCCGCTCTATGAACGGCGCCACCTCGTGAAGCCCGGACTGACCGGATTGGCCCAGATCCATGGGCGCTATGACTCGAGCTACAAACACAAGCTGCGTTACGACCTCATTTATATTAACAGCATGTCTTTCGCCGCAGACATGCGGATTCTTGTCGCCACGATCCAGACGGTGCTCACTGGCCGAGGCGCGGTATAGACGCGCCCTGTGCCTGGCCTCTAGGCCGTCCGAGCTCTATGTTGGAAGGGTTTATCGTCTGACCCTACAGACGTAAGTCCACAGGCCTGCTTTTTGACACGTTCTCAGGCGGCTGTCTATCATCTGCTTTTGGCGGCCTGTTCCCTTCTTTCTGGCCACGGTATCTGACCCCTTAGGAGCATGTTCCGGTTCGTGTCCTTGTCGGTTCAAGAACGGATTCCCCCCGTGCGCGGGCTCGTGCCCTTGTGCAACGCCCGAGGGGCGCATTATCGCGACATCGACTTACGACGGTGGCTGCGGGTGACCCGCTATGCGTTCGGGACAGAAAAGATCGATCTGTTGGCCCCGGGCGACGCCGTCAGCGGTATTGAACCCTATCTCGCGGAGGCGCGGTCTCTTGATGCAGCGCTGTCTCTGCGGACCGACTGTTCTTCGCCCCCGCCGGATTTGGCTTCGCTCCGTGCCGGCGGTCTTTTCGATGTCTTTCTGTGCCCTGCGGACCCGCGGGCGCCAGGATTGTCGACTTGGCTCGATGCAGCCCAGACATCAGGTCTTGCCGTCCGCCTTCAAATGCCTGTTTGTCGTGTGGCGTCGCTTGATGCCGACACGTTCGCCGCAGACCTTGCTGCCAAGGGCGTTGTGGCGGTTAACCTGACGGCGACGGACCCCTTCAGCATTCTGACGCCGTGCCGGGACGCTCATGAGAGCAGAAATGCTCTTGAACACGCGAAGGCTTTTGTGCAGCACCTCCCCGCGCTCGGGATCGAGGTGAACTTGATAGGTCTTCCGCTTTGCATCGGGGGAAAAGAATGCCTGTCTTTCGCCCTGAACAGCCGCCAGTTTTTCCTGGACCACCAGCAATATGATGCGCAGTCCTATGAATTGGCGGCGCGGCTATGGAAAAGCGCGCCTTGGCGGGCGGGCGTCGCCTTGCAGATGCTGTTAGGCCGGTATACGTCTTTTGACAATCCCATTGACCGCAAGCTGTTGCCGTGGTTGCTCGAGCATCCTTGGCTGCGGGCCCGCGTATGGGCCGTGCACAAGCTGACCCGTCATATCCGGTTGCACCGGTCGGACCGGCCAGCCGATTCCGGGGCCCTGGCGTCTGATGCGGCCGGATTTCGAGCGGCGAAGCCCAGGGGCCCTTGCACCCGATGCGCCTTTGTGCGCATTTGCGATCACGAGACGCCCTCTTTCAGACGGATGTTTCCTGGTCTCGCTGTCGAAGCCCAGCCTGGCGAAGCGGTCGCGTGGTCGTTGCATTTCATCAAAGACCAACCAAAGTATTACGACGCGGTCGATGGGAGCCGCGCCGCATCGCTCGTGTTTTCCGACGAACTCGTTCAGGAGGCGCAGCAGGTTCTTATGAACCATGCGCCCACAGAAGAGCGCGACTCGTACTCCTACGCCCTCGACGGGCAGTGGTGCCACCAGGTTCAAGGGGGCGTGCGCTGGCACGGCTTTACGAACACCGAAAAACTGAGCACGCCGCTGGCTCGCCTCGAACCGCCCTGCACGGTTGCCGTCGCCATTGGCGGCGGTATCGCGGAATACATCGGTTTCAGCTTCGGCCGTCACGCCAAGGTGCTGTGTCCTATGGAAGCCTACGCCCATGAGTTGGCGCTCCATGTCCGCGAGGACGGCAGCTACGTGCTGCTGCGCGACGGCGCTCCAGTTCGGCCGGCCCAGTTCGAGGGATTTCACTATGTGCCCCGCCGTTTGGCCGGGGTGCTCGAACCCCGTATCTCGATCTGGAACATTGACGGGACGATCGTAACGCAACGCGTTCGGCTCTGGACCGGCATGGTCCGGGCAGAGAGTGATCTCGCTCGGATCAAGTACTCGGTGCTGATTGTATGCGCCCGCTACGCCCGGCGTTTCGAGGCGGTGCTGCAGAGCATTCTGCATCAGGAAGGCTTTGACCTGCGGCAGGTTGAGGTTCTGGCGGCCTATGTCCCTGGCGCCGATCCAACAGAAGATATTCTCGACTCGGTCGAGAAGGCCCACCCGGAGCTGCGGATCGTACGATCGCCTTTTCCCGAACAGGACGCCCATCAAAAAGGCTTCATGATCAACGAGACCTTTGGCCTGGCATCGGGTGAATGGGTCGTTCTTCTCGATGCCGACATCCTTCTACCGCCAGGTATGTTTGCGAAGCTGGACCAGGTGGCGGAGAATGCGTATTTCATCGCGCCTGACGGGCGCAAAATGCTTCCGCCGGACATCACTGCGCGCATACTTCTCGGAGAGATCGCCCCGTGGAAAGAGTGGGACGCGTTATTGAGCGGTCCAGGTGAGTTCCGCAGGCGCGAGGTCGACGGCGTGCCCATTGGGTATTGCCAGATTGTGCGGCGAACCTGCACCGAGAAGATCCGCTACGATGAATATGGTCACTTCGAGGGCGCGGACTGGAAGTTCGGCATGGACATGCGTGAACGCTTCGGCAAAGAGGTCCGGCTCGACGGCATGCCTGTACTGCATCTAGACCACGGCGGCAGCCAGTGGTATGGAACGCGGAAACAGTTCTAACGGGGGCTGAAGGCGGACAAGGGACGCGCGCCGCAACCTTGGATACGGTTACAGGCCTATACGGCTCGCCGCAGTCTACTTCAGCTGGTCGAGTGGAATGGCCTCGTCGATCAACATGATCGGGATGTCTTCCCGGATTGGATACATGTAGGCGCCGTCCTCGCGCACAAGACCCCCGTCGATGGACGCCTCGACGGTCTCGCCAGCCCTATTCTTGAGGTTCCGGGCTTGGATAGCCGCATTGGCCTTGGCCACCAGCTCGTCTCCTGCCAGCGAAACAGGCGTCTTGTTCTCGGGGCAAACCAGTATCTTTAGAAGCTCTTCGTCGACCATCGTTCCTCTTTCTGTTTGAACCCAGATCATTCGCCTGCGATCGGCGCGCTGGTGGAATTGTAGCGAAACGGGCGGCGAACTCCAAACTGCGAAGTGAAGGCTCTGCGCGCGCTTAGCGA
>CAZBQH010000375.1:0-7937 GCA_964493915.1 uncultured Nitrospiraceae bacterium
TCAAGTCGCGTTCTTCGTCGGTCAGTTTTGCCTCTTTTTCGAGGAGTTCCGAGGGGATGGCCAGCTTGCCCAAGTCGTGCAGAAAGGCCGCAACTTTCATCATCTGCTGTTCCCGGTGGGAAAACCCGAGGAGGGTAGACAGGGCTACGGCTGTTGTCGCTACGCCTGTCGAATGGGTCGCCGTAAATGCGCTTTTGAAGTCGATGATGCGGGACAGGAGTTGGGCGAACTCGATGAGCGCGTCCATATCCAACTCGACGCTGTCGAGGCGGACCTTTCGGCGCAGGATGGCCTCGAGATCATGGCTGACGAGCTCGAGCCAGATGTACTCTTTGCGCGCCAGGTGCATGAACGCCTCGACATGCCGGGGAATGAAGTCGGTCCCGGCACGTTTCTGGATCTTGTTGCAGATTTTCTCGACTTGGCGGAGCACAGGTTGCGCGTCGTCGATGAGTACTGACGCCCGGTCAGCCAGAAAGAGCAGTTGGGCCTCTTCAGGTACCGGCTCGCCCTGAAAGGTTGCGCCCTCTCCGTTTTGCCATGGAACATGGTGGTAACGGACCAGCGGGACAATAGCTTGGAAGGGTCTAAAGCCTGCCAGCAGGACCGCGCCCGCAATGGCGTGTTGATGAGGCTGCTCGCTCTCGAAGCGTTGGAGGCTCTTGCGCTCGGCTGCGGAAAAGGCGCCGATGTCATGCAGGGCGCCGGCCATGAACAGGTTGCGCCGATCGTCAATGGGCAGTCCCAGTTCACCAGCAATCTGATAGCTGAGATAGGCGACGCGCGCGTGGTGGTTCCCGATCTGCGAGTCCATTAGATCGATGGCCCGTGATATGGATGCCACCAGCTCAAACAAGGGGATATGGGGCTCTCGCAGGATCATAGCATTTCTCCTTAAAGGCGCGTTGAGGCGGCGCCAGCAATAATCAGTTTGCCGTCGTTGACAGCCCGCAATATCGTTCTAAAGGTACTCGGCGATCTGAACTGCGTTGAGCGCTGCTCCCTTTAAGAGGTTGTCAGAAACAATCCACATATTTAATGCGCTCGGATGCGACATGTCCTCGCGGATGCGCCCGACAAAGGTTTCGCCCTTGCCCCTTGCATTGACAGCCATCGGGTACAGCGGACGCGAGGGGTCGTCCTCGACGACGACTCCCGGCGCATTCGACAAAATACGGCGCGCCTCTGCCGCAGTTAACTTGCGCTGGGTCTCGACATTGACAGATTCGCTGTGGCTCGTGTGCACCGGCACACGCACCGTTGTCGCCGTCACCCGGATGCTGTCGTCGCCCATGATCTTTTTCGTCTCGTTGACCATCTTCATCTCTTCTGACGTATAGCCGTTGTCAACGAAGGCGTTGGTCTGCGGGATTTGAGGAATGCAGTTGAAGGCGATGGGAAACGGGAAAACATGACATTCCGGGTCACGCCCTTCGAGGATTGCCTTTGTCTGCGCGAAGAGTTCGTCGAGCGCTTCTTTGCCCGCGCCCGACACAGCCTGATAGGTTGAAACGACGACGCGCTCGACTTGTGCAGCGTCATGCAGAGGCTTGAGCACCACAACCATCTGGATGGTCGAGCAGTTGGGGTTGGCAATAATGCCTTTGTGGGTATTGATAGCGTAGGCATTAACCTCCGGTACGACGAGGGGCACTTCGGGGTCCATGCGCCACGCGCTCGAATTGTCGATCACCACGCAGCCGTCCTTTGCGGCAAAAGGGGCGAACTTCTTGCTTGTCCCGCCGCCTGCGCTGAACAGCGCTACCTCGACGTCTTTGAACGAGTCTTCCGTGAGCACCTCGACAGGCACCTGCTCGCCGCGGAACGCGAGCATTCTGCCTTTTGACCGCTCCGACGCAAGCAGTTTCACCGATCTTACAGGATAGTTGCGTTCCTCGAGTACGCGCAGCATATGTCTTCCAACAAGGCCGGTTGCTCCGGCTACAGCGACTGATCGGGGGGTCATAGTTCCCTGGGTGTCCTTGTTTGCCGTTCACAAAACGAAATGGAGCGATTGCTGCGCGCCGCCCGATGGCCTATAAATGTGCACCTACAACGGCGCCAGGCGCCGCTTCTAAACGGGTCGCCTCTGAGCGAAGGTCATCGCTCTGCGCCGTCAGAATGATCTGGCGAATGAATCTGTACAGTCTTATTGATCGAGTACTCCGACGGAAAGAAAAGCCAAACGGTCTAGCTAATACAACCGCACCAAAGCTCCAGCAAGACGCGGTCCCGAAACGACGTGCGCGTCTCTGCGTCCTTGTTCCACGCCTATCTCAACCAATACTCGCTGGCAACGGCAAGAATGAGGACGTTATGTCTTATGATGGCCGTCGCCAATGCCTTCCCTCGTATTTGCCGAGGTGCTGCGGCCCTCTCTTCTTTCTCTCATGGATTTGACTCGGTCTTGGCCACGCTGAGGCCGCTGCAGCCATCGGCTATTCTTGCGCTGCGTCGATGGCCTTCGCCAGTTCTTTTTTTTGAGTAACGCCGATGAATTTCCTAAAGACACGCCCGTCTTTGATCACCAGCAACGTCGGGATAGCCGATATTTGGAAACGCTGAGCCAGCTCCATCGCGTCGTCAACGTTCACTTTCGCTACGGTGACCTCGCTGTTGTAGGTCCGGGCTATCTCGTCGAGTATGGGCGTCATCAAATGGCAAGGGGCGCACCATTGGGCCCAAAAGTCAATCAGGGTAATGCCCTTCGATACGGTTGAATCAAAATTCTGGGTCGTAAGCTCGAGCGCATTGCTCATACTATTCTCTCCTTCAAGAACCTGTTTTTCCACTTTATGCTTAGACGGCCATCCTGGTTATAGCCTCTTCACACTACTGCCCAATTTGTACATATCGAGTTGTAAAGCCATTTCGGGCGTGAAATATTCCCTTTTCGGCATTTCCCGCGCCTGCGAGCGCACCGGGCGAATATGGCATAATTATACAGAAGATTCCTGCGCGAACCAAATCGACCACCTTTTCCTGATCTGGCGAGCCGGAAGGACATCCTATGAGACATCGCGTCGGCTGATCGTCCTTGACGCCGCAAACATCCTCACGGGCCTTTTGCCTCAACGAGTCTCAAGAATTCCTCGGTCGTAATGATGTAGTCGAAACGGCTGTTCAACAGACCCGGTTCCCACAGAGATTGGACCCCTGCAAAGGTTGCGTCAGATACGCACAAGGTGGTGTACCCGCGCTCTTTCGCGGCGACGGCCGTTTTGCCCAGGCAAGCATCCGTGTGTCCCCCCACAAATATGAGATTCTTCACGCCGAGGTTTTTGAGAACATGGTCGATATTGGATGAAACGAAGGCGTCGTGATCGGTCTTGCTGATGACGTACTCGCCTTCCCGGGGTTCCAGAAAGTCCGCGGGACGTGCTCCGGGGTCCGACAGATGATTAGGCCATTTGGCCGGATCGGGACCAAATGTTGCCTTAACGAAGGCGCGGATCTCGGGGGCCAGGTCCATACCATCTGGAAATGCAAAACCCCAGTGAACAAAGATGACCGGCAGACCCAGCGCCCGGCAGGCCGTCACGACGCGTTTGGCGTTTGGGAAGGCCACGTCAAACTTGTGGTCGGCAGCAGCATTGACCTCGTCGGCGGTGATCCCGCCTTGGCGCCACGCCTCGGGAAGGGATTCCTCTGTGGAGACGGTCCGCTCGTCGGGCTGGATGTCAATGGATACAAAGGCGCAGTCATTCAGGAACGACGCGTCGAGCTCGGGACTCTGGTCAATCTGCGTCGCTTCCATATTCTTCCAGGCCATGTATCTATCCCGCGCCTGCTCGACGGTCCCTTCCTGTACAAATAGAATGCCGCGGGCAGTCCGGCGCTCTGACGGCGGTATGTCAAAGCTCGGCGGCTGCACGTGGTTGCAGGCGGTAATGCCTGCCCGGTTGTAGAAAAGCCCCGAGGCGGGGCGCCATGCATATCCGAGCACGTACTTGCTGTCGCGCGACGTCACAAACAGCGCGCCCTCAGTAACCGTCTTTGTCTGACCGTTTTTCAGGGGAATACTCTGGCCCACGCCGCAGGAACCGCGCATCCCAGGGTCCGTGATCGCCAGGTCAGAGGTCGGCGTCAACTCGCCGTCAAGGATCCAGTAGGTGCGTTCGCCAAGGTTGTCCTCGTAATCGGGGGCTGCCGAAAGCTGCAGGCAACTCCCCGCGTTTGCACCGTGCCATGTCTGGCCGCTCCGGTTCTCGAAGGTCATCTCAAAATAGGCTGTTGCCCCCTCCATGCGGACGGATCTCAGGAAACGCCCGCCTCCCGGTATAAACAGCTCAGCCCGCAATCCTCCATCAACGTAGTGCCACTGGGCCGGTTCGTTGACCATGTGATATTCCCACAACGCCGCGCCGTCATCACCCGCGATGCCGGCCGCCTCCGGAAACCACATGCGGATGATGTTCCACGGATAGTCCTGGTGGCGCTTCGGCGACCGTACCCAGAACTCGAGGGCCGACGGCTTAGACGCCGAGAGCGCCTGTTCAACATAGACGGGTTCTGCAAGAGGCGGGTCGCCAGGCGCAACCGGGTTGCCGAGTGGATCTCCTGCCGCTTGAAGAAGCGTCGTCAGCGTGCAAACCTGCAACATAAAACTCATCTTACGTTCCTTTCCTATACCATTGAACCATCCAACGGGAACGAAACCCCGAGGATCCTTGTAGACCAAAACCGGTCCTTTTCCAGCCGCGAATCAAGGTTGGGCTGGTTTCGCGTTCCGGTTTCCCCTGACATGCGTCGCAGGAGTTGCGTTAATAATCACTCTTTCTGGACCCGCGCGGCCCCGTACCACTTCCATTCTTTTTCCTGCAGATGACGGACGGACACATACGCCGGCGCGGATTCGTAGGTCCCATCCTTTACGAATAGCGCGAAGTCGGTCCGGTAGTTAAACACGTCTTCGGCCGGCGTCCAGGGCACGGCGATCTTTACCATCGAGTGCCCGTCATTCAGGAAGCGGACGTCGCCTTCGCCCCGGAGTTTCACCGTCTCAAAGCCTGTGAAGGGCAGACTGTCGGTCCAGCTCTGGCGCAGATCGATAGTCAGCTCGAGGATCTCGCCGCGGCGCAACGCCGCGAAATAGCCAAAACCGGCGTCAGCCATGAAAGGTTTGTTGGCATGAGGCGCGTTTTCGTCGTGCACGATCTCCGCTTTGACGACCCGCAGCCTCGCCACGGGAGGGATGTGCTTCAAGTCGTGGGCGGCCGTTACGAACCGCTCGAGGAAGGGCGCAGGTCCTTGATGCTCCTTGCCGGCCTCTTCCGGGAGAGTATAGGCCGGCTCATGGGCCGAAGGGTCGTGCAGGTTGCCGGTCCAGCTTTTCTTGAACAGCCACATCAACGTGGGCACATACAGGCCGCTGCGCAGGATGCGCGTTTTCAACGCGGGCGGGAGGGACGCGGCTGCAAAGATGATTGGCTGGTGCAGAACGGCGTCGGTCCCTGAGGCGCCGATCGAGTGGAGCGAAAAGGGACTGAGAAAACAGAACCTGTCTTCTCCAGGCTTGTAGGTGGACACAGCGGGAGACACCAAGAGGAAGTTGTTTTGATAGAAAGAGACGTAAAGCCCGGGCCAGATTGTTCTCTGTATGTCAAACTCGCCATGTTCCAGGGCGTACATGACCGCTTCGCGCATATGGACCTCGATAACGCACGCCGTGCCGCCCACAAGCTTATTGCCGCGGGCCCCGTACGACTGAACGCCGAACGTGACCCGCTCGTCGAAAAGGCGCGGTCTGGGCGGAATGTATGCAGGGACCGGTTCCAGGACCTCGAGTTGCGGACAGTATCCCTTGCGGACGCCAGAGTGGCCGTTGTCGAAACTGCGGAAGGTGTCCTGGGTCAGACCGGCGGCGGTCCCCTCGCGGTACCATTGGTTGATCTGATCCACGATGGCGCGGCCCGCTTCGTTCTGGTAGGGACCGGCGTAACCGTCAAATGCGAGCGGGTTTTGCGGCAGTGGCGCGGCCGGCGCGGCAGGCCAGTTGAGGAGATGCTCGAGATGCGCCCGCAGCGCCTCGATCATCTCCTCCTTGTGCTCCGTTTGTTGCGAACTCTCCTCGGGATGATGCGGGGGCGTCTCTTCGAGAGCGAGTGCTATAGGGGCGTCGAATATGAATGCAAGGACCAACGTACCGATCAAGGCCATTGTCCGCCGCCGGGTACTGCCGATCATTGGGAGCCTCCATGGTCGCCTGTTAGGATACCGGCTGGGGGTGTTTGTGGCAAGGAACGGGGCAAGATGAGCGCGCGGCAAGTCAAGGCGCCGGGGGCAGAGCGGGTCTTACGATTTGGGCTCAAACGCGGGGTGGAACCTCCTTCTATGAGGCGTGGGGTCTTGATTGAAAGCGCCTTGTCGTTGGTCTAAGCTGTCTGAACGGCGCTCGAGGACGCAGGCGACTTGGGTCGGTGCATTCTGTTTCGCCCGGAGTTGCATGCTCGAACATCACAGGAGTTTTCAGTGAATCAGCTTTCTTCCCTGTGCGCGTTACTTTGTGTTGGCGTGTTTTCCTTCCCCGCAGGCGCCGAGCCCCAGAAGCTCGAAGAGCTGCGCTCTGCGACGTGGTATGACGGGTTTTCGATGCTTAAGAACGCAGATTTGGACACCTTCAAAAAGGACCTTTCCCGCATGGCGGCGAGCGGGTTCAACGGCGTCTGGATCGTTGTGTTGTGGCAGGATATCGAGCCAGCGGCATTGCCCGAGCCCCAAGTGGACGAGGCTGTCCTCGAGCGGCTCGATGCGTTTATGAATGCGGCAGACGCTCAGCACTTCAGCATGATCTTCCCCTTGGGCTACTTCGGAAAAGGCTGGTCGCCCGAGGGCGTCCCCGAGGACCGGATCGGGTTCTGGATGCTGGATGACAAGGTGTGGAGCGCGTATGCCGCATTCGTGAATCGGGTCGTCCGGCGGTATGCGGGCCGTACGAACGTGCTGTGGCTTCTCTATACGGAGAGTATGCAGCCTACGTTGGCCATGGGCAACGACAGCGCCTTGGCGAAACAGAGCTTCCGGGCATATTGCCGCGAACACGACCCGGATGTCGCCTTCTGGAACGCCCGTTGGAAAAGCGACTACGGATCGATAGACGAAATCGGTATGGACGATGGGCGGTTCGAGGACGGCGCGCAACGGTGGACCGATCACTGGCAGTGGCAGGCTGAAGTGATGTGCGTACGTTTCGGCGGGCTTGCGGCCCAGCTCAAAACGTGTCCGGGGTGGCGCAGCAGAATCGGCTATCACGATAACGCGCTTATCACAAAGGATTGGGCTCAGGGCGCCTCGCCGATCCCCGAGGACAATCCCTATGACTTCCTCAGCTTCACGGCATATAGGTCGACCGAAGGTCAGGCGGAAAGCATGAAGGAAAACTTGGCCGTCTATGAACGCTATAGGGCGCGTTACCCTGCTATGCCGCTTGTTATGGGGGAGGTCGGGGCTGCGACGGAAACTTGCAGTGAGGACGACCAGGCCCGCTATCTGACGGAAGTCGCCCAGTTGGCCGCGGAGAAACACCTCGGCATGAACATCTGGATGTGGCAGGATTTTCCGCATACAGACAAGGAGCAGCGTTCCTTTGGGCTGTTAAGAAAGGACGGCAGCCCCAAGCCTGCTCTCATTGCGTTGCGGAAGCTTTTCACCGTGTCTGAGGGGCCGAGTGTGCAGGAACGCTGACAAGAAGAAGGATATTCGCGACAGCAAGAGAGCCCTTATATGCAGATCCTGCCGTTCTTTCCTCTTCAGTGGTCCCAGTGCACCGCATCCCTTCCCTGCCTTTGGCTGGCCGCGTCGAGTGCTCCATAGGCCGGCCCGAGGTTACGCTCTCTTCGGCCTGAGGAACGCCGTTCCTACGTAGGCCAGTATTAGTCCCAATACGGCCAGCGCGGCCCTTGAGATGTAAACGGCCGTCAGGTTGCTGGCGTCGTAGG
>CAZBQH010000376.1:0-3557 GCA_964493915.1 uncultured Nitrospiraceae bacterium
CAACAGCCCCGAAGACTATGAAGACGCGCGGGCCGGCGTCTTCGGGAATGGTCACGTCGCGTTCGTACCACGCTGCGCCTTGATAGGCTGTATCGCCGATTCCGGACAGTCTGCTTTGCCAAGGGTAGGGCGCTGTGATCGTTTGCGTGTACGGGTGCGACTTGAACCAGCCCTGCGCAAGGCCCGCGTCGTCCGGATCGAAGTCAAAACGCCACAGCCCGTCAAGGCTGACCCACGGCCGTGCCCAGTCAGGCCGGGGATGCGCGTCCAGCCTCTCGTAGGGAGGGGCGGACGCGGAAGCGGTTAGTATCGAGACATAGAGTGCGGACAAGCAGACCATTGCCGAGAACTCCCTTGTTGCTATGACGCCCCATTTTTCTATTGCGGCCGTGGAATGTCAAGCCCCCGAAGGCGGGGCAGCCTTGGGGTACCGCCGGCGTTCGGAAAGAGAAAATGCGTAGAGATTTGTTGCTTATGGTATTCTTGCGTGTTGCGTTTCTTGTGCAGAGTGTATGACGAGACCTTCCAATGCAGACGACCTTACACGAAGAAACCCGGTGGGCGGGCGTGCGCGAAGTACTGCGGATGGGCGGACCGGTTATCGTATCGACCCTTTCGTGGACTGCCATGCAGTTTGTCGACCAGATCATGGTGGCCAGACTGGGGGCGGACGAGTTGGCGGCTGTTGGGTCTGCAGGTCTATGGTCTTTCACGCTGGCGACGTTTTTCCTGGGGGTCGTAGGTTGCGTGACGACCTTTGTCTCGCAAAGCCTGGGACGGGGTGAGAAGGAGAATTGCGCTCGCTACGCGTGGCAGGGCATTTACATCGCATTGGTCACAGGAGCGGCCGCCGTGTTACTGTGGCCCATCTCCAACCCTCTTTTCCATTTGATGGGGCATACCCCCGCGGTTACTCAGCTTGAAGTGATCTATTTCCGGGTCCGTCTCTTCGGTTACGTGTTTATTTCGTGGCACGTGGCGCTTGCCTGCTTTTTTCAGTCTGTCCGCAAGCCGCGCATCCCGATGTATGTGTCCGTTATGGCTAATGTTTTGAACGTCGTTCTCGACTATCTTCTCATCTATGGCAAATTCGGGTTTCCACAGTGGGGGATCGCCGGCGCGGCTATCGCGACCGTGGCGGCTTTGGCATTGCAGGTTCTGTTGTTACAGGTGCTTTTTTTGAGCGGCAGCACGCATCGCGAGTTCAATACGCGCGGCACGACCGGCTGGGATCGAGTCAAGATCCGCGAGCTCTTCCGCATCGGCTGGCCTGCGGGCGTGTCCAATTTCATGGACCTCGCGAACTGGGGCGTGTTCACCAGTTTCATCGTGGGTCATTTCGGGACGACTGCGCTCGCCGCGCATGCGGCCGCCACGAACATCATGCATGTTTCCTTTATGCCAGCGGTAGGGTTGAGCGCCGGCGTGGCGCCAATAGTAGGCCAGTGGATAGGGCGAGGCGACATCGCTGCGGCCAAGGCGCGCACGTACACCGCCCTGCGCATGGCTGTCGCCTACATGTTTACTATCGGCGTCTGCTTTGTTGTTTTCGGCCGCCCGGCTATCTCGCTCTTCAGCCAAGACCCGGACGTCGTGCGTCTGGGTTATGTGTTGTTAGTTATGGCCGCAGTATTTCAGTCCTTTGACGCTACGAACATCGTGATGATGGGAGCGCTGCGGGGGGCCGGCGACACTCGTTGGGTCGCTGTAACGATGTTCCTCGTGTCGTATCTGGTTTTCTTGCCTTTGGCCGTTGTTTTTGCGTGGGCGGCCAGGCTGGGCGCTGTCGGGGCTTGGTTGGGCGCAACAGTGTTTATCATCGGATTGAGCATGGTGTTGCTTCGGCGGTTCCGTAGCGAGGGATGGCGGAAGATTCGCATTTTCAGCACGGCGCCTGAGGCCGGCTTTCCCATAGCGCCGGCGCAAGTGCCGGTCGAGCCCACATCGGTTCCAGAGACATCCCCGCAATAGGGCGATCGCAAGGCGTGGTCGGATCCCAGAGGATCGGGCCGGATTTGCGTGCCAAAGTAGGTATGTGATATGCTCCCTTGCTTCTAATTTCACAGGGACCCCTCGGGAAAAACGCGGTCTGGGTGCCCGGCTTATGCGTCGGGTTAGCCGCTGGGTCCCAAGGCACAACAACCCAACTTAGATGGAGGAAATCGATGGCTGTCGTAACAATGAGGGATTTGCTCGAAGCGGGCATCCATTTTGGTCATCAGACTCGCCGGTGGAACCCGAAGATGGCGCCGTACATATTCGGTCAGCGCAACGGCATCTACATCATCGACTTGCAGAAGACGATGCGTCAGGTGCAGAAAGCGTACACCTTTGTGAGGGACGCGGCCGCATCGGGCGGGAGCGTGTTATTCGTCGGCACGAAGAAACAAGCTCAGGAACCCGTGGCGCGCGAGGCGCAGCGTTGTGGAATGCACTATGTAAACAGCCGTTGGTTGGGCGGCACGCTTACCAACCACGAAACGATCAAAAAGAGCGTGCGCAAGCTCTTGGATCTCGAGAAGAGGGACGGCAACGGTGAGTTTGAGAAGCTCCCGAAAAAGGAAGCCATTCTCTTGCGCAAGTCCATGGCCCGGCTTAACAAGAATCTGCGGGGTCTGAAGCAGATGGACGTCCTGCCCAAGGTGCTGTTCGTAATTGACGCCAAGAAAGAGGTCATTGCCGTGCGCGAAGCGGAGCGGTTGGGTATTCCATGCATCGCGATAGCTGATACGAATGCGGATCCGACGGCGGTTCCGATCCCCATCCCAGGCAATGACGATGCCATTCGCGCCGTGAATCTCTTCTGCAGGATTATCGCTGATGCAGTGCTGGAAGGGCTTGCTCAAGGCGAGAAACAAGCTACGGACACCCGGCGCGGCATAAGTGCAGAGCAGGCCCGAGTTTTGGAAGAAGACCTGCAGACGGCAGGCAGTGCGCCATCTGATTCCCCGGCTGGTGGGGACGAGGCGGCTGAAAGCCCTGCGACGGTGCAGGGCGAACAACACACCTGAGGAGTCACGAAAGATATGGCATTCGGCGCACAAGAAGTAAAGAAGCTGCGTGAAATGACGGGTGCAGGCATGATGGACTGCAAGAAAGCCCTGGATGAGACAGGCGGCGACTTCGAGGAAGCTGTGAAATGGCTTCGCGAGAAGGGCATCGCCGACGCCGAAAAGCGCCAAGGACGCGTCGCTGCGGAAGGTGCAATCGCCTCTTACATCCATATGGGCGGCAAAATCGGCGTGCTTGTAGAAGTCAACTGCGAAACCGATTTTGTCGGTCGCGGCGAGCTTTTTCAGGAATTCTGCAGAGACATCTGTCTGCAGGTGTGCTCGGCCGCGCCGCGCTGGCTGCGGCGTGAAGAGGTTCCCCTTGAAGAGGTGGAAGAAGAGAGGCGCATTTATATGGCGCGTGCTCGCGAAACGGGCAAGCCTGAGCACATCGTCTCGCGCATTGCCGAAGGCATGTTGAATAAATGGTTTAACCAAGTATGTCTGCTTGAGCAGCCGTTTGTAAAGGATTCCGAAAAGACCATTGAAGAGCTTATGAAGGAGTTG
>CAZBQH010000377.1:0-5891 GCA_964493915.1 uncultured Nitrospiraceae bacterium
CGACGGTCGATAGAGGCGCACCAAGAGAGCGTCTCCCCATTGACCCAGATTCCAGTATTGCCGTCGGTTGTTCTCTGTGCGCCCACAGGGATGTTCCCATCTTGATGCATGCAAAACACGCCCGCAACGTCTTGAAGCATGAAAGCCGCCTTTGCTAACATCAGGTAAAGCGTGCCATGACACCGCTAAGCCTCGTGTTTAGACCTCAATGGAAGCACGATTCTTGTTAGCTTTGGCAACGCATAACACGGAGTCAAGCAATCTTGCCTATGTTCCTGACGCAATTCGCTTGGACAGGAGGGGCGATGGCCGCCTTGGGAATGGTCCTGGCGATGGTTCTGGCGATAGCCAACAAGAAGCTCTATGTTTATGAAGATCCGCGCATCGACCAGGTCGAAGGTATGTTGCCCGGAGCGAACTGCGGTGCATGCGGGCAAGCGGGCTGCCGCGCTTTCGCAGAGAAGGTTGTAGCAGGGGAGCTGCCTCCCAGCCGGTGTACAGTCAACAGTCCCGAAATGACGCAGGCTATCGCATCCTTCCTGGGGGTCGACCCGGGCGTGCAGGAACGCAAAGTCGCACGCCTGGCGTGCGCCGGAGGACGCCATGTGGCCCGTATTCGCGCTCGCTATGAGGGACTCCAGACGTGCAGGGCGGCGGCGCTGGTCTCAGGAGGCGGCATGGGTTGTGCCTGGGGCTGCTTAGGCCTGGGCGACTGCATGGAGGCGTGCGATTTTGGCGCCATCACTATGGATGAGTTCGGCTTGCCCGTGGTGGATCCGAAAAAATGTACCGCGTGCGGCGTTTGCGTCGAGGTGTGTCCAAGAGGACTCTTCACTCTGCTGCCCGAGAGTTACCGCCTTTGGGTGGCGTGCAAAAACCAAGCAAAAGGGGATGAAGCCTTGGCAGAATGCGAAGTAGCCTGCACAGGCTGCGGACTTTGCGTCGCTGATGCGCCGCCGGGGCTGATCCAACTGAAGAACAACTTGGCCGTGATTGATTACAGTAGAATAGACGAGGCCACGCCCGAGATCATCCAGCGATGCCCGACAGGCGCCATTGTGTGGCTGGATCCTGAAAAGGGCGCTGTAAAGGGCGCTGCAGCCTCGAAAGTGCTCCGCAAGACGCCGCTTCCTATAGGTTAGGCGCGGCGGACCACGCCCCGAATTCTCCCTGAAGGGATGGTTTAGAGTTTTTTAGGTAACCCAGCACAAGAACAAGGGTTGTGTCATGAAAGAAGAAACGCGCAAGTTCAAGTACCCCGGCATTCGCGAAGCGATGGACGGCAATACAGCCGTCGTCATGTGTGAACGGGAAGCCAGCGACGCAGCAGGCGCCTACCCGATCACCCCGTCAACTCAGATGGGCGAATACTGGGCGGAAGAAACCGCGGCAGGCCATATCAATGTATCCGGGCGCCCGCTGATCTTTATCGAGCCTGAAGGCGAGCATGCAGCGGCCGCGGTAACGGCCGGTTTGTCCATGACGGGATTGCGCGCGTGCAACTTCTCGTCGGGCCAAGGCATTGCCTACATGCACGAGTCGCTGTACGCGGCGGTAGGCAAACGGCTTACCTATGTGCTGAACATGGGATGCCGTGCCATGACCAAATCCACGCTGAACGTGCATGCCGGTCACGACGACTACCACGCCGTTGACGACACGGGATTCTTCCAGTTCCTCGGCAAGAATGTTCAGGAAGTCAGCGATCTCAACATTATTGCCCACAAAATCGCCGAACTGGCCCTCAACCCTGGCATCGTCGGTCAGGACGGTTTCCTTACAACCCATCTTATCGAGTCTTTGATGCTGCCCGAGCGCGAGCTCATCGCCGAGTACCTGGGCAAGCCTGAAGACATCATTGAAACGCCTACCCCGGCCCAGCGCATCATTTACGGTCCGTATCGCCGGCGCATTCCTGAGCTGTGGGACGTTGACAACGCCGTCATGGCGGGCGTTGTTCAAAACCAAGACTCGTACATGCAAAGCGTGGCTGCACAACGGCCCTTTTTCTTCGATCACATTACAGCGATTACCGACCAGTGTATGGACGAGTTTTACGAACTCACTGGTCGCCGCTACCATCGCGTGTCCGCGTATCGTTGCGAAGACGCCGAATACATCCTCATAGGCCAAGGGAGTTGCGTGCCAAACGCCGAGGCCGTCGCGGATTACCTGCGCGAAACGCGCAATCTGAAGGTGGGCGTCATCAACCTGACCATGTTCCGTCCGTTCCCGGGCGACTTGTTGGGGTCGATTCTGAAAGGGCGCAAAGGCGTATGCATTCTCGAGCGTTGCGACCAGCCGCTCGCCGTGGATTTGCCCGTGATGCGCGAGGTCCGCGCTACCATTAACAAGTGTTTCGAAAATGCCAAGTCCAACGGACAAGGCCTTCCCTTCCCGGACCACGTGGTCTATGAATCGCAGCAAGATTTTCCTGCGCTGTACTCGGCCAGTTTCGGCATGGGGAGCCGCGACTTGCAGCCCGAAGCCCTGATTGGGGCTGTCGAGAACATGCTGCCCGGCGGCAAGCAGAAGAAGATGTTCTACTTGTCGGTGGATTTCATTCACGAAAAGGCTTTTACGCCCAAACAAGAGATTTATCAGCAGCAGATTGAGGAGGCTTACCCAGGCATCAAGGATCTAGCTGTCCGTGGCTCCGAGAACCCCAACCTGATGCCGAAAGACAGCATCACCGTCCGTTTCCACTCAGTCGGCGGATGGGGTGCGATCGCGACAGGCAAGAACCTGGCTATGACCCTGTTCGAGTTGCTCGGCTACCACATTAAAGCGAATCCGAAGTACGGTTCGGAAAAGAAGGGACAGCCGACGACCTACTATCTGTCAGCCGCGCCCGAGCCCATTCGCTTGAACAGCGAGTATTACTATGTGGATGTCGTTCTTTCGCCTGATCCGAATGTGTTCAGCCACTCGAACCCGCTGGCAGGCCTGAAAAAGGGCGGCATATTCATCATCCAAAGCGAGTATGAATCGCCGGAAACAACTTGGATCAACCAGATCCCGCCCAAATATCAGCGGATTATCATCGAGAACGAGATCAGCGTCTTCTGCCTGGACGGCTTTAAGATAGCCCGGGAGGTCGCTACGGACCCTGAGCTTCAATTCCGCATGCAGGGCATTGCCTTCATGGGCGCCTTTTTTGCCGCCTCGCCCGTCGCGGAAAAGAACAACCTGTCCGAACAGAAACTGTTTGACGCCATCGAGGCGCAACTCGAGCATAAGTTCGGTTCGAAAGGGCGGCGGATCGTGGAGGACAACCTGACGGTTGTCCGCCGCGGTTTTACCGAGCTCTACGAGATCAAGGACAAACAAGCGCTCGCCGAGGACACGCGCGAGCTGAAACAGACGCCGTTGCTCCCGGAAATGCTGAAGCACCAGCCCAAGAGCGACGCGCCCGCGACGGACATCCACCGGTTCTGGGAGCAGACCGGCAACTTCTACCTGACCGGCAAAGGCAACGAGAACCTGGTAGATCCCTTTATCAGCATGAGTCTCATTCCCGCTTCGACGGGCGTGTTCCGTGACATGACCCAGATCCGCAATCAACACCCTCAATGGGTGCCTGAAAACTGCACCGGTTGCGGGGCGTGCTGGTCCGTCTGCCCTGACTCCGCCATTCCAGGGCTCGTGAGCACCATCTCCGATGTCTTGAATACAGCAGTCACACGCATCCAGAAAGGCAGCCGGACGCTCAGATTCCTGCCGCGCAACACATACCTGGTCGAACGCAAGCTACACGACTTGCTCAATGCCGCCCCCGAAAGCGCCAACGTTAAGGACTACCTCCCGCAGGCTATTGAACAAACCCTCGCCGAGAGCAGCCTCCCCGAAGAAGATAAGGCAGTCTTTAAAGAAGAGCTGAACTGGCTCTTGGAGGAAGTGAAAAACTTTCAACTGGCGAAGACCACGCCTTTCTACACCATGAGCGAGAAGGGCACCCCGGGTTCAGGCGGCCTGCTTTCGGTAACGATTGACCCGTACACCTGCAAGGGATGCATGGAGTGCGTCGCTGCTTGCGAGTTCGATGCGTTGCGTCCCGTCCAGCAGACAACCGAGAGTGTGGCTACGTTGCGCAAGAGCTGGGATTTCTGGATGGATCTTCCCAATACAAAGAAAGACTATATCCGAATCGACAATCTTGACGAGGCGGTGGGCGCTCTCGAGACCATGTTGCTCGACAAAGAGGTGTACAAAGCAATGGTTTGCGGCGACGGCGCCTGCTTGGGC
Source organism: uncultured Nitrospiraceae bacterium (assembly GCA_964493915.1). Taxonomy (GTDB): domain Bacteria; phylum Hydrogenedentota; class Hydrogenedentia; order Hydrogenedentales; family SLHB01; genus CAZBQH01. The sequence continues at coordinate 4,246 of CAZBQH010000377.1, forward strand.
TGCGGTGAGAAAACCATCATTCGGCTTTTCGTCTCGACCGTAGAGGCGTTGATGCAGCCGCGGACGAAGGCGCACGTTGAAAAACTTAGCGAGCTTATCGAGAAAATGGAGAAGCACATCCGGCTGCGGCTCGCCGAGTCGATGGATATCGGTGACGCCCCTGCCGTCGAGAAAGCCCTGGCTGCATTAAAGGATAGGGAACTGACCTTATCCAATCTAACGCAGGTCCTCGAAAATGAGAAACTGAGTAATCCTATCGACCCGGATTGGCTCAAGCGCGTTACCCAGATCCTGGGTCAACTGAAACACTTGAAATGGAAGTACACCCAAGGCCTGACGGGGTCGGGCCGGTCAACCATGGGGATGATCAACAGCACCGGTTGCACCTCCGTATGGGGTTCGACCTATCCCTACAATCCCTACCCCTTCCCGTGGGCGAACCACTTGTTCCAGGACAGTCCTTCTATGGCCATGGGCGTGTTTGAAGGGCACATGGCCAAGATGGCCGAGGGGTTCAAGGCCATCCGCAAGGCGGAACTCGAGCTCGAGAACGCCTACAACCCGAGTGAACACGACACATTCTTCACCTACTTCAATTGGAAAGATTTCACGGATGAGGAATTTCTGTTGTGTCCGCCGGTGGTAGCCGTCGGCGGCGACGGCGCCTTGTACGACATCGGTTTCCAGAACCTCTCACGCCTGATGATCTCGGGAAAACCCGTTAAGGTCATCTGCCTCGATACGCAGGTCTACTCGAATACGGGCGGCCAGGCCTGCACATCGGGCTTCTTCGGCCAGGTCTCCGACATGGCTCAGTTTGGCAAAGCTCACAAAGGCAAAGAAGAGATCCGCAAGGAGATCGGGCTCATCGGCATGGGGCATCGTACGACCTACATAGCCCAGTGCACTATTGCCAACACAAGCCATCTCATCGAGAGTTTCATCCAGGGCCTCAATGCACGGCGTCCAGCCTTGTTCAACGTGTACGCGCCTTGCATGCCCGAGCACGGCATCGGCGACGACGCGGCGCAACGCCAGTCAAAACTCGCTGTCGAGTCACGGGCCTATCCGATTTTCAGATACAACCCGGACAACGGCGTGCGTCCCGCCGACTGTTTTGACTTGGACGGCAACCCCGCCCACGAAGAGGATTGGCCGGTTTACACGCTGAAGTACACGGATGAGAACGGCAATCCCGCCACCATGGATGTGCCTCTTACCTTCGCCGACTTCGCTGTGACGGAAGGCCGTTTCCGTAAGCATTTCAAGACAGTGCCCCGCGAGGCATGGAATGAGAACATGACGCCCGTCAGCGAGTTCCTCAAAATGGAGGACGAAGATCGGGAAGGATTGTTCCCCTACGTTTGGGTGGTGGACAGAAAGAATCACCTGTCGCGCGTGATCGTCTCCAACGAGATCGTCAAATCAGCTGAAGACCGGCGCAACCTATGGCATATGCTGCGGGCTTTGGCAGGCATCGAGAAAGGCGTCGACACCGACGCGCTCGTCAACCAGGCAAAATCAGAGGTCGCCCAGAAACTGACGACGAGCCTGCTGCAAATGGCGGGCCTTGCCGGCGTTGCGCCGGCAACGGGGGCTGCTTCTGCCCCGGCCACGCCCAGCCCCGATAACGGCGGGGCAGGCGC
>CAZBQH010000378.1:0-19686 GCA_964493915.1 uncultured Nitrospiraceae bacterium
AACATTCTGGCTTTTCATGCGAAAAACCTGCGGATCTCGTGGGAGGAAGTGTCGGAGGATGGGAGCGTTCTGGGTCAGCGTCTCACGCCTATCGACAGCGTGGGGGTGTACGTGCCTGGCGGAACCGCGTTCTACCCGTCCTCCGTGCTCATGAACATCGTGCCCGCGCGCGTGGCGGGCGTTCGCGAGATTGTCATGGTTTCGCCGCCGTCGTATCAAGGGGGCGTCCATCCGTTAGTTCTGGCGGCTGCACGCATTGCCGGGGCTGCGCGCGTGTTCCGGATCGGCGGAGCGCAATCCATTGCAGCGCTTGCCTACGGCGCCGGGCCTGTGCCGGCGGTTCTCAAGATCACCGGTCCCGGCAACATCTATGTGACGCTTGCCAAGCGCCTTGTATCGACGGTGTGCGACATCGACAAGGAAGCCGGGCCTTCCGAAGTGGTTGTCATTGCGGACGATGCGGCCGATCCGTCGCGTGCCGCTGTCGAGCTTTTGGCGCAAGCTGAACATGACGAGGAGGCCTGTCCCTATTTCATCACCTCGAGCGCGGCTACGGCTCGAGCGGTTGAGGCCGAATTAGAGCGGCTTATGGGAGCGTTGCCGCGTGCAGCAACGATTCGCAAGGCGCTTGACGGTCATGGAGCGGCTTATCTCGTGCGGAATCTCGACGATGCCGCGGCATTGACGAACGCGATTGCTCCTGAGCACCTTTCGCTGCAGGTGCGAGAACCCAGGGCGCTCCTCGACAGGATCAGCAATGCGGGCTGTGCGGTCCTTGGCGGCGAGACCTCGGTCGCGGCGGGAGACTATTACGCGGGACCAAACCACATTTTGCCCACAGGGCGGCGGGCGCGGTATGCGTCTCCGTTGACGGCTGATGATTTTCGCAAGATCACGAGCATCATCTCATTCTCTCCCGAGCGGATGAGGCGCATCGCTGACGACGTCGTCCGTCTTGCGAAGGCCGAAGGGCTTGATGCTCACGCGCTGGCGATGGAGTTGCGCCGGTGAAGTATTCGCGGCGCCTTCTCGAGCAGGTCCAGGGTTACGTCCCCGGCGAGCAGCCCCAGACTGCCAATGTGATCAAGCTGAACACAAACGAGAACCCTTACCCGCCGTCGCCTAAGGTGATCGAGGCGGTGCGCCAGATACAAGCGGACAACCTCCGGCGCTATCCTGATCCTTTGTCGCTTACGTTCCGTGCCCTTTGCGCGGAGCGTTACGGATACCCCGGCCCGGAGTGGGTCGTCGCGGGCAACGGGATGGACGAGCTGTTGGCGATGGCCGTGCGGACTTTTGCGGACCCAGGCGACACGATCGTGACCACCTACCCAACCTATACGTTGTATGAAACGCTCGCGTTGCTTCACGGGGCGCGTATCGAGATGGTCGACCTGGACGATGCATTCCAGCTTCCCCCTGGATTCTTTGAGACGCCCGGACGGATATGCTTTCTGGGACGGCCCAACTCGCCTACAGGCGTATCCATCCCGCGGGAGGATGCCGAACGCTTGTGCGCGACTTTTAAGGGCCTTGTCGTGATAGACGAGGCCTACGTGGACTTCGCCGGCGACCATTGCATGGATTTTCCGCGGCGTTTTGAGAACGCCATCGTCATGCGGACCTTCTCAAAGTCGTTCAGCCTGGCGGGAATGCGCATCGGGCTGGCGGTAGCGCGCCCCGAGTTGATCAGCGAATTCCTCAAAACAAAGGATTCGTACAACCTGGATATCGTCAGTCAGGCTGCTGGGGTCGCTGCGATGGGCGACTACGAGCATATGCTGGCTAATGTGAAGAGGGTGTGCGCGACCCGTGACCGCCTGACAGACGGGCTGCTTCGTCTGGGATTCGCGGTGCTGCCAAGCCAATCGAATTTCGTTCTCGCTCAATGGAACAGGACCCCGACGGCTAAGACCATCTTCAGGGAATTGCGGGCCCGTGGTATCATTGTTAGGTACTTTGAGGCGCGTCGGCTGCAGGATGCCCTCCGGATCAGCGTCGGCACGGACGAAGAGACGGACCGGCTCCTGGTTGCTCTTCGCGAGATCCTCGAGTGACCCACGTCTAGCTGGAGAACGGCGTCTCATGTGGAGAAGTCCCACAGCCATGGTTGCGGCGCGGTTGGTGAACGGGCTTGCATTGATTGCTCTGATGGCCGGATATGCTGACGCGGGCGTCTTGCTGCGCAATCTCAACATGCTCTCGACCGAGGAAGAGATCGAACTCGGGAAGCAGATGAGCGTCGAGGTCGAAAAGCAGGAGAAGGTGCTTGACGACCCGGAGGTCCAAGCCTATGTGGACCGGATCGGCAAGCGTCTGGCCCGGGTGGCGCCTCGGAGAGACGTTGCCTACGGTTTTAAGGTTATCGACAATCCTGACGTCGTCAATGCCTTCTCGTTGCCGGGCGGCTTTATGTATATCTATACGGGCCTCATGAAGATCTGCGCGAACGAGGCGGAACTTGCGTCGGTTATGGGGCACGAGATGGGCCATGTGGCCGGCCACCACCACGGCGAGTCTATGACCCGCCAATACGGTTACGACATGCTTATGAGCGTCTTGCTCGGCAAAAAACCTGGTGGAGCCGGCCAGATGGTGAAGGAACTGCTCAACGTGGTCCGGGCCAACCGATTCAGCCGTGAGAATGAACGCGAGGCGGACGCTGTGGGAATGGAGATTCTCTTCTGCGCTGGATACGACCCCGAAGCCATGCTGACTTTCATGAACAAACTTCTCGATATCGAGCGGCGCGAAGGCCGTAGGAATCTTCTTCCCATTTTCGCCAGCCACCCGGCTACACAAGAGCGCATGCAGCGCCTCGCTTATCTCGTCAACAAGTACCCGTCCGACATGCGCGCTAACAGCCCCCGTTACGAGGACCGCTATGAAAAGGAAATCCTCTCCCGGCTCGAGTAGCGTCCTACCCGGCTCGGCGAGATGTTCGATGCGCTTGCCGCAAGCGTAAGCAATGCGGAAAACGCGATAGCCCTGTGCTTCTCTCTACGCGCTTGGAGGAAGCTCATAGCCTGCGCGCCGGGGGCGCGCGAGCAGGGCGTTGGCTTCGTCGGAGTTCGTAAAGCGCTCAGCGACGGGATCCCATTTCAGGGTCTCGCCCACGCGGCCCAGGTCCCGGGCGATGTTGACGAGACAGCAGAGGGTCGAGCTACGCTGCCCGTACTCGATGTCGGCAGTGCATTTCTCGCGGGTCTTGATGCATTCGACCCAGTTTTCAACGTGAGGCTGCGTCTCGAGGACGGTCAGAGGCTCCGGGCGGTCGGGCTGGTCAATCAATTCCCTGGGATCGGCTGAAATCCGGTCGCGGTTGACTTCAATCCGGCCTTTTTCGCCGATGAAGACGCAGCCGAGACCCGGGGAGCGATCGCCGTCGAGGTCCAGGTGCAGTTCCGTCCCACTCGCGTATTTCATGTGGACTTTGGCGCGGGGTCCTGAGGCATTGCGGACCATATGGTAGTAAGGGGCGCCTGTCTCGTCTTCCGACGGCTTGCGGTCGGTGAGTTGGCCGCCGGGTTTGACTTGCACGGGTTCCTCGAGTACGACTTCGACGGGGCCGGTTTCATCTGTCCCCAATCCGCGCTGGATCTGGTCGTAGCTGTGGGCGCCCCAGCCCGTTACGCCAAATGAGATGCCCCCGCCGTCGTACGCCCACCAGTGAGACCACTTGTAATGGAGTTCCTCGTGATAGGGGCGTGACTCGGCCTGGTTCTGCCAGACGTCCCACCAGCCTTCGCCGCCCCCGTTAGGCATAGGCTCCGCGGGCTTGGGGTCCCAGCGGTGGGGTCCGATGAAATCCGGGGCTAGAACGGTGTTTACCTTTCCCAACGCCCCGTTCTTCACGAGGTCACTGGCCCAGTTGTTGAGGGGTATCGATCGCTGCTGGGTGCCGACCTGCGTAACACGGCCGTATTTTCGGGCGATCTTGACCATCTCGCGTCCCTCGGGAATGGTCAGGCACATGGGCTTTTCGATGTAGGCGTCCATGCCTGCGGCCATGGCATGAGATGCTACCCAGGCGCGGGCATGCGTCGTGGTCTCGACCATGACGCCGTCGAGCTGTTCTTGCTCGATCATCGTGCGAAAGTCGGTGTAGGTGTTCCAATGCTGGTCAGGCGGCTGCCAAGCTTTCAAAAAGGGTGCGATACGCGGCTCGAAACAGTCGCAGACAGCGGCGATCCGGATTTGCGGTATGTTGGCGCATGTTTGCGCCATCTGGTGGCAGCGGCCCCCGAGGCCGATCAGGCCGATGTTGACCGTCTCATTGGCGCCCGGCCCTTCGGTGCCCAAAGCTTTCGCGGAGATGATAAGCGGCGCGGACGCCATGGATGCTTTAAGAAACCCCCTGCGACTTAGCATGTTCTTGTTCTCCTTCTAGTTGCGCGTCAGCATCGTTCAAACATACACCGGCATGGGTGTCAAGTCCAGCCGAGGTTTTGCCTGATGGGGCATGCCTTGAGGCATGAAGCGCCTTATGTCATATTGTTGCCCGTAAAAGCCACGAAAGAACTGGAGAGGGCCACACTATGAACGATAGAGACATGGGACGCAGAATATTCTTAATGCAGACTGCAGGAGTGGTTGCAGGTCTGGCGAGTGTCCGGGCGTTCGCTGCGGATGCGCAACCGGACGAGCCTGCCGCCGAAGAGGGATGGACACCGTTGTTCAACGGCAAGGACCTGTCAGGCTGGAAGGCTGAGGGCAAGGCCGTCTGGAAGGTCGAGGAGAAATGTCTGGTGGGGACTCAAGGGCCCGGCGCCGCTCCCGGCGACCTGTTTACGGTCAAGGAATTTGATGATTTCGAGCTACGGGTGACGATGCGGGTCCAGTGGCCGGCGAACAGCGGCATCTGGTTCCGCTATCAGGCGGCGGACAAGGCGTATCAGGCGGACATTCTCGACTACAAGGAGCCGGAGGCCTATTCGGGCACGTTGTATTGCCCTGGCCGGATGTTTCTTGCCATTAACAAGGATGCGTCTCTTTATAAGCGCGACGGTTGGAATACCTTCCTGATCCATGCAAAGGGCGACCATCTCGTGATTACCCTTAACAAGGTGGTTACTGCCGATGTGCATGACGGGGCCATCGCGCGGGGCCGAATCGGGTTCCAGATTCATCCTGGCGACCAGTTCAAGGATATGAAGGTCACAGTCCGCGAGATTCTCCTCCGGAATCTTGCGTCCTAGACCGTGTTGTGTCGCTTTGTTCTGGAGCATCAGGTTCCATGGCCGACGTGTGCTTGGACATTGGCAATCCCATCAACAGGCTGACGCTTAAGGTCATGTTGGAAAGAGATGGGCATGCAATCGCAGCGGGGACTGCGGATGTCCTCATAACGGACGACTTGAGAAGCGCCGTCGATTCGGCTGCTCGTGTGCCAACCTTGGTGCTCGTCGACGTTGCGCACGTTCCTGATGCGGTCGAGGCGATGCGCAAAGGCGTCTTTGGCTACATCCTGCTGCCCTTCGAGCCCGGGGAGGCGGACATTATGGTTCGGCGGGCGATGTCCGCCTCGACGGCGCCTGATGTTGCGGACACGCCGGTCCTGAGTCTTGCAGAAGCCGAGCGGCGCCACATACTCGACACGCTGCGCCGGTGTAGCTACAACCGGGCAGAGGCCGCCCGTCTTCTCCGGATTGGACGCAATACCCTCTGGCGCAAGTTGAGACAGTATGGTGAAGGCGATGGATAGGCTTGGCTGGCACAGCTTGGGCACCTCGTTCGCATGCTCATGTGGCGTCACGCATCGCATACCCGTCAAGCGGGCTCACATCGGGACGGATGCCGCTGCGCGCATGGCCGATTTTGCACGCGAGACCTGCGGAGCGACGTGTCTCGTTGTTTCAGATGCAAACACGCGCCACGCAGCGGGCGACAAGCCCTTCAGCGCATTGTCGCGTGCCGGGAAGAAGATTGTCGAGAAGACATATGGCGGCGAGCCGCTGGACGCAACAGAAGACTTGGCGCAGGAAGTTGCTCGTGCAGGCGCCGGAGCGGATTTCTACGTCTCCGTCGGCGCGGGTACGATTACGGACCTGGCTAAGTATGCGGGAGACAAGCAGGGCAAGCCGGTCCTTGCCTATCCGACAGCGGCAAGTATGAACGGTTACACATCGGCGATCGTGGCGCTGAAGGTGCGGGGTTTGAAAAGGACGCTGCCCTGCGCGCCGGTTACGGGTGTTTTCGCGGATCCGGAAACGGCAGCTCGGGCTCCCCAGCGCATGACCGCTGCCGGGGTGGGAGACTTCCTCTCGAAAGCCTCGTCAGGGGCGGACTGGCGCGCATCGCACCTGCTTCGAGATGCTTACTTCTGCGAACGGCCGCGCGAGTTGTTCGAGGGGTCCCAAGACCAGGTTCTTGCGGAGGCTCGGGCTATCGGCGAGGGTTCAGTTGAAGGGCTGGCTGTGTTGCTCAATGCGTTGCTTCTTTCGGGCCTGTCCATGGTTGTGGCAGGGTCCTCAGCTCCTGCCTCGGGTGGAGAGCATCTCATCAGCCATTATCTCGACATGAAAAGCGCGCTCTATGGGACCGGGCATGATCTGCACGGCGCCCAGGTAGGCGTGGCGACCTTGTATTGCCTTGAACTGTGGGAGAGGATTCTCGATCTGGACGCGCAATCTATCCAGGTGGACGCATTGACTGCGGGCCAGCCGTCTTCTGAGCAAGTGCGGGAATGGGTCGGGGCCGATTGGGGGCAGACGGCGCCCGAGGTGATGTTGCAGTGGGAGGAGAAGGCCCTAGACAAGCAAGCCATCCGTAAGGAGCTGGTCCGGTTGCAGCGGGGTCTCGCCGATCTGCGCCATGAGCTCGGACAGGATTTGCTGCCTCGTTCCGAGGTCTCGAGGGCCATACACGAGGCGGGCGGCCCCACCGATCCAGAAGGTCTTACGGCGCCCCTTGAGGAGTACTTGAAAGCCCAGCGGTTTGCCCGGTTCTTACGGAATCGCTTCACCGTGCTCGATCTCGCCGCAGAGCTTCTCTTGGGTTGACGGGTTCCTAGACGCATCTGGACTTGGACGTCTTTTAAACGCTCTCATGTGCCGTCTGATGGTCATGTCTGTCTGCTGAAGGCGACGGGCTGCCCCCTTTTCTTGCAGTTGCGCACGGTTCTATCAAGGGCGGCGCAACACACGGGACAGGCATAGCGCGAACACACGGGTCAAGCAAGGCGAGTCGAGCGAGTCTCCATCTCTTATCCAGGCCGGACGGCAAGCAGATTTGCTTTCCTCGGTTAGCCTGAATAGAGCGCCGGAGAGCTGATGCCCGCCTTGTGGGAATCAAATGAAGACAGGGCGCAACGGTTGACAGCGATGCGCAAAAGGGATAGAATCCGCGCCCGTGTGATGTGACGTGAGAAAAGAGGATCGGTGGGGGGCGCATCCCGGTGTCGCGGCCAGCTCTCCGGCTTGCGGCGTGATGAATCAAGAAGATGTCAGGCGAGGGAGTCGTGCCACGCTTATGGCCAGTCTTCTCAATCACTGCGGGCACTATGACCAGGCATCTGCTCCGCAGTATGAGCAGCGTGCCCGAGGGCATAGGGACCATCGAGCGCTACGTCAGCTTTTCCACAGGCACAAGGCCCGCCCGGTCACGGTTTCCAGCGCTTGCTTTAACCTGTGCATCCCCATAAGGAAGAGATGGCGAGCCAGCTCTCCGATAGGTTCGCCGAATGCAGCAGTCCTGGCAGGATGACGGGTGCGGCAGCACATGGTCCGGCCGGAGTTGGTGATACAGGAAACATAAGGTCAGGTGTGCGGGCAGCAAACTGCGTACATCGGGAACGCTAAAGAGGAGACGCCAAGCATGGCCATCCAAAACTTAACCATTATCGGGGAATCCATCAACGACTCGGTCCCGTCGACGAAAAAGCTCTTTGAAGCCAATGACATTGCGGCCATCAAAGAGCTGGCCAGAATGCAGGATGAGAAGGGAGCGTCCTACATCGACGTGAACATAGGGCTGCGAACGCCGGATTTCATGGCCTATCTCGTCAAGGAAATCCAGAGTGTCACGGCGAAGCCCTTATCCATAGACACGCCGGATCCGAAGATAGCGAAGGCAGGGCTCGAGGCCTATGATGCGGATCGTGCGCAGGGAGAGTTGCCAGTACTTAACTCGATTTCTGAAATGCGGCGCGAGATGTTTGAGCTTTATTCGGTACGGCCTTTCAGGCCCATTCTGTTGCTTTCAGAACGCGAGGAGAGCGGCGCAACGCGGCCCAATCGGACTCCAAAAGACGAGCATGAGACGGCGCAGGCCCTCCTCGCATATGCGCGCAAGCCTGAATACAGGATCCCGAACGAAGACATTATATTCGATCCGGGTATTGCTCCGGTCGGTGGCGACACAGAAGGCATCCTCAAAATGGTTCTGGGCGCGCTCGAGCTCATGCATAGCGATCCCGATCTCGAGGGCGTCCACATGAGCGTCGGATTAAGTAATTTCACGGTAATGCTTCCCTCGAAAACGCCCAGCGGCATGCCGGTCAAGAGCACGCTCGAGAGCGCCTTTCTGACCTTGGCCATGCCGCGGGGCCTGGATACGATCATCGGATCAGTCAAGCGGAATTACGAGCTGCTCGACGAGGACCACCCTGCGGTGGTCTGTTTGCGGGACGTTCTGAAGCTCGAGGGTTATGACACGCTGCTGCGCGTCATGGAATTCTACTCATGAACGGCTTGCTCCTTTCTTACGGGCACTGGGCATGCAACACGGGGAAGGCACAATGAAACTTGATCCGACAAAGATGGCCGATTGGCAGATCGCCGAGGCAGCGGAAGCGAAGATGAAAACCGTCTACGCGCTCGCGGAGGAGATGGGCCTCGAGAAGATGGAGCTGCTGCCGTATGGACACTATGTGGCAAAGCTTGACTTCACGGCGATTCTCAATCGGTTGGCTGACAAGCCCAACGGCAAGTATGTCGAGGTAACGGCCATTACCCCGACGCCGCTGGGAGAAGGCAAGTCGACGACCTCGATGGGTCTGATCCAGGGCTTGGGGCGTCTGAACAAGCGGGTGATTGGGGCGATCCGCCAGCCGTCGGGGGGTCCTACTTTCAACATCAAAGGGTCGGCGGCCGGCGGCGGCCTGAGCCAATGCATTCCGCTTTCCGATTTCAGCCTGGGCTTGACAGGGGACATCGACGCCATTACCAATGCCCACAACCTTGCAATGGTTGCCCTGACAAGCCGAATCCAACATGAGTTTAACTACTCGGACGAGGTGTTGGCCAAGAAGAATTTGAAACGGCTTGACATCGACCCCCGCAACATTGCCATGCATTGGGCCATCGACTTCTGTGCTCAAGCCTTGCGCGAGATCATCATCGGGGTGGGCGGGAAAATGGACGGCTTCATGATGCAAAGCGGCTTCCAGATCACCGTATCCTCGGAAGTCATGGCCATCCTTGCCGTCGCAACGAGCATTGCGGACCTGCGGGAGCGCTTGGGCAAAATCGTATGCGCGTATGACAAGTCCGGCGCACCCATTACAACAGCCGACCTCGAGGTGGACGGCGCCATGACGGCTATCATGACGCGGGCCATCAACCCGAATCTGATGCAGTCGATCGAGGGCCAGCCCGTTCTTGTGCATGCAGGTCCCTTCGCAAACATCGCCATCGGCCAGTCGTCAATCATTGCCGACCGGCTGGGTCTGAAACTGGCCGACTATCACGTGACGGAGAGCGGCTTTGGAGCGGACATTGGTTTTGAGAAGTTCTGGAATCTGAAGTGCCGGTTCAGCGGACTTGTCCCCAATTGCTCTGTTGTTGTTGCGACCATCCGCGCCTTGAAAATGCACGGCGGCGGTCCAAGAGTGGCGCCCGGCAAGCCTCTCGACAAAGCCTACACAGAGGAAAACATCGGTCTGGTCGAGAAAGGCGTCGAGAATTTGATCGCCCACATCGAAACCGTTAAGAAGAGCGGGATTCCGGCCGTCGTGTGCATTAACCATTTCTATACCGACACGGACGCAGAAGTGGAGGCGGTGCGCAAGGCTGCGGAAGCCGCTGGCGCGAGAGTGGCCGTGTCCAGACACTGGGAACTGGGAGGGGAAGGCGCTATCGAGCTTGCCGAGGCGGTCATTGATGCATGCAATCAGAAGCCTGAGTTCAAGTTCCTTTACGAAAACAGCGTCCCGTTGAAAGAGAAGATAGGTCGGATTGCCACGCAAGTGTACGGCGCGGACGGGGTGGCGTACTCGCCGGAGGCCGAGGCCAAAATCAAACAGATCGAGGGCGACGACCAGTTGCGGAGTCTGGGCACTTGCATGGTCAAAACCCACCTCAGCCTTTCTCACGATCCGGCAATTAAGGGCCGCCCGAAAGGTTGGACGCTGCCCGTGCGCGACGTGCTCGTCTACCGGGGGGCCGGATTCATCGTTCCTGTAGCAGGCGATATCAAGTTGATGCCGGGGACCGCCAGCGATGCTGCTTTCCGCAAGATTGACGTCGATACGGCGACCGGGAAAGTGAAAGGGCTGTTTTAGGCAGGATTCGTGGCTGGAAACGTTTTGCGTACTGGTTGGCGCAACGCCTAGACGCCTTATCGCCCAGTCCAACGCCATCTGCTCCAGCATAGAAAAGAAGGCTGCTATGCAACGGACATTGCGCACTGACCTACAGAATCCGGACAAGTTCGCGGTTACGGTCGAGCTGGTTCTTGCGCCCACGCCCCGGGGCGGCCCTGTGGATAACGCAAAGGCCATCGCCGAGGACGCGCTTAAGGACGGGCGCGTTTCGGCGGTTTCCATTACGGACAACCCAGGCGGCAATCCCTCGCTGAGCCCGGACGTGCTTGCCCGCGAGATCCTCGCCTTGGGTATGGACGTAGTTGTTCACATGACCTGCCGCGACCTCAACCGGGCCGGGCTCGAAAGCCGCGCCCTGGCTTTGAGCCGCATGGGTATCACCAATATCCTTGCACTGACGGGCGATTACCCTGTTTCCGGTTTCGGCGGGCAGGGCGCGCCCGTTTTCGACCTCGACTCGGTTACCCTGCTCCGGCTGCTTAAGGATGTCGAATCCCGCGTCAAGGCGCAGGATGATGACGGGGGTTTTTTTCTGGGTAGCGGCGTGTCGCCGTTCAAAGCAACCGAGGCTGAGTGTTTCCTGCAATACACGAAACTTCAGCTCAAAGTTGGCGCAGGCGCGCAGTTCTTTGTCACGCAGCTCGGTTATGACGCCCGAAAGTTTCAGGAAGTCCTTCAGATGGAGCGCCTGCTGGGCATCGAACGTCCGACAATGGCATCCCTTTACTTCCTTATGGGAGGAGCGGCGAAGGCCATAAACGCCGGCAAAGTGCCAGGCGCCGTGGTAACTGGACCTCTCCTTGAACGGATTCTCGCCGAGGGTGGCGACGACAAGGGCGCAAAGCGCACTGCGGCTATCGAACGCACTGCCCGCTTGGGCGCGATCATTAAAGGACTCGGCTACCGGGGCGTCCACATTGGCGGAATCCACAAAAGCTTCAAGACCTTTGACGAGATCCTGACGCGCATGACGGAACTCGAGGATCGATGGCGGGAATTCCTACCGGAGTTCGATCTGCCTATGACCGACGGCTACTACATGTTCGAGAAGGACCCGAACACGACGCTCTCGACGGACGTTCCGTCGCCGCGGGTCAGCCGCTGCGGCCTGTTCGAGAAAATGAACCTGCAGGCTATGCGCCTCGCGCACTACCTCTTCTTCCGGTTCGATGCGCCCCTCGCATCGACCTATCACAAACTGGCCAAGCTACTGGACTCCTCGGAGGTAGGCAGAAGACTTACGAAGGCTGTTGAGCGTCCTATGAAGGAGCTTCTTTTTGACTGTGAAGACTGCGGCGATTGCGCGCTGCAGCACGTGGCGTTTCTCTGCCCCGAGTCACAGTGTCCAAAACACCTGCGCAATGGCCCGTGCGGAGGCAGTCTGGACGGACGTTGCGAGGTGCGGCCCGACCGTGAATGCGTCTGGGTTCGCTGCTACAATCGCATGGCGTCGATTGGCAAAACTGCCGAGATCTGCTCCCAGGTTATTCCGCCGCGTTTGTGGAGCTGCGATGGATCCTCGTCCTGGCTGAACTTCCACTTGCACCGCGATCATCAGTCGCTGCCGCCGGAGACTGCGGAGCTTTTTGAGAAGGACTGGTCCAAGGAGGAATCCCGGCCCAAAGAACCGGAAACGCCGGCGTCTGAAACAGTAGATACGAATCCTACCGCGGCCACGGGAAAAGACAACGCGTCGGCCAAGTGAACCAGGTTCAGGTATAAGAAGACAGGCTTGAGGCTGGACCTGCGGGTGTCGGCTCGAGCCGGCAGCGTGCACTAGAACAGACGGGAAGGTAAGCCATGACAAGAACAGCTAAGATTATCGACGGCAAGAAACTCGCGAGCGAAATGCGGGCCGAAATGGCCGTGGAGATCAAGGCGCTCAAGGCCAAAGGCGTGACGCCAGGGCTTGCCGTTGTGCTTGTCGGGGACAATCCGGCGAGCCAGGTGTACGTCCGTATGAAAGAGAAGGCCTGTGAAGAACTCGGCATCGCGTCGTTTCAGCACAAGCTGCCCAAGTCAACGTCCGGGAAAAAGCTCCTCCACCTCATTCAAGAGCTCAATGCCGACAAACTTGTCCACGGCATCCTCGTGCAACTCCCGTTGCCTCGTCACATCGATGAGAAGGAGATCCTGAACGCCATCGATCCGGCTAAAGACGTTGACGGCTTCCATCCGGTCAACGTCGGCAAGATGCTCGTAGGCGAGCCGGGTTTTCGGCCGTGCACGCCCTATGGCTGCCAGCAGTTGCTGGTGCGCTACGGCTATGACCCTGAGGGGCAGCACGTGGTGGTTGTCGGCCGTTCGAACATCGTGGGCAAACCCGTAGCGGCCATGTTGATGCAGAAGGCCAAGGGCGCCAACGCGACGGTGACCGTCTGTCACTCGAGAACCAGGGACATCTCGAAAATCACCCGGCAGGCCGACATTCTCATTGCGGCAATGGGCGTGCCTGAATTCGTTAAGGGAAACATGGTCAAACCGGGGGCCGTTGTGATCGACGTTGGTGTCAACCGAGTTGATGACCCTTCCTCGGAGAAGGGCTACAAGCTGGTTGGCGATGTGGATTTCAAGGCGGTGAGCAAAAAGGCCAAAGCCATCACGCCCGTGCCGGGCGGCGTTGGCCCCATGACCATCACGATGCTTATGAAAAACACCCTGCAGGCAGCACAACAGACCGCTGTAAGAAAGAAAAAGAAGAGGAAATCGACAGCCGCCTCCGCATAGATCGATAGAAGGCTTGCCCTGTCTTTGACCCAGAAAGAGGGGGGACTACTGTTTCCCTGACAACTTCAGAGCAGGGGAAGAAGCATTGCTCTTGGTCTTTTCATCCAGCCCCGGGGATCTGAGTCTTATATACGGCGGTCAAGAATCCGCGTTCCCATCTTAGGGGGTCATGCAATCGCGCAAGTCGGCACTTACGGACCGGAAGGCCTTCCGCAAGGCCCGTGACGCCCCTCTAGCAGCAACAAAGTCAATGCGCAAGGAGCGGCGTTTGGGCGGGCGCCAAGTAGGTGCGTCAAACACGCCTAGTATGTCGAGTCCCGCCTGGCATGCGAGGCTTTCGATCTCGTCGGGCTTGTAAGCGCGCTCGCGCACGATGCAGACGGGTCCGCGGTTCACGCGAATACGGGTCTCGGCGATGCGCGTTTCGCTCGAATAGTCTGTATGCCAGGCAGTCGAGATGCGGCCGTTGTTTTCGCTCCAGTCCTGACCCGCGAAATGCTCGAGGACCATGCGTTCGGTGATGATGTCGAAATAGACAATGCCCTCTCCGGTAAGGACAGAGCCGAGTTGTTCGAGGGCGATTCGGACATCCTCAGGGGTCAGGAGGAAATTGATGCTGTCAAAAAGACTGGTCACGCACTGAAAACAACGCTGGAACGGAAGGGCCCTCATGTCCCCGACGCATAAGGCGCAACGAGGATCCCCTTTCTTCGCGACTTTGATCATCGCCGGCGATAGGTCCAAGCCATAGCTGTCCCACCCGATCTGACGCAGTTTTCTGACGAGGACGCCCGTGCCTGAGCCGGCGTCGAGGTGTTTGAAAGGGCGCGGGAGCATTTGCGACAGCGCCCTGACCACCATAAACCAATGGTCGTAGTCGACATGCGCCATCAGGACGTCATAGTGGCGCGCCAGGTCGCTGAAGGCGTCAAGCCTTTTCATCTTGCGCCATGGCCCCATCCTTGGATCGAAGCCAGTCCGTGAAAGCCTGGGTCGTGGGGTCCACCGGCGGTTTCATCAAGACATAGTTCAGTTTGCTCTCCGCTACGTACCGCAGAGCGGGCTGAAACCCTTCGGCATCGAGGAGACGGCGCGCTTCGCCGGCTTCAGGATTGGAGCGCAACGGTTCCGCAAAGTCGGCAAAGAACAGGGCTTGCCCGACAGGCCCCAACCCGGGCCGGCCGGTCGTGTGCCAGTAGATAGCCTCGTAGACGGCGTCGTCGATGTCCAAGTTACGTCTGCATTCCTCTGCGGCAACAGGTCCGTGAAGCAGCTTCGGCTTTTCACGATAGGACAGCGGCATGTCAAGTCCGTACTGTTCGGCGAGTTCGAGCAGGTACTTCGGGGGCGTCTTCTTGTGTAGGTCGTGAAGCAGCCCTGCCTGCAACGCGTGATCCCGTTCGAAACTGAGCATTGTGCTCAGGCGGACCATCAGTGCCGTCACGGAGACGGCATGTTTGACCGTCTTCTCAGGAAGCCGATTACGGAGAAGGTCGAGGTATTCACGAGCGCGAGGCATCTTTTCTAGAGGTGTCATAGATCCCTTGTTGCCGAATCATCTGTTCCACTGCCGGCGGGACAAGCCCATCGATTGAAGTGCCGTCATGTATGCGGCGGCGAATCTGCGTGGACGAGATGTCCATTTCCTCCATCGGCAGCAGCTCAAACCTGTCTTCCAATTCACGAGGGCAAGCCCACTTCCCAGGACGCGGCACAACGAGCAATCTCGCGCGGCGCAAGATTCCCCGGGTGTCGCGCCATTTCGGCAAATCGCACAGCGAGTCCATGCCCAGAATAAGGTACAGATCGGCTCCGGGGCAAAGGGCGTCGAGCTCCTTGAGCGTATCGACTGTGTACGAAGGGCCGTCCCGGTCGAGCTCGAGACGGCTCGGCGCCGTCCCCGGCTCGCCCTCGAGCGCTGCCTGCACCATGGCGTATCGGTCCTCGCTGCTTGCATAGGGACCGCTCCGCTTATGCGGGGGGCGCGCGGAAACCACGAATAGAACACGGTCAAGTGCAGCATGCTCTCGAGCGGCCCGGGCGATGGCGATGTGGCCGCTATGGACAGGGTCGAAGGTGCCGCCAAGCACCCCTATCCGTTGGCTATCACTCACGGACTTGGCCCGATCCTCGAATAACATATTTCAGCGTGGTCAACTCCTTGAGTGCCATCGGACCCCGGCAATGCAATTTGCTTGTGCTGATTCCTATCTCCGCACCTAACCCAAACTGGTAACCATCCGTGAACCGGGTCGAGGCGTTGACATAGACCGTTGCGCTGTCGACCTCGTCCAGGAAACGTTCTGCAGCCGCGTAGCCATCGGTCACAATCGCATCCGAATGGTGTGAACCATAGGTGTTGATGTGGTCGATGGCCTCGTCGAGCGAGTCCACCACGCGAATGCTCAGGATCCGGTCCAGGTACTCCGTGGTCCAGTCTTCTTCCGTGGCAGGTTTGCACGTGATGATTTGCCGGGTCCGTTCGCATCCACGCAGCTCGCAGCCTCCCTCGGTTAGCGCTTTCGCCATGGCGGGCAGGAAAGACCCTGCAACAGCGGTGTGAACCAGCATGGTTTCCATGGCATTGCAGACGCCGGGCCGCTGCAGTTTCGCGTTGAGACAAATCGACTGCGCCATGTCGAGATTGGCATCCTCGTGGACGTAGGTGTGGCATATTCCTTCCAGATGAGCGACCACAGGAATTCGCGACTCGTCATAGATGCGTGCTATCAGGTCTTTGCCGCCCCGTGGGATAATAACGTCGATATACTTGTCAAGCTTAAGCATCTCGCCAACGGCAGTCCGGTCGGTCGTCTGCACGATCTGAACGGCATGGTCGGGAACGCCTGCCTCTCGGCAGCCCCGAATGAACACGTCCGCAATTGCCAGGTTCGAGTGAATGGCTTCCGAACCGCCGCGCAGAATGCAGGCATTGCCTGATTTGAGGCACAACGCGGCGGCATCGGCCGTCACATTGGGCCGGCTCTCGTAGATGAGGCCCACGACCCCTAAGGGCTGGCGCATCTGCGCTACCCGAAGTCCGTTCGGCAGAACGCGCTGCGAAACGACATCGCCCACAGGATCAGGCAGTTCCGCAACAGCCTCGAGCCCTTTGGCCATTTCCTCGATCCGTTTTCCAGTCAGTTCAAGTCGATCCAGCATAGCAGGCGCGAGACCTTTCTCACGGCCTGCTTCCAGGTCTTTCGCATTCTCCGTTTGCAACGCCGCCGTGCTTTTCCGAAGTCCCTCCGCGACGAGTCGCAAGGCTTTGTCCTTGAGGGCTGAGGTCATAGGACGCAAGGCGTTTGACGCCGCCCGCGCCTGGCGGCCTATCTGTTCCATCATTTCGCGCATCGCACGACCGCCTTCTTCCGTAACCGCCACTTCTAGAATCTCCTGGATATGAACACGCAATACGCCTTAGGATGCCGACTGGCCCTTTTTACAACAACTCGGACGCAACGGTCCACTTCTGGTACGTTCTTTCGGTCATTTCTGGAAATGCTGTTTAGGCTGCTCGGCGCTTCTATAGTAAAGCCATATTATCGCGGTGCACAACCTCGTCATAGTCTTTGCGCCCGAGAATGCCCTTGATGTCGCCGCTCTTGCAACCTTTGATGCGATTGAGATCCTCGCTCGAGTAGTTCACAAGACCGCAGGCAATAACGCGACCCGAGGAATCAGTGATTTTCACCGATGCTCCCATGTCAAACTTGCCTGACACGCTCCGGATTCCCGCTGCCAAAAGGCTCCGGCCCTGATCGACCAGAGCTTTCACCGCCCCGTCATCTATCTCGAGCGCACCCCGCGATGCGCGGCCGAAGGCAATCCATCGTTTTCGCTGCGAGAGCGCGCCGGACGACGGGGCGAAAACAGTCGCGGGGCCGCCGCCGTCCAAGGCCGTCTGTACACAGTGGACCCGCCGCCCATTGGTGATGACCGTGCGTACGCCGGCCGCCCCAGCGATTTTGGCCGCCTCGATTTTGGTGATCATCCCCCCGGTCGACGTTTCACTAGACGCACCATCGGCCAGCGCCTCGATTTCGCGCGTGATGGCGTCCACCTGCAGGATCAGCTTGCCTCCGGGGACGCGCGCCGGATTTTTGTCATAAAGCCCATCCACGTCGCTCAAGATAATCAGCATATCCGCCGCAATCTTGGCAGCGACGCGCGCCGCGAGCGTGTCGTTGTCGCCGAACTGCAGTTCTTCCGTTGCGACGGAATCGTTCTCATTAACAATTGGGACAACAGTTTTCAGGTCGAAAAGGGCCTTGATTGTGTTGCGGACGTTGAGGTAACGGCGGCGGTCATCGAGGTCCGTAGCCGAGAGAAGGACCTGGGCAGGCTGCAAGCCGTTGCTGTAGGCCCGGAAGAGGACCTCGTAATAGTGCATGAGGATGGATTGACCAACCGCGGCCGTTGCCTGTTTCAGCGGGAGCAGACGGGGCCGTTGTTTGATGCCGAGTTTGCTCATCCCGCAGCCAATCGCGCCTGAAGACACAATGAGAATGTGCAGGCCGCGTTCGTGTTTGAGAACGGCCACCTCCTTGACAACGGACTCGAGTACGGTCCCGTCAAAGCCTGTTGGGCCGGTCATTAACGACGTGCCCACCTTAACGACCACCGTCTTTATGTCAGTCCTCGTGGTATTCAAGTTCGATGTCGCCAATCTGAATCGCCTTGCCGGGTTCCGCTCCGCGGCGCTTGAGCGCTTTGAAAACGCCCATGTGTTGCAGCCGTTCTTGGAGGCGCCGCACCGCGAATTCGTTCGAGAAATCGGTCATCTGGACTGCTTGAAGGACTCGTTTGCCTTCGACACGGAACCCTTCTGACGTTTCGGCAATGACAAAGGCCGGTTCGTACGCATACTCTTTCTCCGGCATACTTTCGACTGTGTCTTTATCTTGCCGGCGCAGCTCGTCTGCAAGCTGCCACAAATGCTCGAGCAGCGCAGGGACGCCCTCGCCGGTCGCCGCAGAGATCATGAACACTTCTTTGAAACGGGCCTTCAACTCCTCGAAGCGGGCCCGATGGGGCGCGATATCGGCCTTGTTGAGGGCTACAATTTTTGGCCGCCCGGAAAAGGCGGCGCTATGCTGGGCCAGTTCTTTATCCAGAATCTCGCGCGTGCGCACAGGATCGTCGTCGCCCAAGTCAATAATGTACAGCAGAACCTTTGTCCGCTCAATGTGACGCAGAAAGTCATGGCCGAGCCCTTTGCCCTCAGCAGCCCCCTCAATGATGCCCGGAATGTCCGCTATGGTGAGAGATCGGTGATCGCTCAGGAAGGCGACGCCCAGGTTAGGCGACAGGGTCGTGAAAGGATACCCGGCGACCTTAGGGGTGGCAGAAGTTGCCGAAGCAAGGAACGTTGATTTGCCGGCATTGGGCAATCCGACCAATCCGACCTCGGCAATGAGCTTCAACTCGATGAGATACTCGGCCTCCTCGCCAGGTTCCCCTAATTCACAGAAACGCGGGGCCCGATTTGTCGAGGTGGCGAACCGGGCATTGCCTTTCCCCCCTTGTCCTCCCGCCGCCGCAAGGAAAGTGGCGCCGTCTTCAGTCAGATCGCTGATCGCTTCCCCCGTCGCGTAATCGCGCACGAGAGTCCCGGGAGGAACATGAATAAACGTGTCCAGGCCCTTCTTGCCGTGGCGGTTCTTACCTTGGCCATGGCCGCCTCGTTCTCCTACCCAACGGGGGTGGTATCGGAGGTCCAGCAACGAGGCCAAACGCGAGTCGGCGACGATGATCACATCGCCGCCGTTGCCGCCGTCGCCCCCGTTAGGTCCGCCCCGGGGCACGTATTTCTCTCTGCGAAAACTAGAGCAGCCGTTGCCTCCGCGGCCGCCCGTCACGCGAATGCGAACGCGATCTACAAACATCTGAAACGGCCGTCAAAGACCGGTTACTCAGTCTGCTCGACCACATCGACAAACTTGCGGTCCTTGCGCACGGTACGGAACAAGACGCGGCCGTCTTTCAGGGCGAAAAGAGTGTAGTCGCCGCCGACTCCGACATTCGCGCCCGGATTGATCCGCGTGCCACGCTGCCGCACAATGATGTTGCCTGCACGGACCACCTCGCCAGCGTACTTCTTGATTCCAAGCCGCTTGGATTGACTGTCGCGTCCGTTTCGCGAGCTCCCGCCCGCTTTTTTATGAGCCATAGCGTCTATCTCCTATGCGACTATCTCGCGTACTCTCAATTCAGTGAAATACTGCCGGTGTCCCTTGGTTCGCCGATATCCTTTCCGGCGTTTCGTCTTGAACACCCGGATCTTCTTGGCCCGGTCCTGGTTCGTAACCTCGCAGACAACCTTGACGTTCTGCAGGTCGTTTCGGGCCACAACCACTCCCTCGTCCTTCGCCAGCAGAACTACCTTGTCAAGCTCAACCGTATCCCCTATCGGC
>CAZBQH010000379.1:0-10914 GCA_964493915.1 uncultured Nitrospiraceae bacterium
AGAGGCGAGGGCGAGGTCTCTCTATGTCGTGTTCCCGCGGAGGGTTAGGATAATTGGCAATCCACCGGTCTTGAAAACCGGCGCCTTCGGGCTTGTGGGTTCGAGTCCCACACCCTCCGCCATTCTATAATTTCCTGCTGCACAAAGACTTACAGCGGTACGGTCTCCGCCTTCCATTGCCACCACTCGTCCATGTCCAGCAGGTCGGCGCCGGGTTCGAGCTCCTTTTGCATCCCAGTCCACTGTCCGGCAAACTGTTTGTGGGCGGTCATCTCGTTGCTCCTCCTTATCTTTGGTTTTTATGACCACCAGAGATCGAAGCATATGGGCTAGCCGCCATGCCAGCCTTTCTACAGGCTTTTCTTTACACTATCTCGACACTATCTCGGCGCATGCCTGGGAATCAGAAAAGCGGGGCTGAGTTGGCGATTCCAGGCGGATAAGGTTGGGTCCGTTTTTAATGGGTTGCTGCGTTTTTATGCCGAGGCAGAGGAAGAAGGACATGTTTCATGGGCAGGCAACTCCGATGATAGAGTGCAGTTGCTCGATGATGCCGGCTTCTGCAACACGCTTGCGCGCAGTGCTAAAATGTGGTTTGGTGTCTTTCAACGGACATCGAAACTGAGAGAGGGGAACTTGAGATGCCGATAGGCCTTTTCCTAGGCGCCGTGGTCTGGTTGCTTTGCGGGATGGCCCAAGCAACGGACTGGCTCGAAAAACTTGCAGACACGCCTTACGTTCGCAATGCCGGACCAGGATTGCTTGAAGTCGAACGCCAAGACGCCGAGACCATGAAACGGAATGCCTCGGTCATTGGCACGCCGTTGCGGTTGGGAGGGCGCACCTTTGATCACGGCTTGGGCACGCATGCAAACAGCGTCATTCGTATTGCACCGAGTCAGCCGGTCACGCGCTTCACTGCATGGATCGGCGTGGACAACAACGAGCGGACAGGCGGCGAGCGGGGTTCAGTGGTATTCTATGTCCTTGCGGAAGATGCGGAGATCTACCGCTCGCCTATGCTCACGGCCAAGGACCCGCCGCTGCGCGTGGATCTTGCAGTTGGCGGGGCGCATTCCCTGGCGCTGGGCGTAACGGATGCGGGCGACGGCATCGCCTTTGACCATGCCGATTGGGCGGACTCGACCTTAACGCTTGAAGGAGGAACGGTGGTGCGGCTTGATGAACTCACCCGTCGTGAAACGAGGGTCGCGTCTGCACGATATCCGTTCTCGTTTACCTACGGGGGTGCTTCAAGCGACGAACTGCTCGGCGCGTGGCAGCACGAGCGTCAAGTGAAACAACTCGACGCCAACCGGCATCAGACAGTTGCTGCTTGGACGGATCCCGAGACCGGTCTGCGCGTGACCTGGGAGCTTGTCCGCTACAGCGACTTTCCCGCCGCAGACTGGTTGCTCTACTTCGAGAATGCAGGGGGCGCGGATACGCCCATCATCGCTTGCGTTCAGGCCATGGACGTTGTGGTGGGCCCGCCCATGAGCGGCCCTGTCTTATACCGCATGCACGCACTGCGCGGGGGCGTGCCGAATCCCGTCATGTTCGAGCCTTTGGCAACGGCTCTCAAGACGGGCTCGAGCTGCTCTATTGGTGCAGGAAGCGGCCGGTCCTCGGCGAAAAACATGCCGTTCTATCGGGTCGATACGGGGGCAGGCGCCTATGTCTGCGGCATTGAGTGGTCCGGCAACTGGACGGCGGCTTTCGAGGCAGGGGAAGACGGTCTGAGGATGCAGGCCGGCATGGAGAAGACGCATTTTGTGCTGCATCCCGGCGAACGGGTACGGACGCCTCGCGTGTTGGTCTTAGATTGGGAAGGCGAGCGGTCCGAGGCCAATGCCCAGTTCCGGCAGTTGGTTTACGAACACTATGCCCTTGACCGCAGCGGTCAGAGGCCGCAGCCTGTCGTCTTCTGCAACACGTGTTTCACGCGAGGAGGGGGTTGGCTTAATGAGACAACTGCCGACAACCAGATCTCGCTCATAAACGCCTACGCCCCTTTGGGACTCGAAGCCCTGTTGACGGACGCGGGCTGGTTCGAGGGAGGCTGGCCGGAAGGGGCAGGCAACTGGACGCCTCGGAAGGATCATTACCCGGACGGCATGGGACCCGTGGCGCAAGCCGCCAAAGACAAGGGGATGATTTACGGCTTGTGGTTCGAGCCCGAGCGCGTTATGGCCGGCACGGCTCTTCACCTTGAACATCCGGAGTGGCTGCTGTCGGCGCCTGGGGGCGGCGTGACTTACCTCGCTAACTTCGCCCTGAAGGAAGTTCAGGATTACTTCTTCGAGATTGTCAAAGGATTCATGGAGCTGCCTGGGTTCCGCGTATACCGCCAAGATTTCAACATGGATCCGCTGCCCTACTGGAGCGCCAGCGACGCCGAAGATCGGCAAGGCGTCAGCGAGATGCACTACGTCGAGGGCCTTTATGCATACTGGGAGCGGATACACGAAACATGGCCGGACGCCCTGATGGAAGAATGCGCAAGTGGCGGCCACCGCATCGACTTGGGGACGGTGATGCGGATGCACGTGCATCAGAAGTCGGATTATTGGTTCGACGACGAGGCGGATAACGCCAGCTTGTTCGCCGTCAGCGCCTACCTTCCGAACAATGTGATCGCGGCCCATCTCAGAGAACTCGACGATTACAGCTTTCACTCGACGCTCGCGTCGTCCCTCTGCCTTGGTTGGATTGCCGACGACCCCGCCTTCGATGCAGCCCGAGGAAAAGCGCTGCTTGAACGTTACCGCGAGGTGCGCCATTTGCTTGTCGGCGCATGGTATCCCTTGTTCCCGTACCCTCACGATTATTATGGCCTGGATACGGCTGAACTCCGACACTGGTTGTGGGACTCGTACGATCAGGCCGCTCACAAAGGATTGCACACTGGGTGGGTAGGCTCGCAATTTCACAGGCCCGATCTCGACGAGGGGATGCTGCTCGTATTCCGCCGCACAGACAGTCCCTATAGAACCGCCACCGTCGAGCTGCATGACCTCGACCGGGCTGCCGCCTACGAGTTGACAAGCGGCGGAAGCACGGAACGCCGGACAGGCGCGGAGCTTATGGATGGCCTTGAACTGACCATCGACACACCCCGGGAGTCGAAGCTCATTACCTACCGAAAGGTCGAGTAGGCGTCTTTGTGAAGTGCGGCACAGGCGAGGCCTGCGGCGATGGCCGGGCGAATTGCGTTGGCCGTCAGCTTGCGGGTACGCAGGCACCGGCGATAGGCAACCGCAGTCTACTGACGAGACATTGCTCGGTTTTGTGTTGGCAGATTGGGACTTGACCGAGCTTCGTTAGGGAGGGATCAACAGCCCATCAGCCAATCAGGATCAGGGTTGCCGCTTCGTAGAATGCGGCGGCAGCCAAGACAAGCCCTGCCAGGAGCGTGCCGCTGCCGACGATCAAAACAGACTCTTTTAGGCGGGTTAGAAACGACTCTTCCGCCAGACCGCGCACCAACAGGTAGGGGAACAGAACGACGGCAAACGCGGCGAGGATGTAACCCTCAAATTCCAGTACCATGGTAATGGAATGATAGGTGAGCATATCTGCATGGCCGGCCCAGATGGGCGTCATGGCGAAACCCGCAAACGAAAAGGCAAGGAGGTTTTTAAGCACGCCCAGGAAAGGGATGAATAAGGAGGGCACAATGCAATACTGAACGGTCTGCACAAGATAGTTGTTGTAAAAGGTTGCCCAAGAAGCGAGGACGATGCTGCCCGAGGCATAGGCCGATCCTACGTGCTTCAGTGGCCCTTCTGTGAAGATCTCGCGGACGACCTCGACGGCAAAAAGGTTCGTTCGGGGAAACCAATTACCCGCAAGCATGAAGACGAAGAAAAACGCGTAGTGCAGAAGGTGTAGACCTTGAAGCAAGCTCATGTAGCCGGACATTGCGCGCAGCATGGGCCTCAAGGGCGTGCGCCAACGCAGGAACAGCATGACAAGCCGGACCTGGAACAGGCTGCCCGCCGCCGCAATGAGGATCAGCGAGGCGATTGTCGCAAGAACGGGCGTGATTGTCAGCAATGCGCCGCCGGGCGCCAGTTTCCTGGACGCAAGAGTCTCCCCGGCCCCCGCGCGCTCGATCAGGGCCTTGGCGGCGTCCGTAACGACCCAAGCTTTCTTGCCCCCCGCCTCAGGTGCAAAATAGCCTGCCATTCCCTCGCTCTGGGGCAAAGCATAGGCGAAAGAGAGGCCCGCCACGCTCGGCTTGAACTGGCCCACAACGGTGAAGACTTCACCGTCGAGGTTGATTTGGTCTGTCCGCCGAACCAGGGGTCCTGCAGCAACCTCTTGTTGACCGGGTGCCGGCGCACGTCCTGTTGCGAGCAGGGGCGGCCATTCGCTCGGCGGCAGATCCATGAGGACTACGCCCTCGCGGAACGTAAAGTCCACATTCTTCGTGGATTCTTCCACCAGACGTATACCGGTTTCCATAAGCTGGATAGGATCGTTGGCCGGCAGGTTGTTTCGGGGGAGCAGCCGGAAACGCGCGGCAATTGCGCCTTCGTAAGGGGATTCGCCGCCCGTGAGAAGCAGAGAACGGGACCACGGATCATGCGCACCGTACTGCCAAAGGGCGATGCCGAAAAGCGCGACGACGCCAAACAGCATGAGCAGAAAAGGGACTAGAATACGGCGGCGCAGTAATCCGGGTCTGGATTCCTTCGGTTCTTGGCGTGCCGGCGTTTCCCCTGAAATGCCCGGCTCGAGGCTTTTGAAGGGCAGATCGGTTTGCACCGGCTTCTTCTCCTGTTAAGCCCGCTCGGCCAGAAAGTCGGAATCTCGGCTTAGCGCGTATCTGGTTCCTTAGTTAATATACAAGGCTCTAAGACGCTCAAAACGTCCACTTGCCGCCGTTTCCCGAAAGCCGGACCTTTTCCAAGTGCATTATGTCTTCGCGCCCGGCGGCGGAGGAGGTTGCTGGGCGTTGCCGGCGTAATCACGCAGGGCCTTCTTTATGCGCTTCATCCGCACGCTGGCCAAGATCCCCAGCGCAACGGCCACAGCCACGAGACCGATCTGGTAGAGCATGCCCCGGTAGCCCAGAATCCACGGCCAAAAGGATAGCAGGCCGAGAACAATCAGGGCCCCTTCGATGATTCTGCGGACCGGATGAGTCATTGGTCTACGGAAACCTTCAAAACGTTATCTCTCATGTTCTCCACAAGCTCAAAGGCTTGTTGCGTTTGCTCGAGAGGGAACGAGTGGGTTATCAGAGACTTGACGTCGAGTTTGCCCTCCGACACAAGCTGAACCGCCGTCGGGTAATTGTAGCGGAATCGCCGACACCACTGGATCAGCAGCTCCTTCCTCCGGGCCACACATACCGGGAACGGGTCATACTCGTTGCCCGAGATGCCCGTTAGGACAACACGCCCCGCAGGGCGCGCTATGTGACATGCGAGCGACTGGGTCTCGGAGGAGCGGGCGCAGTCGAAGGCTACATCTACGCCCCGGCCGTTAGTCAGGTCCATGATCGTCTCGATCGTGTCTTGTTTCGAGGCGTTGAAGGCGTGGTCTAACCCGTATTTGAGGCCTTCCTCGACACGGTAGTCCTGGCAGTCGGTGCCGAAGAGCGTCCCGATGCCGGCAAAGCGCGCCACCTGAACTGTCAGAAGGCCGATGGGACCCAGGCCTAGGATTGCCCCCGTCTCGCCCGGTCTCAGGCGAGCTAACTCGACCGTGTGGATTGCCACGGATAACGGTTCGATCAATGCCGCCTCCGCAGCAGAAACATTGTCCGGCACGGGGAAGCAGAAAGCGGAGTGGACCGCCTTGTATTCGCAAAGGGCGCCGTCGTGGCCGGGCCCGCCGGGGAAACTCATCCGCGTGCAGACGTTGTAGTGTCCTTTGAGGCAATGCTCGCATTTGAGACAAGGTATGCCGGGCTCAACGGCCACAAGCTTGCCGACGAGAGAACGGTCTGACTCAGCGCCCACGTCCTCGACAACGCCGGCATATTCATGCCCGAGAATTGTCGGTTCGGTGATTCTCGATTCACCAATCCGGCCATCCGTATAGTAATGCATATCTGAACCGCAGACGCCCGTCGATTTGATTCGCACCAAGGCCTCGTGGGCCTCAGGCACGGGGCGCGGGACCTCTTCGAGACGCATATCCCGGGGTCCATACCATCGAACGGCCTTCATCACAACTCCTTGTCTTTGGGGGGCGACAGTCCCGGCAAGTTGCGCACCTGCCGGGACAAACTCGTTAAACAGCAAGGAATGTAGTGTACATTCCAGATGCGCCTTTTGTAAAAAATGGGGGACATAAGGACTTAGGAGCCGGCCTGCTCTCGATGAGAGATGATATAATACGTGCTTTCAGCGTGTTTTTTCTGCGACTGATACGGAAGGTTCTCTGCTTCCCGATGCGCTTCGATTTACAGCCCATCCACGCGGTGAAGGCAGTCCTCAGCGAGCTCGAGCAGTGTACGAGCCGTCATGTCGAGGTTGCTGGTCCTTGGGGTACGGCGAAGACGCTCGTCGCTGTCCAGACGGCGGAGGCGCTGGGGGTACCGGTGTGCGTGCTCACCGCAGACCGCGCCGAGGCCGAGGCGGTTTTCGAGGATCTGGCGACGTTTGCCGGGGAAGAGCGGGTCGTTTCCTTCCCGGCGTGGGAAGTTCTTCCAACGGACGCCATGGACCCGGCGGACGACATCGTGGCGGAGCGCATGAACACGCTGAAGAGGCTTGTTGTTTCAGCGGAACGCGGGGAAACCTTGCACGTTGTCATGCCCGTGCGGGCTCTGCTCCAGTATGTCGTGAGACGTACCGACCTTTCGAGTCAGAGCGTTGGTTTTAAGGTCGGCCTCGAGTATAACCTCGAGGAGACGATTGCGAAACTGACCGGAATGGGCTATGAACGGGAACTGATGGTCGAGCAACGCGGTCAGATGAGCGTGCGCGGGGGTATTTTCGACGTTTTCCCGATATCAAGCGAGCTTCCGTATCGCATCGAGTTTTTCGGCGACGAGATCGAGTCAATCCGCCGTTTCGAGCCGGAGACCCAGCGCAGCGTAGGCCCTGCCGATAAGTTCCAGGTCCTGCCCCGTTCCGAGAAACGTCTGTTGAGAGAGGCTGCGGCTGCAGCAGGCATGTTGACCGCCGTGACGGACTACCTCGCGCCTAACGCGCTGATCTGTGTTGATGAACCGACGTCCGTTGGCGCTGAGGCCCGAAGAATCGCCGGGCAATTCGAGAACAGCCCTTTCTTCATGACCATCGAGGAGGCGCACACGCACCTTGAAGCGTTTCTCCGGTTGTCGGTTGCGCAAATCGCTTACGAACGGACTCAAGACGTCCCGCGGGTAGCGGCCCCGATCCGGTCGTTAACGTCATGGCAACCGCCGGCAGCAGATTTCTGGCAGCAACTCGAGCAATGGGACGCGGCAGACTACACGGTCGTGCTTCTGTGTAACAACGCCGGCGAGCGGCGCCGTCTCCACGAATTACTCGACGAGCGCGGCTATCGCTTGGGCGATCAGCGCTTCGACCTGCGGGTCGAGTTGGGAAGAATCCGCGCGGGATTCGTATCGGAAGATGACAAGCTCGCTGTGTTGAGCGAGCGCGAGATTTTCGGACGCCATTACGTTCGCAGAACGCGGCGCCGGTTTGAAGCGGGTGCGGCGATAACGAGCTTCAGCGACTTGCGCGCCGGCGACTATGTCGTCCACGCCCACCATGGGATTGGGCGCTACCTGGGTCTACGCCGTTTCGAGGGGAAAGCGGGCGATTTTATGGCCCTCCAGTACAGCGGCGGCGACAAGCTGTATGTTCCGGTGACGCATATTGATCAAGTGCAGAAGTACACAGGCGGCGACGGCTCTGTGCCGAAGATTGACAAACTGGGCGGGGCGACCTGGGCCCGCACAAAGTCGCGGGTCCGGAAGGCCGTGCACGATATGACCGACGAGCTGGTCAAGCTCTATGCCGCGCGCGAAAGCCAGGAGGGACGCGCTTTCTCCCAAGATACGCCATGGCAAGTCGAGTTTGAAGACGCTTTCCAGTATGACGAGACCCCCGACCAGGACCGCGCCATCGCCGAGGTCAAGGAAGACATGCAGGCCCCGCGTCCGATGGACCGCCTGATCTGCGGCGACGTAGGCTTCGGGAAAACCGAGGTCGCCTTGCGCGCTGCATTTAAAGCGGTGATGGACGGCGCTCAGGTGGCCGTGCTGGCGCCGACTACGGTGCTTGTGCAGCAGCACTATGCAACGTTCTCGGAGCGACTTGCCGATTATCCGGTGAGCGTCGAGGCGCTCAGCCGTTTTGCAAGCCCGGCTCAGCAAAAGCGCACCATCGAGCGGATCAGGTCTGGCGAGGTGGATATAGTCGTAGGTACCCATCGTCTGCTCGGGAAAGATATCGCCTTCAAGAACCTTGGGTTGCTTGTGATCGACGAGGAACAGCGTTTTGGCGTGGCGCAGAAAGAACGGTTGAAACAGATGCGCACCCACGTCGATGTGATCACCATGTCGGCCACGCCGATACCGCGGACGTTAAACCTGTCGTTGATGGGCGCGCGCGACATGAGCCTCATCAATACGGCCCCGAACGACCGCCTGCCGATTCACACGTGCATCGAGGTTTACGACGAGGGGCTGATTAAGGAGGCTGTCGAACGCGAGCTTGACCGCCAAGGCCAAGTCTTCTTTGTTCACAACCGGGTCCAGACCATCTTGCCTTTCGTAGGGCTTGTTCGGAGGCTCGTGCCCCATGCGCGCGTGGCCGTGGGCCATGGCCAGATGCCCGAGCACGAGCTGGAACGCGTGATGTATGCGTTTATTCATCACGAGATCGATGTGCTCGTTTGCACAACCATCATCGGATCCGGCATCGACATTCCCAACGCGAATACAATTATCATAAATAACGCAGGTGGCTTCGGTTTGTCCGAACTGTACCAGTTGCGTGGGCGCGTCGGCCGCTACAAGCATCGCGCTTTTGCCTACCTCCTTGTGCCTGGCGAACGTGCCCTGACGGAAGACGCTCAGAGACGCTTGAAAGCGCTCGAGGAGTTCTCGACCTTGGGCGCAGGCTTTCGCATCGCCATGCGCGACCTCGAGATCCGCGGCTGCGGCAATATCCTGGGCGGCGAACAGCATGGCCATATTGCAGCAGTAGGCTATGAGACCTATGTCCAGCTCATTCAGGAGGCCGTCGCGGACTTGAAGGGTCAGCCGATTAGACGGCGCACCTTGCCGCCCTTCGAGCTCGCCGTCGACGCCTACATCCCCGGGGAATACGTCGCGTCGGAGGCGCAGAAGATCACCCTTTACAAGCGTATTGCAGGGGCGGAGTCCGTCGAGGAGGTTGAGGAGCTGCGTCAGGAGCTGGGGGACCGTTTCGGCAAGCCGCCGTCGCCCGTGCAGCGCCTGCTCGATGTGATGCGGGTCCGGGCGCACGCAGCAGATGTCGGAGCAAAACGTCTCCTCGGTGCGAAGCAGGCGGTCTCCGTCGAGTTCGAGACGGCGCGGTTCTTTACGCGAAAGGCGCGCAATGCCCTCGAGCAGCAGTTCGGCTCGCGCCTGACGTTCTCATCTCAAGACAAGCCTGCCGTTATGTTCCAGCTTGACCCCGACCGCGACGACCCGATCCAGGCCGCCGAGGACCTGGTCAAGGCCCTTGCTCAAGTGTAGGCAGGACGTCCTTTTTGGCGTCGTTTTATGCTCGTCGTATCGTGGGCATCTTGTTCGACCGATGTCTGCACGGCGGCCGGCGTGCAAGCCTCCCCGGATGGATTCGAGCAGCCACGAATTTGCGGCCGGTCAAGCCGACTCACGCACTACGAGTTCTACCGGGAGCACGCGACGGGGCGGAGCGGGCATCTGCTTCTCCATAAGGGACAGAAGCATCTCCGCCGCCGCTTTTCCAAGGGCTTCCCGAGGCTGCCGCACGGTTGTAAGCGGCACGCGAAGCAAGTGGGCGTGGTCGATGTCCGCATAGCCCACCAAGGCGAGATCTTGGGGAATGGAAACGCCGCGGTTCAGACATTCTTCCATCGCGCCAATGGCCCCGAGGTCGCTGAAACAGAACAACGCATCAGGCGCGCTATCGAGCTCGAGTAGGCGCTGCATGGCGATCCGTCCTCCTCCCACCGAAGAAGGCGCCTCGATGGACAGACTTGGATCCAGAGACAAACCGTGCTCGGCAAGGGCGGCTGTCACCCCTTGGTCGCGGAGCAGGTTCGTGTGTATAGTTCGCGAACCGCCGGCGCGGGCGATGCGCCTGCGTCCAGTGGCAATGAGATGCTCGACAACGAGGCGCGCTCCTGTGAAGTCGTCGGTAGTGACGCTGGGGAAAGGCGTATCGGGGAAAGTCCGGTCAATAAGCACGAAGGGGACTTCGGCGCGCCAAAGCTCCCAGAAGGGAGAAGGATCGCTGGTCTGTTGGGCAGGGGCGACGATCAGACCGTCCACATGCCAGTCGAGTAACTCTTCGATGCGTTTACGCTCGACGGCCTGGCTGCCGCCTGTATTTGCCAGGATAATGCTGATGTCGTGCCCGGACAGGCGGGTTTCGATGACGCTTGTGACGCTCGGGAAAAAGCTGTCGTCTACGGAAGGCACAATGAACCCTACAATCCCCGTCCGGCTGCCTTTAAGACCGCGCGCA
Source organism: uncultured Nitrospiraceae bacterium (assembly GCA_964493915.1). GTDB lineage: Bacteria > Hydrogenedentota > Hydrogenedentia > Hydrogenedentales > SLHB01 > CAZBQH01. Next base: position 10,656 of record CAZBQH010000379.1, read on the forward strand.
AGCCGGCTAGGCGAATAATACAGCTTCTCCGCCGCTTCCCGGACGCGCCGTTGAGTGGTCTGGGCGAAGGGGACCTTCTGGCCCTCACGGGCGCTGACGATGCGCGAGGCCGTTGACTTGCTTACGCCGGCGAGCCGTGCCACGTCGTCGAGGGTAACCGAGCGGTTTGCCATCTGCGGTTAACCTTCTTCCGGCGACACGAATTCGACGCCGAGATACGTGCACAGGAGACGCAGTTTGTTGTGGATGTCGCCGAACG
>CAZBQH010000380.1:0-6695 GCA_964493915.1 uncultured Nitrospiraceae bacterium
GCTTTGGGTCCGAGGCGCCGAAGAAGCGCTGCGCAAAGACGCCCGAGTAGACATCAAGCGGCGTAGGCGTGGGATTCCACGAGACAGCGCCGGCGTAAGTGAAGCCGTAAGCGTTCAATTCGCTCAAGTTCGTTCCCGCGGCGCCCCGATAGCCGTCGCCCCAACTGCTGACGAAGTGGCCCAGGGCGCCTGCTTCCGCCGATTGTTTGGCAAGGACGTTGATATTGTCGAACGCGGCCGGGTAGATGGGATAGAGATTGCACCAGTCCCACAGGCCGGACAAGGTCATGAGTTGAAACCTCGTTTTTGCGAGTTGGTCCAGGCCTTCGTACCGGCTTCTCGGCGCATAGTCCCAGAACATCATGACGATGTCTGTCGGCAGCAGGTCGAGAATGGCGGGATGGTTCAACACGATGTCGGCATACATGATCATCGTCTTTCCGTGAGAGCGGACCAACTCGTCCAGGCGCGTGTAATAGTCCGCATACACGCGCTCCAGGCCTTTGGTCTTAACTGCTTCAGCCGAGCGGCCTTGCCCGACGGCCTGACTCTCGTCCAGGCCGCAGTGGAAATAGACCGAATCGAAGGCGGGGGCGATTTCATCCACCATTTTTCGTACGAGCTCGAAGGACGCATCCGACGTAGGGCAGAGCGTGCCGCCCCCCTGGCCGTTCTCAGAAAGTCCCTGGTACCGCTCATGGCGCAGGGTCATCTCCATGTGTGCCAGCAGCTCGACCACGGGGATGATGTCGACGTAATACTGGCGGGCATAGGCCGTCAACTCGCGAATTTCGTCAAAGCGGAAGCGATCGTAATCGGTGCTGATGTCGGAGTCGAAGCTGTAGACGAAATGGTCCGGCTCGATGAACCAGAGATAGGTGTTCATTTTGTACTGGGCGACGGTGCGAATGCTGCGCTTCAGGTCGTTCATCGTAGGGAGTTGATCGCGGCCAAAGTCTTCGTGGGGACCGCGCAACGGGATGGCAGGCCAATCCCGTACCTCGAGGCACGGCAACGGCACGGCGCCTGTCGTGCCGACGGTCTCGATGATCTGGGCCAGAGTCAGAGCGCCGTAGAATAGGCCGACTTCCGTTGAAGCCCCTATGCGAACGCCCGTGGGAGTGATGTCCAGCATGTATCCCTGGGCCGGGATGGACCACGTCTCGTCGCGCGCATCGGTGTCTTCGCCGATGGTTAAGGTGAATCGCGTCGCGCCGGGCGCCCCTTCGAGCGTCCGGTTCTTCAGCGACAGTCCGTCGAGCGTTTCCGTCAAGCGCGCGGAAAGGCGGTCGGGCGCCACGCCCTCAGGCATCGTGAGGATGCCGGCAAAGGCAGGGGGCAGATCGAAGGCGCCTGCGTGCATATCGATCACTTGGGGGCGGGGCAGCAGATTCTGCGTCCATGCATCGCCTGCCGCGCCGAACACTGAGGTGCACAACATCGCGCCTGCAAACATCATGGGGAATCCTCCTCTATTGGTGTTCACGCTGGGCCTTGGCGCGAGGCGGCGAGGGCGTGTTTCAGCACCAGGCAGGCCCTTTCCCGCGGCTTGCGCCGTCGCTTGGCGCATTGCTTCCTGACGATGTCGCGTTGCCAAGGCCGTTGCATTATACTCGGGAGGCGTGCGATAGCGAAGGAGGGAGTAAGCAGATGCCGTTTCGCGCGACAGATTCCAGCGGGGCGCTGCCGCCGGCATCGCAGCGGATTCCCTTGCCGTCAGCGCTTGCCGTCCTGATCCTTGCTTGTGTGGTGGGGGGCCCAGCCCTGTCCTCATCTACCGGAGACACAACAATGACCCGTTCCGATGCGTCTTTCCTGGAGTCTCACCGGCGTGCCATGCGGCTGACCCTTGACCCGCGGTCGAGCGTCATGCAGGTTTTCGACGGCGAAGTGGAATGGCGTATGCACGGGGCTGGCATGGCTGGTTTCGCGCATCTGACCGACAGCGACGGACACACGTACATTCTTGGCGGCGCGCCGGGGGCTTCGCAAAACCATGTCCCAATCACGTGGGAGGGTGCGGGCCGCTTTCGGATCGTCGGCAAGGGTTCGCTTTCGCCTCTTGATGCAACTGCCGAGATTGTCTATGCGTTAGAGAAGAATCGGCGGCTCCGGTGCACGATAGTGCTCGCGGGTTTGGATGTTCCCAAGGTGCAACACGTCCGGTTTCCCTTTGCCCCTTCGGTGGATTCACCCAGCTCTCGACTTGTTTTCCCACAATGGCTCGGGCTGTTGGCGAGCCCGGATGGAGAGGATTTTCGCGTGACCCGGCGGCTGTATGAGCGGCCCTGGTGCATGCGTTTCTTTGGGGCAACGCAGAACGGGCCGGATCAGGGGGGCAGTGCATACATCGCTGTTGTCGAGGATTCCCTATACCGTCTGGTTGATGTATGGCGGCGCGAGGGACGCGCGGGCTATGACCTTTACGGCGAGCGATCATGGGCCGAGGGCCGCTCCGAGCGACGCGAACAGACCATTACCTTCGAGTTTCTGGACGGCAATTACGTGGATATCGCGCACCGATACCGTGCGCGCATGCTGAAGCGGCCGGAGTGGCGCACCTTGGCTACGCGTGAACGCCCCTGCGATCCCCAACGCGTGGGCGGCGCCGTCGTTTTCGGTCATGTGCCTTGCGATTACGGCGGGGAACCCATCCCCTTCGAGGATTTCATCCCCCGCCTTCGTGCGCTCAAAGAAGCCGGGCTCGAGCGCGCGATCATTCACCTTGGAGGCTGGAACCGTTTGGGCTACGACAGCGAGTACCCGGATGTATTCCCGGCCAACCCGAAGTGCGGCGGCGATGAGGGAATGCGCAAGTTGACAGGCGTTATCGATGAACTAGGTTACCTATGCACCCCTCATGACGATCTTGGAATAGTCAGCACGCAGGCGCCGTCATACGATCTGAAGTGGGCCGCGCACGGGGCCGACGGGCGCCCCATCAATGGAGGCATCTACCGGGAGCAGCAGTATTACCTGGCGAGTGGTGCGGCGCAACTGCATTTCGCCAACCGCAACATGCCGGAGGTAGCTGCGCGCTACCCGCGAGTCAGGGGCTATCTGTTCGACGTGACCACGTCGGTGCGGCCCATCGAAGACTACTCCGAATCGCCGCCGGTTCCTAAGGCTGAAGACCTGGCCCGGCGGAACGCCATGTTCGCTGTTGCCCGGCGGGAGTTTGCCGAGTTCATCACGGCCGAGTCGATTATGGATTGGGCTATTGAAAGCCTCGACTCTGCTTATATGGCTGAGGAAGGCTACTGCCACCGCGGCGACGGAGGCTGGGTGAAGGATGCTTTGCACGGGGAGATTGTGCCCATCTGGGAGCTTGTATACCACGATGCGATGATTGGAATGCGCGAATCGACGACGCACGTCAACACACCCATGGACACAGAGGATCCTCTTATGCGCTATCTGCGGGTTTTTCTGAAAACCTTGCGCGCAGGGACCGTTCCGCCTGCCTTCTACAGCGACGACCTGCGCCTCGGCGTTCTTGATTCCTATATCAAGGGGTCGCAGGCGGATTGCGGAGGTTGGTCCCAACTGGACAAGATGCAGATGCTCGCAACCGTTTCGCGCCTGAGCACCTGGCTGGCGGACAACGTCTTCACCGCTCCGATGACCGGTCACGCCTTCCCGGACGCCAACCTGTTCCACGAGCAGACCTCGTTTGAGGGCAAGGCGGGAGAGACCATCGTGTATGTCAACAGCGATTCGGAAAAGCCTTGGTCGCCCCAGCCCGGTCTGGTCCTCGCGCCTCTCGGTTTCTGGATCGCCGGCCCCGATCTCCAGGCTTACCATGCCTTGGAAGTGGCGGGACAGCGATTCGATGTGCCTACCCTAGCCGCTTTCCACGGAAAGTGTTGCCATGGCGGCGGCATCGAGGTATTTCGAGCATTTGGTCCCGAGACGCTGGTCGTTCCTTTGGAAAAAGGGGATAGCGGCGTGGTGATTGCGCCAAAGGCCGTCTGCACGGTCTCAACGCGCATCGACTAGCAAGGCGCGGAGGCGGGCTCGTCAGGCGTCTTGGCGGTTTGATGCGTCAGGAAGGTAGGCTATATCCTACTGCTTATCCAACCTATTAGGCGGTTTCCGGCAGAAGTCGGCGTACCCAGTCAGTTATGGCGAATAACCCAGAGCACACGAACTGCTGGGGGCTTTCGGTTGACTCAGGGCAGCGGATCGTTTAGTATTGCAAGACCCCTAATGTAATAGAGATTTGGCTTGACTGCCTTGGAATCATATGATCTAAACAGGGGAAACCTCGTGATAATCTGTGAAAGATTGTACAGGATACTCAAGAAGAGGAAGATAATATGTCTGCTGAGTCCAATACATTCATTTGGATAGCCGTATTTGCCATTATTGCATCCATAGTCAATGGCTTTGGCATCCTGATCATTTTTAAGTATAGAGAATGGGCCGAAAAGGCCAAAGCCTATTTTATGTGTTTTGCCGCCGGCGTGTTGATTTCAACTCCTTTGATGCTGGCCTTGCCTCAAGCGGCAGAAAAGAACGACAATGCCGGGACTATGGCTCTGTTTGGTTTCTTGTTTATGTTCTTTTCAAATAAACTCATAAGATACCTAACACAAAAAGAAGTGCTCGCTTTTGGTATAGTTGCGGCAGAAGGAATAGGGATTCACTCGTTCATAGATGGCATCACTTACACTGTGACTTTTAGCATCAGCATCCTCACGGGTTTCCTGGCGGCAACAGGGTTAGTTGTTCATGAGTTTGCCGAAGGGATTATAACGTATACCGTTTTTCTGAAAGGAGGCGTGAAAGAGAAAGCCGCGATGTTTTACGCTTTCCTGGTCGCGGGCCTGACTACTCCGCTGGGAGCGTTTGCAGCTTATCCTCTTGTAAACAGGCTGAGCCCGAGCAGTTTGGGATTAATGCTTGGTTTTGTAGCGGGGGTGTTGGTTTATGTCTCTGCTTCTCATCTTCTGCCCGAGGCGCGCGGAGAGGAGAAACTGCACTCGAGCCTTGCTTTTCTGACCGGCGTAGGGTTGGCAGTGTTTATTGTGATATCTAAAGCCATTTAATAGAGCTTGACGGCTGGACGGGACAGGAAATAGAAAACGGGAATGAAGCCGTATGTGCTGCGATGGCGCTTGCCTTCAGTCGGCACGAGGGAAAAACCTGCTGCATATGTTCCGTTGAACAGTCCAGTTTGCCTCCCTTTGTGAAGGTGCTGGCCGACGTCAGAAGGGCAATTCCAGCGCATCTCCAGGTTGAACTGTATGAGTCTTTCCGTCAACACCAATCTTGATTTCGGCCAGGTGGCCTTCGGCCACGCGCACAGTCAGTGTTTCCCGGGTGATGGAGACATCAAGCGAGTTGCCGCAATGATGAATGCGCATGTGAATATGGTTGAGCATATCCGGCAAGTGCGGTTTGAACCAAAGGACGCCGTCTCGCGTTTCGACGCCGGTGTATCCACGTTGGACCAGGTCTACGGTTCCGGCCATGGCGCCGAGATGGATGCCTTCCGATGTTGTGCCGCCCTGGATGTCGGCCACGTCGCTTGCGAGGGCTTGTTGAAACAAGTCCCAGGACCGCTCGCGGTCCGTGCGCGCCAGCACCCACGAGTGGACGACGCGGCTTAGCGTCGAGCCGTGCGAGGTTCGCTTAAGATAATACTGGACGTTGCGTTGAAGTATCTCCGGGCTGAACTGGTAGCCCATCCATTCAAAAAGGTCTTCGAGTTCTTCAAGCGAGAACAGATAGAAGAGCATCAATACGTCGGCCTGTTTGCCCGCTTTATAGCGGTCCGGCGTGTCTCCCTCGGCTTCGAGGATTCGGTCCAACCGCTGAATATCGCCATACTTGCGAATATATCCCTCCCAATCGAATTCCTTTAGCTTGTCGTATCCCTCGAACTGACTGATGATGTCTTGATCGTGGAAGGGGATGTACATCCTGCGGCTGACACGCTCCCACTCGGCCCTGTCGTCTTTGCTCAAGCCTAGTTCGTCCATCAGTTCCGCAACGCGGTCCCGGGGCAGCTCTTCGAGAAGAAGCAAGGCGCAGCGGATTACCCATGCCGCCATGATATTGGTGTAGGCGTTGTTATTAAGACCCGCCTGATCGGAATCGGGATACTGCGTGTGGAACTCGTCGGGTCCGACGACATTGTGGATCTCGTAGCGGTCGCGTTTAGGATTGTACTGGGATATGCTTACCCAGAACTGGGCGATTTCAAGCACCATCCGCGCCCCATAGAAAGCGAGAAACTCCATGTCGCAAGTCGCGTCGTAGTAGCGCCAAGTGTTAAAAGCCACAGTCGCGCTGACATGTCTCTGTAAATAGGTGAAGTCGGGAATCCACCGGCCCGACTTCGGGTTGAGGTGCAACACTTGGCTTTCCTCGCGGCCGTTGCTGCCGCTTTGCCAGGGGTACATTGCACCTTTATAGCCCGCGGCGCGAGCAGCGTCACGGGCTTTGGGCAGCCGCCGGTAGCGGTACATCAGCAAAGATCGCGTCAGCTCGGGTATACGAAAGTTTAAAAAGGGCAAGATGAACATCTCATCCCAGAAGATATGACCCCGGTAGGCTTCGCCGTGCAGTCCCCGAGCAGGCACGCCGACATCTAGGTCAATGGTGTTTGTCGAGGTGGTCTGAAGCAGGTGGAAGATATGAAGCCGCAACACGAATTGCGTATGTTCATCGTTGCCCAACTCAAGATC
>CAZBQH010000381.1:0-12194 GCA_964493915.1 uncultured Nitrospiraceae bacterium
CCAGTTCTTCTTCAGTAAGGTACCCGCCCGTCGCCAAGGCTTTCAGCGCACGACTGCTCGCATTAAACTCGACGGGCAGGGTAATGATCGTAAACAGCACCGCAACCGAAAAAAGCACGATGCCCACGTTCAGCAGAAAACCGGTTTGGAAAATGAGCCCAATAAGGAATAACGGCCACGCCAACGTGCTCCCAAAACTGGTCGCAGGGTACATGACGCTGCGCAGGTGAAGCGGCAGGTACTTTTGGGCGTGCTGGACCGCATGTCCTACTTCATGAGCCGCTATGCCGAGTGCAGCAATGCTGCGCCCCTGATAGACCCCGTCTGAAAGCCGCAATACCCGCTGCCTGGGGTCATAGTGATCGGAGAGTTGACCTGGCGTATGCTCGACGTCAACGCCTGCCACGCCTGCATCTCGCATGATGTAACGCGCCACCTCAGCACCGGTCCTTCCCCCGCGTGTGCTTATCTGCGAGTATTTGGAATAGGTCGTCTTGACCTTCATCTGTGCATACAAAGCGAATAGAAAAGCTGGAATCAACAACCAGATGCCCGGAAGCCATATCATAGTTGCTTTTCTTGACTCCTTTTCTCGAGAGGTTTCATTGAGCAAGCACCGTTCAGAAAAGCGCCTTCTTCAATTATAAGCCGCGGCGTGCGAATATCGCCAGTCACGCGGGCCGTAGATTGAATACGGAGCTGCTGCCCCGCCATTATGTTTCCAAACACTTGACCCGCCAGATTAATTGCCCCCCCCGCCATCACATCGGCATTGAGCCGCCCGCTTTTGCCCAACTCAAGATCTTGCAAACACTCGGTTTTCCCCTCGACCCGGCCTTCAACCGTACACGACTCGGCCCGCACGTTACCTGCCACCAGCGCCCCGGACCCCAAGTAAAGACGCCCCTGGACCTGTATGTGTCCCGTTACCCGCCCGGAGACCTCCGTCTCCACGCTGCTTGACACGTTTCCCTCTATGACAACGCCTTCCGGGATAAGGGTCCGATAGTCTTTGGCAGACCGCTGGCGTCTTACGGACAGATCGTCGACAGCCGGAGGAGACGGCGGGGCTACAGCTTCACGGTTTGGCCCGCGGCTGTTCTGCAGCGCGTCGTGAAAGGCTCGGTTCATGCGGCCGAACATAGAGGACTTGGGGGGTGGATTTGAGGGCCAATCGGGCGTCAACGTTGCAGCGTCGCCCCGCGGCTTTTTTTCATCCGGTTTTGCACCGTCTGTCGCCGCTTTGCTCTTTTCTTCTTTGGCCACTGTGATCACTCCACGCATTGTTGCAACCGAAGTCAAAGGGACTCGCGGCAGCGCGACTCCGCAACCTTGTTGTGAGTGTACAATCTCTGTCATGCCCTGTGCAAAACACGCCAAATCGGGGGGCGTCGCTCCGGGAAGGCTCTCGCCTGTTCATGCCCTGATTTGACCGGCCTATTCCGACTGGGCTATGATTCTGTTGTACGAAGACCGAGTCTGCACGCCGGAGTGGTGAAATGGCAGACACGCATGGTTCAGGACCATGTGCGGGCAACCGCGTGGAGGTTCAAGTCCTCTCTCCGGCACCATTCAAATCCACTAACCCCGTGCATTATAGCCGTGTTATGTGCTGGGGTTTTCCCTCCTCCTACGTGCTGTTTTCTTGATTCACGCATGCTGCCTCGCTATGATCCGCCTTGCTCTGAATTCTATATCAAGGAGAGTGCAAGGATGGTAAAGATCTGTTTTCTCGGCGCCGGCAGCACGGTTTTTGCCAAGAACGTGCTTGGAGATTGTCTTAATGTCGACGGTCTCAAAGATGCTCACATCTGCCTTCTCGACGTTGATGCCCATCGGCTCCATGTGTCGGAAGTGATGCTGAACAACATCAACAGAACCATGGGCGCAAAGGCGAAGATTGAGAGTTTTCTGGCTCAAGACGCCGAGAAATGTCTCAAAGGGGCAGACTACGTTGTTAATGCGATTCAGGTAGGAGGTTACGAGCCCTCGACTGTCATCGACTTCGAGATACCCAAGAAATACGGACTTCGCCAGACCATCGGCGACACCCTCGGGATCGGCGGCATCTTTCGCGCACTACGAACGATTCCTGTGATGCTTGATTACTGCCGGATCATCGAGAAGGTCGCGCCGGATGCTCTCCTCATCAACTACGCCAATCCGATGGCTATGCTGACAGGAGCCATCCTCAAAGCTACATCGGTGAATACTATCGGCCTGTGCCACAGTGTCCAGGCATGCGCATCCCATCTTTGCCGGATGCTCGACCTGCCTTACGACCATCTCAAGTGGAAGATTGCCGGCATTAATCATCAAGGTTGGCTTTTGGAGATCGAAAGGGATGGTCAAGACCTTTATCCTGAGATCAAAAAACGCGCACAGCAACCGCAATACAAGAAAAAAGACGCCGTCCGCTTCGAGATTATGAAATGGTTCGGCTACTACGTCACGGAATCAAGCGAGCATACCAGCGAGTATGTCCCATGGTTTATCAAGGCGCGAAACCCTGAGCTCATTGAACGGTTTCATATACCTCTTGATGAATACCCGCGCCGTTGCATAGAACAGATCAAGGGATGGGACGGGCTCGAACAGAACCTACTTACCGATGCACCCATCGAGCATAAGCGGACCGGCGAGTATGCTTCGTACATCATTGATGCTCTTGAGACGGGGAAGCCCTTTACGTTTGGAGGGAACGTCCTGAACAAGGGCCTCATCACAAACCTGCCCCAGGATGCATGCGTCGAGGTGATGTGCGTCGCCGACTTGAGCGGGTTGCACCCCACCTATGCTGGCGCTCTGCCTCCTCAATGCGCAGCACTAACGCGCACCAACGTCAACGTGCAGGAGGTAACCATTGAAGCTGCTCTGACGGGTAAAAAAGAGCATATCTACCAGGCTGCCCTGCTGGATCCACACACGGCCGCTGAATTGACCATTGACGAAACAGTGGCTTTGTGCGACGAACTCATCGAGGCCCACGGAGACTATCTGCCCCCCTTCAAATAGGAAGGCTGCAACTTCGCATTTGCGGGATTTGGGTTTCCAAGGACGACAGAGATCCCTCGTTAATCGTCCTGCGCTGCGCCGTTCCCAACCTCCGTTTCGGCGGCGCCTTCCTCAGGTTGCTCTCTGCGAGCTGGCACAAAAGGGACCACCGTATCGTCGAAGTCCACCTCAAGCCCGGCCTCCATGGCCACTTCAGCCACATTGGTGCTCAAGGCCCTCGGCGCCCGGGGATGCACCCGGATGACTGCCGTAACGCCGCCGGGATTCTCGAGCGCGAAGAAGCGTTCACGGAGGCCGTCAATTGTCACGACCTTTCCTTCAGAGTACATTGCCCCGCCTTGGCCGATGGAAACGCCGATCTCGTTTCGGCCGTGCGTCAACCTATTCTCAATGCGTCCCATCAGAGGTTTCTTACTCTGCCGCAGCGTGTCAGCAACTTCCTCATCATAGCGCGCCAGCCGTTCTGTTTCCGGATGGGTGTACTCGTCGACGATGGTCGGGGTCAGAAAGATCATCAGCTCGCCGTCTTTCCGCGTCCTGTTGGTGGTTTTGAACAGCTTCCCGACGAGGGGCAGGTCCCCGAGGAGAGGCACCTTGTCGATGTTGTCGTTCGACGAAGTGCTCTGTAGTCCGCCGATGATGATTGTCTGCCCCGTCTTGGCCATGACGAGCGTTTCAGCCGCACTCTGCTTCTTTCCGGGGATCTCGCCGGTGATTTTCGACTGTGCGGCTTTCCCTGGCTGACTGCTCTCCGCCCGAATCTCCATCAGCACGTTGTTGTCCTCGTTGATCCGGGGCGTGACTTCGAGAATAGTGCCTACCTGCAGGAACTGCACCCGCAAAGGAATGATGTAGTCTGACCCGGCTCGCGTCGAGTAACCGCCCTCCTGATAGGGTTGGTCCTCAGTATCTTCAAAGACGGCCGTCTCGCCGTCGCGTACCGTGACAGCGGGCCTCGAGAGAATCTGGAGTTCCTTGGTCTGATGCAGATACTCGAGCATGACCGCCACGTCGTCCCCCCGGAAGTGATCAATGATGGTGTTGCCCTCGAGGTCTGTCATAGGCGTCGTTGTCCCAGGGAAATACTCGGGTACCGCATTGGGGAACTGCCCGATGCGGAATCGCTCTCCCGTAAGCTCGTTGTTGAGGAAGTCCGCTGACACCGTGCCTCGCTGCAGGCTGAAGGGCGTCCCGTTCAGCTCGTCAAAGTAGGCCCAATTGATTCCGAAATTCCTTGTCAGGTCTGTTCCAGCTGACACGATAAAGGCCTTGATGTGAACCTGCTTGGGTTTGACGTCCCAGGCCTCGATGAGTTCGTCCACTTCCTGCAACCGAGTCGGAATCGCAGTGACGCTGATCTGGTGGGTCTTCTCGTCATACGAGATCCCGCCCATTTCCTCGGGGACAATAAACTCCAAGCGCTCGGAGATGGCTTCCTCGTCTACATAGTCAAGGGTCCACGTACGGGTCTCGACCTGCGCATCGAGCGCCTCGATCACATTGGCTATTTGCTCGAGTCGCGTCGGCAGATCGGTCACAATGACCGTGTTTGACCGGGGATCGGCGTGAGCAATGCCTCGTTCTGAAAGCACAGTCTCGACGCTGTCCAGAATGCTGTCCGTATCAATATAGTCCAGGTGGAAGATGCGCGGCTCCAGGGGCTGATCCAGGCTTTTCGTGACGCGCTCCATTTCCGTAAGGTTGTCGTCGGTATCCCAGACAATGACATTGCCCGTCCGAGGATCGACAACGATGCGTCCAATGGGTGAAAGGAGCGAGGTGAGGATCGATTCCATATCGGTTACATCAGCATATTGAACAGAGAACTCCTGCCGCTTAAGCCCCCCGTACTGGCTCTGAAGATACTCTTCCTGGGTCATGACGGTCAGCAGTTTATTCTCTTCGTCCCACTCGTAGAAAATCCCTTGCCGCTGCAAGATCTCGAGGGCCATGCGCGCTTCCACCTCGTTGACCCAGATCCGAACCTGCATCTTCTCCGCTTCTTCTGTCGCGGCAATATTCCAGTCCGTAGCAAGCGCTACCATGTCGAGCAATTCGCGCAGCGCCAACGGGCCCGCCGACGCCGAAAAACTGACCCGCTGTCCGCCGGTAGGGAGCTCGACAAACGGCACGGGGTTGTTGAGAACAGGCTCATAGGGACTTCTCTGGCCGCCTGCACGTGCCCCCGCGCCGCCCGATTTGATAGTCCGTACGGTGGGACGTTCCTGCGCGCGCACGCCGAAGCCCGATGGCGCTTCGCCTGCGCCGGATACCGAGACCCCCTCGCCTAGTTCACCGCCGACATAGGTCTGTCCCCCATCATACTGCTGGCCGCTGATTGGCACGCGCCCCGGCGTCACGGCACCAGGCACGGGAACTGGGACCGGAACGGGTGAGACCGGCGTCTGCTGCGCATCAGCAAAAACGGCCAACCCCATTGCCGCGACATACAGAAATCCTATCTTCACAGCCCGTTCTACACGTCCCGTCAGTCTAGCAATCACGCGCTTGTCCTCTGTTTGCATTGTCCGGCAGCGTCGTCGGTCTGCCGAGCATTCCTCCGCTTACCCCCTGGACCTTGCCCCCCTTCTTCATAACGTCCATCTTCGCGGGCAAGACGACACCGTTCTTCTGCCGTCACGGGGAGCGTTGGCCGCTATAGCATCTAAAAACGCAGCGTATGCGTGTACTCAACGCCGTCTTGCACCACAGAAAACACAATCCCGGTGTCGGTGATCTGCTTCACCCTGCAATCATTCACAATGCTTCCAACCGAAATCCACAGGCCGTTCCGGTTGGCCTTTGTGAGTATTTTGACTCTTGTCGATGGCGGCCGGCCAACCCGCTGAGTCGTCAGTTTTACATCCGCGAGCATCTTTTGAAGGTCAGGCGCGGCCTTTTTTCGCTCTGGCGGTGAGACCAGCGGCTGCCATAAAGCAGGTTTGGAGACGATTTTTTGAGCTGCTTCTTTATAGTTCGGCTGTTCCAGCGCAATATTGAGCTCTTCCTCAACTGCACCGGCCATTTCCGACTCGAGCCAGCTCCGTTTCTTTTCAATCGCGCTGTATGCCTGGTTCTTTGCGAGCAATCCAACGCCCACAAGAAAAGCAACAATGCTGCCTATTGCGACCCATCTTGCCACAGGCTACCCTTCCAAGAGACGCAGAACGACGTCGTCCATGTAAACAGTCGATCCAGAAGCACCTACTGCAACGACCGGCGCCCCGACCCGAACTGCTGTCCCTGATTCCCCAGGTACCGTAAACCGCACTACATAGCGGTACATGTCGCCGCCCTCGAGCAATGAGGCAGCGCCCTCATAGGGTTTGTCCTGTCCCTCATCGACAACCTGAAGCCTGCCCGAGCCTATTAGGGCGACATCCACGCTCAGCTCGTATGTACGTCCTGCCGCTAGCTCATGCCGCTGCCAGACGCGCGCATCTGCGCCCTGGGATTCGCCCCGAAAGCAGATAGCTCCATCGGTTTTGAACCTGCTGTCCTGTGCCACGGCGAGGCCTTCGACTTGCCATTCCGGAAAAGCCCCGTTGCTTCCGTCCATTTCTTCAAAACTACCGTTCCGCGCAATATTCGTGGGGGCATCCTCGTCCCCGGACTCTCGATCCCAAGGCCCCGGCTCGCTGTTCACCACCGTCCGGATGACTTCCACCTGCGCTGCTACTAGCCGTTGGACAGGGTCCCGGCTCAGTTTCAGTTCGTTGATGCGCAAAGCTTGAGGACTCTCCTGCAGCCTTTCGAGAAAAGTGGTCAGTGACCTGATGTCCGCAGGCTGCACTCTGAAATCAATCTTATACTCGCGGTACCCTTCCGCCGCATCCAATTGACCCTGTGGATAAGATGGAATGTTGACGAGCCGCCTTGCGCTCATATCCGTCTGAAAATCCAGAACCGAATCCGGCGGCCCTGGGTTCTCGACTGAGAGGCGCTCAATCTCGCGGCGCAGCCGGTCGTTGATCTCTTCTCTCGTCCATTCGCTTGAATGCTGCGAAGCGATCAACTGGAAGGCAGACTCGACACTTGCGCTGCGGTTTGCCTGGCTTTGGTACAAGAGGAGTTCATCCTGGCGGCGGTCTATCGCATCTTCGAGTTCATCCAGCCGAGTGACGGCCCGGAAGGCCGTGTAATAGGCCACGCCGACCACTAGCACGACGGCCACAATGATCGTCAGATAGCGCTCTCGAGCGGACAGGCTATTGAATAACGAGCTCATCTTCTTCATAGCTGGATGCTCCGCTGTTAGCTTGAGTGCCACCCGTGTTCTCTTGCTCTTCCTCTTTCGGGAATGGAATGATGATCTTAAACTCGTGAACCCTCTGATTGTACAACGGCTTTTGTGTGATAGGACCTACGACTGCCTGGGCAAATTCTGGGACGTCACGGCGTCCAGTCTCGCGCAGATTCTCAGCGAGCAAGTCGACCAGATGCTGCGAAACGGCCTGTCCTTCCACGACCATGTCCTCGTTCTGGGTGAACAGTATGGTTGTGAACACCAGCCCTTCCGGCGGCACGCATTCAACCAGATGTCCGAGCAGTTCGACTACTGTCCCCGAGCGGCTCACCTGATTCTTGAGAACCTGCAATTGCTTCTGCTTCGCGGCTACCTCCATTGCCTTGGGGCGGATCTCCGAGATGCGGAGGTCGAGTTCGTGGATATACGTCTCGCGCTGATGAATGGCCTGAAGATAGGCGCCTAGAAGGCTTATAGCCGCCAACAGCACCATTGCTCCCAAGAGCGCCGCCTTGCGTTTCAGCCGCGCATACTGACGGGCCTCGATCAGGCGCACCGGTACTAAGCTGATATCAACGGCCGCACGTTGTTGCGCCGCCAGCGCCGCGCCCAGCATGGCCAGAGGGCGGTGTTTGATGTGCTCCTTCCCGCTTGTCACGAGATCGTCAATGAACCCCGCAGGCAGGCAGGTTGCCCCAACTTCTTGTTCGAGCGCTTCTGCGGCTTTGTCCACGTCAACTACTTCAGAACTGAGGAAAACGGTCTCGACACCCGTGCCCTCTTCTGACTCCCTGCGATAGGCCGAAAGAGACGCCCGTCCTTCAATGAACAACTCTTCAAGCGCCTCGCCGGCATCCTCCGTAGATAAAAGGGACCAATCGCGCTGGGTTGCAACGCCCCGGCCGAAGTCGAGGCGTCTCTGCTTAATGACCACCACCTCGAGTCCTCCCGAGGCCAGGCTGAAGACGGCATAGCGCTCGTCGCTTTGCGGACGCGCCGCTATGGCCGCCGACGCCAAGCAGGCCGAACTGACGAAGATCTGTTCTGGTTCGATTCCCGCCTTTTCGAGCAGCTCGACGTGACTGTCCACAAGGTTCCTGTGTGCGTATACAGCCAGCACGCGTGCATAGCCGTTATCGAGCTCGCCCAACACGCACTGGTCAAGCACCAGTTCTTCGACGGGGAAAGGAACGTACTCCTCAGCGCTCAATTGCACCATCGATCTGATCTCGTCGCGGTCGTGCGAGGGGAGCTGAAGAATTCGGGCCGTCATGGCATGGCGGGAAAGCACGGTATAAACACTATCTGCTGCGACCCGTCGCTGCGCACAGAATTCTTTGAGGGCCTGTGCTAGGGACCCATCCGAGGCAGACCAAGAGCCGCGCTCGAGATCGTACGCAAGGACGTCTACGCCCTTGTGTCCACGACGAACGCGCAGACGCACGATGGCGTGCTCGTCAAACTGCAAGATGCTGATATGGGTCGATTTACGAGCCAAGGGCGCCCTCCTGCCACTGCAACAGCGCCACAGTCCCCTCCGTCGACACAACGGTAGCGGAACAAGATACGCGGACTTTGCTTTGACGGCGTGTGGCAAACCCCGTGATTGTAAAGAATTGGGAATCTACCTTGCAATACTTCAGCAATGGCGCTGCTTGGTCGGGACTCAAGCCAAGTTCGGCCACAACTTGCGCAACGGCCGCAAAGGTCTGGTCGTCGCCGGTCCCTGTCTTGCCGTCCATCCCGAGACGGTATTCGACAATGGCTGCCGCCACAGACGGATCCAAGTCGGGCAGACAGCTCAGCACCTCGACGGATGCGGTGTTGATGTTGATCTTCTCATCGCCCCAGAGCGTCAAAACATCCCTGATCCCTGGTTTTCCCCCAGAGCCGTACCATTGGCTATCTTCGATCTCGAACAGCGTCTGGACTTCCTCTATCGTTGTGAAAGCGCCATAAAGACTGCGCGGATCCACTTCCTTCATACCCCGTGCACGTTGTTTCCTATATTGAACAACATCGCTCACCGTTTTCCTGTCAAGGCCTTCGATGTGGCTCAAAAGCTCCTCGTCGGCTTGGTTGATTGAGATGCGGCTTTCCTCGTCGAAAACCTCGTAGCCGCAGACCTCGCCTTTGAAATCGGGATCATTCGCAAGTGAGAAGTATTCCTCATCTTTGAGCAAGTTGACCGTTCTGAACAGTTGCTGGTTCAAACCTGTGTAGCCTGCCTGTTCCCAGAGTTCATCGACAATGGCCTTGTTGCGCACCTCCACAATACCGCGTTCGACAGCTCCCCGCGCCATACACATTCCCTGGCTGTGATCGATCCCCAGCATGGCGGCTCGGCGCTCCATCATGGCGTTACGGCCAAAAGTCAACGTGATAACCGTAAGGATCGCCAGAACCCACAGCACGACAACCAAGACAAAACCGCCTTCAGACCGGTTAGACAGCCTCATCGCCGAGGCCCTCCATGATCTCGCCCTCGAGCGGTATCTCGATGCGGTTTCCACGGAACGCTGCACGCGTGGTGAACGTGGTCTCCTTCTGGGGAGAACTCGGGTCGCTGAACGTAACTGCTATCTCCATTCCTGCTGGTTGTCCCCATCGCGAGGGCACTTCATCTTTCATCTGCGGTACGAAGACCTGCTCTTCTCCCTCCTCGAGGAGACGGGGATTGGCCGCAAGCATTTGCATGTCTTCCGAAGGCTTAGCGAGCCAGTAATACCGGAGCTCGAAGTCCTTGACGCCCTCGGCGATGGTAAAGATCCGCTTACGTTTCAGGTCGATCTTGTCCGATCCGGAATCTTCGGCCAGACCCTCGTCGGGGAAGTGCAACGGCAAAGGTCCGTCAACCACAGCCTCTTCTCGAACGAGTTCATTGCCGGCTTCGTTTCTCTTCTGGCGGATCCTGTAGTGCACCCAAAGCACTCTGGCCGCCTCGCCCTCCGTCACGTCCATAGGTTGTGCAATGACAAAACACGTGAACTCGTTGTGTTTCCCTTCGAAGAGGTGGCCGGAGCCAGGCACAATGTTCTGGATCTCATGGGTCATGATGCTCAAGGCTGTTCGGGCGTCCTGATAGGCTGGGAAGTTCTGCTCACCCATGCGCCACACGCGAACGGAACTGCTGAACGAGGTATAGACAGCCGTCATTACGATCGTAATGATGGTGGTCGCCACCAGAAGCTCAGCCAGCGTGAAGCCGGAGGTCCTGCTATTGCTTGCCAGGTATCTCATCCAGGACTTGCTCTTCCTCCGGCGGCACGATCAGACGTTCCGGCGCGATGAGCGTCTCGGCTGTTCGCGTGAAGCGCTGCCCGCTCCTTGCCCATGAGATCGTTACCGATATGCGGCCCATATAAGACACGGGCATCTTCAAATCCATCACCAACTGAGGATCGATGTACTCAGGCAGAGGCGGCAAGGGCAGCTCCACTTTTTCAACACGGTACCGCCACTTGAACCGGGAAAACTCGCCCCGCCAAGAACCGGATTCCGTCCCTTCAAAGAGGAAAGGCCGCAGTTCCAGTTCCGCCATTTTCTGGTCAAGCAGAAACCGGGCGTGGGTAGCGTCGCGGGCGATGCCGCGCGTCTTGATACCCTCCCGCAGCGCCTTATGTACGCCCACCAGCCCGATGCTGAGTACAGCCATCGCGACGAGGGTCTCAACCATGATGTAGCCGGCGGTTTTCCTCATCTCATCCCCGTCTGTCGATCTCAAACTGCCCGAGCCGCCCCTTTGTCTTGATCCGCAGCGAACGAATGTCTGTGGGCTCGAGGATAACCGTGGCATAGTCGCAAGCGCCGCTGGGATAAAACGCCACGTAATACGCCTTGGCCTCTCTATCAAGGCGCGCCTCAGGCTTCTCCATCTTCATGGTTTCCGCCAGTCTCTGTTTCTGGCCGTAGGTCTCGCCCGTCGGCACAAACTGCTTCTTGCCGTCCTCGAGGCCGTCAAATCGCATCAGCCAGAACGTTCGTTCCTCTGGATCCAGGTAGAAACGGTATTCCACGCTGTCCGTGATAGCGCGCTCCTGGGCGTATTTCATCGTCGAGACCAGGGCGTTAATCGATCGTTCCTCGCGCGTGGTCTGCATGGAATAGAGGAAGACCGGCAGTACCGCGCTGAGCAAAATCGCCAACACCGACATGACCACAATGAGCTCGAGAAGGGTGAAACCGCGTCCCTCGAAACAGCGCCCGTCGGCATGCTCCGTGCCCACACCGTCGAGAAGACTCCCGACCTTCGTTATGAGCAAGCTGGCGTCCGGCACGGCGCCGCAGCCGTCTTCACGCTCTCTCTCAATACCCGGCCTGCTGCCCATTCCATGCGCCTTTGCCCATCGCGTTTAATCAACTTGCCAACTTGTAATGTCGTCGGCGTTGCCCTCTATGCCGTCCGGACCGCGCGACAGAATGTCATATGCGTCGTGCTTGCCCGGCAGCTTATATACGTATGGGTTTTTCCATGGGTCTCGCTCCAGCTTACGGACATATTTGCGGTCGCCGTTAACAAGCTGATCGAGACTCTTGGGAAACTTGTCGTTATGGTCCAACGCGTAAAGATCCACTGCGTCCTGGTAAACGCGAATGTCAGCTTTTGCGCGCGTAATCCGCGCCTCTTCGGTCCGCCCGTGAAAACTGAGCGTTACCATGCTTGCCAAAATCCCGATGATGACGGTCACCAGAATCAGCTCGATGAGAGTGAAGCCGCTGCGCTCGCTCATCTCTCCTGAATACCTCCTTTGCACGTGTTTTAGGAAACGTTTGAACTCAGCGTCAGCATCGGCAAAAGCATCGCGATCACCAGGAACCCGATAATGACGCCCATGATCACGATCATGATCGGCTCGAGGAGCGCGGTCATTGCCTTCACCGCCCTGTCCACCTCCGTGTCATACGCATCTGAAATCCGCTTAGCTACCGATCC
>CAZBQH010000382.1:0-2224 GCA_964493915.1 uncultured Nitrospiraceae bacterium
GACGGTCAGTGGCCCGACCCGCACCTCAGCGAAGCTGAGCTCGACCTGTATTCCACAGGGCCCGACAAGCTTGCCGCCATCATCGACCCCAACGACCCAAACAACTCATTCGTTTACGCGCCGATCTTCGTGGACCTCAGCAACCCTGACGAAATGGCGCTTTTCACCGGCAGCGGCACGGTTGATTTTGCCTACTTCAGTTCGCCCTATGCAGATGTGGATTTCTCCCCAAGCCAGATCGCCAACATCTGGCCTTCGACGGTGACCTTCGACCTCGAGGCCAGGCTGGTATACCTCTATGCCGATGCAATCCCCGAGCCGGCATCGATGGGCCTGATGTGCGCCGCCCTGGCACCGGTTCTGGCACGCCGGTTCCGCAGGAGGCAGTACGCCCGGATGCGGCCCCCACGCACGCCGCGCCACTCGACCAGCAGATCGACCTGCGCGCGGTAGTCATCCTCGCAGAAGAACGTCGTCTGCCGCCGATTGCCCCGCTGCGTGATGCTTGTCACGCCGTAGCCGGCTGGCGAAGGCGGATGATGCGGACAATCAGGAACCACGACTCGTGCAAGTCTGGCCATGACCTTATGCTACGACCTTTCCGCCCCATGACAAGAGCAAAACCGATTTAATTGGTATGGTGTCCCCCGATTACATCTTACATCTTAGCTCCCCGTCTTCCCGCACAATCCAGAACTCGTCTTTGAACTCAGCGCCCTGTTCGAGCCACTGCTCAAGGTGCACGCGCACGCGAGATCGGTCGTTCTGGTGGATGTATTCGAAGAAGGTCTCGGCTGTCACCGGTGCCTTGGGGTCGCGTCCAAGCAGTTCGTACAGGGTGGTGCTCCAAGTCACTTCGTCGCTCTGGAGGTCACGCTCCCAGAGCCCGATCCCGCCGCCCTCCAAGGCAAGGCGAAGGCGATCATCGTCAACATTGAGAATGGACGGCGCCGGCTTAAAGGATGCGTTTCCGACGGCAGCCGGTCTGCTTTTCGTCTCGTTCGGTTCTCCCAAGGCGTATCTTCCGCTAAAGCCGACATTGTCCGGAAATCACGGGAATACCATCAACATATCCGCCCCGCCTCCGCAACGCAAGGTTTTGTCAAGGGTCGCAGGGCGGCAGGTCCTGGTCGCGTTACCATCTCGCCCGGACCGTCTTTCGATCGCCACGAACAGACCGGCTATTCTCGCCAGGCCGCGCAGAGCCTTACGCTGACGCTGCGTACAATACGCAGACGCTGCATGGAACTCATTGCGCGGAAGGAAAGCATGATATGAGGATTGAACAGCAGCAGTTGGATGCTCTGGCAGAGCGATCGGTCCCGGAAAGCGTATCGATGTGGATGCCTTTTCACGCGGCCGGGCCGGAAACGAGACAGAACCCTATCAGGATGAAGAACCTACTGTCAGAGGCCGAGGAGCAGCTTGCGGCCTTGGGAGGCCGAGTTGTAGACGCCCGCGATCGGCTCACGGTGGTTCGGAACGTCGTGGAATACGAAGCCTTCTGGCGGACTGTTGGGGCTACGGCCCGGCCCAAGTCCGTCGAAGGGCCCAGTGGTTCTGAGAGTCTGGGGGTCTTGCTGGCCGAGGGCGAGCCCACCATACTTCGCCTGCCCGTCGACGTAGCCAGGCTCGTGACGGTATGCGGCCACCTGTACCTCAAGCCCTTGTTCGATATTGCTTTACAGGACAAGCCATTCTATCTTCTCGCGCTGAGCCAGAACACAGTCCAACTCTTCCGCGCAAATCGATTCGGAGCAGCTTCCGCGCCCCTGCCGTTAGCTCCCCAGAACTTCGAGGAGTATCTCCGCGTCTACGATTTCGAGCGTCACGTGGACTTCCACACGGGTTCGGCTGGCCATCAACCCGACGCGAACAGGCCGGCCGTCTTCCACGGGCAAGGGGGAGGATCGGACCAAACACAGGAGAAAAAGCGCCTCGCCGGTTTCTGTCGGCGGGTGGATGAGCAGGTTGTCAGGCTCATACACAAAAAGCCGGCTCCGCTGTTGATTGCGGCAACGCAGCCCTTGCAGGGCCTGTACATCGTGTGATGCGTGTATACCAGCGGCAGACTGCGGTGGGTCGCCGCGCGGGCGGCAGAATCGCCCAGCAGGAAGGGGTGGTGGGAGTGGATAATCTCGGGGCCGAAATCGTCAAGGCGGCGAGACAGCTCGGGTCCCGGAGGCAGGGCTGCCGAGAAATCCGTGCCGTTGAAGCGTTGTAT
>CAZBQH010000383.1:0-4161 GCA_964493915.1 uncultured Nitrospiraceae bacterium
CTTCGGCCTCGAGCCAGACATTCAGGTCATGCTCGACAGGGTCGAGGGGGGTGATTTCATCTCGCAAGCCATACGCAATGCGGTTCTGTCTTGGCCTTACAGTTATCTTTACATGCCCTATGCCACGCGGACAGCCTCCCAAGTTGTAGACGCGTGGGGAGGAGTTGCCTGGTATCATATGTGGAACTTCTCCGCGTCAAATCCCAATGTGCCTCACATGGTGCGGGTCGGCGCTGCGGACATCGCCGCGCGCGGCGGCCCCCAGGCGTGGTTTGCCCTGGACTGGTGGGAAAACCTTGGTGCTGCCGACACCATAAAGTGCACCGACTGGAGAGGGATCGACCAGTACAAGGATGATGACGGATCGCGGTTGCCGACCTCCTATCAGCGGATCCGAGAGGGCATCGAGCGGTTCTTCATCACCGATATCAATAACCCGGCAGCAAGCGCCCAAGCACAGAGCACCATCCCGGTAATGTGGGACGCGTGGGGTACAAACAACACCGTGTGGGAGACCACAGGAGCCGTCGCGCGTTTTAACCATCTCCCAGGCGGGAGCAACGTCTTGTGGATGGACGGCCACGTGGAGTTCGTCAAATTCCAGGCCAAGTCGCCCATCTTGAACATTACGAGTCCGCCTAATGGGGACTGGAGCATTCTGGCCACAGGTTTGGGGTTTTGGTCGACGTTCGTGGGCGGCATAGGCTGACTCCTGCCTGGTGTTGCCGTGCGAGGCGTAATCACAGGCGGGGCCGGGTCTCTACATAGGACCCGGTCCCTGACTGCAGGGTTGCGCACGCTTACTCGGATGGAAATTGGATACATGGCCTGTCTTGGCGGTTCGGGGGCCTTTTTCGGATGGATGGTGACACACGTCGTTTCCGTCTGCCTGAACCCGCAGACCGCCGCGGTTGTCCCTGAGGACGACGCAGACGCTCCCCTGATCTGCGCGGCAAGCTACGGTGCGCTGCCAGACCAGGATGCCGACCAGACTGCCGGATTGATACGGGCCTTCGATGCGGCGCGCGGGGCGCCCTATGGGCGCGTCGTGCTGGAGCGCGGGGTCTATCGGGTGCGCGTGTCTAGTCGTATCGAGGGCAATGACCATCTGCGGGCGAATGCGCTGTTGCTGCAAGGGTTCGAGAACCTCGCCATCGACGGCAACGGCGCGACGCTGCTCTTGATTTGGGATTCGCCCGCTGACTTCGCCAACACGCTCGCTCTAGACCACTGCCGCAATGTTCACGTCCGGAACCTTGTATTCGACTGGGCGCCAGCGCCTTTCACGCAGGGATATGTCCGGGCCAAAGGGGCGGACTGGGCTGAGTTCGAGCTGGAAACAGAGCCGCCTCCCTGTGCGCGCGTCCCCATCGGCCGCGTTGAGGAGTTCGACCCCGAGCTGCGCCTGACCTCGGCCCAGGAGCGTACGATATGGGACGCCGCCTCCGGGACAGAAGGCGTGCTTCTCGATGGGGGAAGACTGAGAGTCACGTTCACGGGGAAGGACACAGAAACGCTTCCCCTTATCCCGATTGGAGGCCTTTACGTTATCTCTTACGAGGTTTATGGCGCCGATGCCGTCGTTGCCCAGGATTGTAAGGATCTGTCTTTCGACAATGTGTCTGTTTACACGGGCGCTGGTATGGCGTTGCGGGCCGTTTCCACGGAGAACGTGCGGTTGGACGGCTGCACGGTCGAACGCAGACCGGGCAGCGGCCGTCTGCTGTCCGTGACTGCGGACGGCGCGCATTTCATGCACTGCAGAGGCGCGATCGCCCTGAATCGATGCCGTTTCGAGGGCCAAGGGGACGACGGGCTGAACGTGCATGGCATGCTCATCAGACCGCTTCAGCGCCTTGGCGCCGACGCAATTGAGGTAGGCCTCCCGTGGCCATACCTAGCGCCCAAGCGCGGAGACAGGATGCGTCTACTGAGCACGGAGTTGACCCCCTTGTGGGAAAGGACCGTTGCGGAAGCTGCGCGCAGCGGCGCTCGTGCGATGCTCCGTTTTGCAGAGGAGTTGCCGCAGGAGCCTGTGCAGAACACGCTGCTCGAGAACCGCACATGGCTGCCCACTCTTGAGGTAACAGACTGTCAGTTCGACGGAAACCGGGGCCGCGGCATCTTGCTTCAGACCGATGACGCCGTCATCCGCGGATGCAGCTTTGTTGACATCTCTGGTGGCGGCGTTGTCATGCAGTATACCGAACGCATCGGGTTTAATGAGATCACTGGAGCCTGCCGCGTCCACATCGAGGACAACGTCTTCGTCCGATCGCCGCGCGTTCCCAACTGTGCAGCCATCGTCGTGTACGCGACGTGTTTTAACCAGCCTCAGGGAGAGCCGGAAACTGCTGCGCCGCCAGGAGTTTTCCGTGATCTCGTCATCTCTAGAAACACGATTAGCGGTGTTGCGAATATGGGCATTTACATCACAAGCGCCGATGGCGTCGCTCTTGAAAACAACCGCCTTGCCAACTGTTCACAGGACCCTCATCCCTATCACTGGGATGGGTGCGGCACAGCAGCCGTGGCGCTCAAGCGCTCTCGCAACGTGCGCGTTGTCGGGAATGCATACAGCGGAGGGGACGGGGTTGTCCGGGTACTTGCCGATTGCGATAGGGGCAGCATAGAGTTTTGCAGCAACCTGTCCCTCGTCAGAGAAGACCCGTAGGGGTTGGAGCGGGCGCGACAGGGTGCAAGAGTACGCATACCGCGGGTCATGCAAAGGGAGCAAGGGATATGGCGGCTCAGCGCGCTCGAAAAACAGCACGCAAGCCTAAGCAGCTAGGACAAGCAGGTCCGCACGTCGACTACCTCGAGGACATATCCGGGCTTTACATACACTTTGGCGAGCACGACGACGCGGCGCCTCTCATGCCGCGCGGCCACTGGCACAACAGCGTTGAGATGAATTACCTGGCGCGAGGTGCGGCGACGTATCTTCTTGGGGATCAGCATGTAGAGCTTCCCGCTGGTCGGCTCATGCTTTTCTGGGGCGCCATGCCGCACGTCATCGTAAATCAACGGGCGCCCCTGACCGCTTACTCGATGCACATTCCTCTCACTCACTTCGTCGGGTGGAGCTTGCCCGAGGATTTCGTGCACCGGCTGCTGCGCGGCCGTGTCGCAGTCGAGCCCCAGAATCCCTTCAGCTATGTGACGACGGCATTGTTCCAGGAATGGCGCCAGGATATCCGGGCCCACTTGATGGAATGGGATGCGATCATCGGGCTCGAGGTGAAGGCGCGCATCCAACGGATGATCCAGGCTATGCGCGCGTCGCCGAGCTGGGAGGAGATGAGAGACAAGCCAGCGCTGCCTGCCGAGGTCCATAGCGTTCAGGCCATGGCGCGCCATATAGCCCTGAGTTTCCAGAATCCGTTGACGGTGGTGAACGTGGCGCAGCATGCGGGGCTTCATCCGAAGTATGCGACGCAGCTCTTCAGGAAGCGATGGGGGATGAGTCTAAAGAAGTACATCACCCTCAACCGGCTGCACCACGCCCAGTACCTCTTGATGACGACTGGAATGGATATCGTGAGCATTGCGTTCGAATCGGGGTTCGGCAGCGTAAGTCAGTTCTACGGAGTGTTTCAGAAGGCCTGCGGCATGTCGCCAAAGCATTACCGGGACCACAATGGCCGATAGATCATCGAGCACCCCGGTCGCCGCCCGCGGCCTGGGACTGCAAGGGTTTGGGCTGCACTATTGTGGCGGACCCTGCCTCATGCCCAGAGTAATATCGCGAGCGTACTGCCAACAGGTCTTTCGTTTACGGTTATACCGTAAAGGTTTTCCCGGCAGAATCAACAGATGAATCCGTTGTTATGGGGCCTTCCTTGACTGGACCCTGAGCCGCTGAGGAATGCGGTCTGCGGCGACGGCGGGGCAAGAGCGGCGGGGGCTGTCTGAAGCAGCAGCGACAAGCAAGCGCGGTTCATGGTCCGAAGGGCCCGAATGGGACTAATGGGATAGAGGCGTTGATCCGTTTCTTCTCCAAACAGGTCGCTGTGAGACGTCCTGATTCACTCCTACGGTTCAGCGTTATCGGCGGCAGAGGGCGGGCGGGCCCATTGCTGCCGGGCAGTCAGGCCGGGCCGATCGGTTTCTATACGCTGTAGAAGGTCCTCCAACGTCCCTTGGGCGAGGTACATGCGG